>QHXM01000073.1 GCA_003222945.1 Acidobacteriota bacterium
ACCTCGCGCGCGAGCTTCAATGTAGTCTGCGCCGCGATGTTCGATGAAGTTCTGCCGGGCACGTTGTATAAAACGACGGGCGTATCCGGGACAGCTTCTGCGACGGCTCGAAAGTGCGCGTCGAGGCCCGCTTGCGTTGGCTTATTGTAGTAAGGCGCAACAACGAGCACGGCATCAGCGCCAGCGTCTCGCGCAAACTTAGCTTTATTGATTGTGTTCGCCGTCGAATTAGTTCCTGCGCCTGCGATTACGTGCGCGCGACCTTGCGCCACCTCAATCGTAATCTTTACGACGCGCTCGTTCTCTTCATCCGTCATCGTCACACTCTCGCCCGTCGTCCCGCAAGGAACAAGGAGTTGAACGCCGCCCTGGATTTGATATTCAATGAGAGCGCGCAATCTCTCTTCGTCAATCTCTCCGCCCTTTTTGAACGGCGTAACGAGCGCAGTCGCGCAGCCTCTGAGCCAGCTTGTGTCTAATGTCATGACTTAAACTTTCCTTTCTTTGAGAATCTCGTCAATAGCATCTGTAAATTCGTAAACGCCCTGCCTGCCCGTAATCCAACGCGCAGCAAGAAGCGCTCCTGCTGCAAAACCTTCGCGCGAGCGAGCAGTGTGCGTGAGAAGGACTTGATCCGCGAGTGAATCAAACCCTACGCGATGCGTGCCCGCTATGTGGCCTGCGCGAGTTGAAGCAACTGAGATGTCGCCCGCTGTGTGCGCGGCAACGATGTCGCGTAATTTCAGCGCAGTGCCAGATGGCGCGTCGCGCTTACGCGAGTGATGAGCCTCTTCTATGAAAGGCTCGTAGCCGTCGACAGCGCTGAACAGTTCGGCGGCTTGCGCAACAACCCTGTAAAAGAGGTTCACGCCTATTGAGAAGTTCGCGCCATAGATTAGTGCGCCGTTATGTTGATTGACAAACTCGCGCACAAAATCAAGCTCAGAGTTCCAACCCGTTGTTCCTTCAACAAGCGGAACATGAGCACGCACGCAAGCCTCTACGTTTGTGCGAACCGCATCGGCAACAGAAAAATCTATCGCGGCATCGTGGCCTCGCAAAGCTTCTGCCAAAGTTTCAACGCCGCGCGCGGCATCTTTGGAAGTAATCGCTCTTGATACTTCGTGACCTTCCCGCGCGGCGTGCGCTTCTACAAGCTTTCCCATCGCGCCGTGACCGATTAACGCAAGTTTCATCTACAGTTTCCTTTAACAAGTAATGTACGGTGCAGTTTTGTCAGTACCACCTGCGGTAGCGGGTGGGTTTTGCGCGGCTAAGACCCACCCGCTACCGCAGGTGGTACTGACCCGTACATGCAGCGCTTACGCTATCTTTAGCCAGAAGCGCACGCGCCATTCGCACGTAAAGCTCGACTGCTTCTTTCAACTCGCGCTTTGAAACTCTCTCGTGTTCAGTGTGCGCGTCGAAGATTGAGCCTGGACCTAGAAGAAGCGGTGTTCCCCAATTCGATAGATACGTGATGTCTGTCGTGAAGCGCACGACGCATTGCTCGAAGCCTTCAAGGGCGAGCATTCGCACTGGATCAGAGACAGAAAGATATTCAACCACGGCGCGCCCGCGCACAATCTCTTCGAGCATACTCTTTATAACCGTTGAATCCGTCACAAGACGGAAATGCAGATCAGCCTGCGCCTCAGCCGGAACGACATTCGTTCTCGTTCCGCCCGCAATCACGCCAATGTTGCAGGTCGTCGAGCCGAAGAAATCCTCGACAGGCCACTCGCACGCACGCACGTCCGATAGAACATCCAATAATTTTTCTATTGCAGATTCCCCGCGCTCAGGATAAGCGGAATGCGCCGCGCGACCTTCCGTGTGAATGCGAACGCGCAGAGAGCCTTTCGAGCCTGTGGCGAGCAAGTTACCCGTAGGTTCGCCATTGATTAGATAGCGGCAGGAGCGTGCAAGCTCGTGCGAGTTCAAAGCGCGTGCGCCCAGACTCGCCTGCTCTTCGTCAACTGTAAAGAGCAGCCCAACATCTTCAACTCCTTCTTCTATCAAACGCCTCGCCGCAAAAATCTGCGCGGCTATGATTCCTTTCGCGTCGCACGAGCCGCGCCCCGTTATGAAATCTTCGTCTTCGCCGGACCGGATGTGCGGCGGCACTGTGTCCATGTGCGTTGAAAGCATTACGCGGGATGGTTGCGCGCCCGCAGTCGCAATGATATTGGCGCGTGTGGGAGCTATCTCCTGACGCTCTACCTTGAAGCCGAGGCTTTGAAGATAGTTAAAAAGAAAGCGCCCGACCCCGTCCTCTTCGCCTGAGACGGACGGAATGTCTATGAGCGTTCGTGTAAGCTCGACTAAATCCATGTTAATGGCCGCCAGCGTGCGACAAAGTCTCTTCTGCAGCCTGCTCGAAGAACGCAGCGTGCAGACGCTGGACCGCTTCAGCCGCTCGCTCCTCTTCTATGACGAAGGTCAGGTTGATGCTTGATGCTCCCTGCGAGATTAGCAGTACGTTTATGTCCCTGATGGTATTGAAAAGACGGCCTGCGATGCCGGACGTGTTGCGCAAGCCTTCGCCTACGACGCAGATGATTGCGCGCCCGCGCTCGACTTTAACTTCACCGACCTCTTGCAAATCTCTGACAATAGAATCGAGCGCGTCCGTGTCTTCCAGAGAGATTGAGACGCTCACCTCCGAAGTGGTCACGACATCAACAATCGTCTTATGACGCTCGAAGACATCGAAGATGGCGCGCAGGAAACCGTAAGCGCCGAGCATTCGCGCGGACGTGACGCTCAGGATGTGAACGCCCATCTTGTGCGCGATTGCTTTCACCGTGCGGGGCGTTCGTCCGGCGTCGAAATAGACGACCGTGCCTTGCGCTTCCAGGTTGCGTGAATCACAGATGCGGACCGGAATGCTGCGCTCTACTGCGGGAAGAATAGTTTTAGGATGCAGAACCTTTGCGCCGAAGTAGGCGAGTTCCGAAGCTTCCGCGTAAGAGAGTCTGGGAATAGTGCGTGCGCTTCGTACAATTCGCGGGTCTGCTGTCATCACGCCGGGAACGTCGGTCCAAATCTGAATCTCCTGAGCATGAAGAGAAGCGCCGACGATTGCAGCCGTAAAGTCAGAGCCTCCGCGCCCTAAGGTTGTCGTCTCGCCGCTCTCGGTCGAAGCTATGAAGCCGCCCATGACGGGCAACTCGGACGCTTCGAGCAGAGGCTGAATGAGCGCACGCGTCTTCTGCTCTGTCTCTTTCATCAACGGCGCGGCGCGCCCCCATGCGTCGTCTGTGACGATGAACTGCCGCGCATCAACGAATCGTGCGGGCAATCCTTTTTCACGCAACACGGCTGCGAGCAGGGAAGCCGAAAGAGTCTCGCCTATGGAAGCGAGCGCATCCTGCAAGAGCGCGAAAGGTTGGCGCTTCTCACGAATGGCGCGCGAGATGATTGCTACGTTTGCGCGCGCGTCTTCGACTAAGGATTCAAAGCTTGCGCGCTCGCTCGTGCTCAATAAATCTTGCGCGACCGTCGTATGGCGTAGAAAGTGTTCTTCAATCACATCGCGCGCCGCTTCCAGTTCTCCTTCTGCTGACCTTTGCGCGCAGAAGAGAAGCGCGTCCGTAACCTTGCTCATTGCCGAAACGACGACGATGGGCAGGGAATCCCTTCTCGAATAAACAATTTGGCTAACGCGATTGATAGCGTCAGCATCTTCGACGGAAGTTCCGCCGAACTTCATCAACTGAGGTTTAAGATTCATAACGAACGTATTGAAGAGATCGAAGGCGGGGGAGATGGCGTTACTGAACGCCGAGCGCCTGCCGAAAAAGCAAAGAGGCCGCATCGTGTGTGAACACGACCGACCTCTTCAGAATCTTTTCCACCTTGAGCCTGGATTCAAATCGCGCGCTCAAGAATTCGTGAAAGTGTCGCGTAGCTCTCCACCGAACCTGTTTCGATGACAGTCCTGCGGATTTAGCCGCAGCAACCAACCCGCCGCTCATGAGGGATGAGCGCTTCAAGCGAGTTTCGGCGATCTGCCCCTTTCACCGAAAGCTACGAACCCTCCTGTCTCAAGCGCCCGGCTACTATTGGAGACCGCTCCTCTACCCTTTTAGAAAGATCATTTCATAAAGACGAGAAAACTTAACCGCAGGGAGTTTCATTGTCAAGCGGACGGTTAAAGAGAACTGTAGAGGAAAAAGCTCATTCCCTGCCCGCAATCTTTTATGAACGGACGGGCTGCAAGCATCATCTATGAAACTCGCGTCGCTCGCCGAAACATAAGTGTGGAAGAATTGAAACAATTACAAGATACAGACGGCGTTAAACTAGCTCCGGCTAACATCGCGCTAATTATCTGGATTCAAGGTTTTGTACTGCTCAGTACAAAACCTTGAATCATCATCAGGGCTATAATTAAGATAATAGTTAAGAACTTGACAATCAGGACATTAAGTATATTATTATACGTACAATGAAAAAGCCTGTGCGGAAGGAAAAGCCTGGATCGGATAAGCGCGAGCATCATTATCTGAACCGTATGCGCCACCACAGCGGCAAGTACGAGGAGTTTCACTGGCCTTCGGTCGAACTGCTCATCAATCTGGCGTACACATACGAAGTGATTCACTCGCATCTTGCGCGGCGGCTTGACGAGCACAATCTTTCGTTGGGGGCTTTCAACGTCTTGATGGTTTTAAGCCGGTTCGAAGGTGATGGATGCCCCATGCACGAGCTTGGCGAGCTTCTGCTCGTTAGCCGTGCCAACGTGACGGGGCTGATCGATTATCTGGCGAGGCGAAAGTTTGTAGAGCGCACAGAGGATGAGAGAGATCGTCGCGTTCGTCTGGTGCGGCTGACGAAGGCTGGCAAAAAGTTTCTTGAATCAATTCTTCCGGCTCATTACTCAAGGGTGCGTGAGATGTTCAAAGGCATGAGCAATAGGGATAAGGCAGCATTAAGCGAGTTGCTGATGAAGCTCAGGCACAGCACTCAAAGCTCTTTAAAGCGAGTATCAATGAACGGCGGTAAATAAGGTTTTGAACGGGCGGGGGCTTGGTTGTGAATTTTCGTTATCTGATATTGATTCTAATCTTTGCGCTCTTTGGAGTCGCAGGAGTTGCAGCGCAAGCTGGCGGTAATACGCAAACGGGCGGGCAGACATCTTCTCCGAATCCGAACTCAACGGGGCAGAGCGGCGGCGGTAGCAGCAACCCGCAGGCAGGTCCAACGAGCGGGCAGACAGGACAGCAGCAAGGCGCACCCGCGCCAAGTGGACAGATTGGTGGTCCGCCTTCGACGCGCACCGCGCCAACTACAACTATCACAGGCCAGCAGCAGTTGCCCGGCGCAGCCAAAGTCTCGCCCGCTCCATCTGTGCTCAGTCTAAGCCAGGCGGTTCAACTGGCAATCCAGAACAACGTGACCACACTTCTTGCACACGAGCGGCGGCGCGAGGCAGAAGGTTTGAAGCAGGAATCGCTCTCTGGACTTCTGCCGAACATAAGCGCAACGGCATATCAGGCAAGCATCACGCAGAATTTGGCCGCGCTCGGTTTTCAACCAGGAACTTTTCCGGGCATCACTAGAACCTTCATAGGACCATTCAACAACTTCGACGCTCGCGCTCGGCTTGTTCAGACCATCTTCAGCCTGAGCGCGATTCGCAATTACAGGGCGGGGCAAGCGGGCGTTCACATTGCCGAGCTTCAAGAGCAATTGGCGCGCGAACAGGTCGCAAGCTTTACGGCTCTCACTTACCTTGAAGCCCTGCGCGCTGATCGCGCCGTAAGCGCTGCGCAGGCGAACGTGGAATTAGCGCAGATGTTACTTAAACTCGCAACGGACCAGCGCAATGCTGGCGTAGCAACAGGAGTTGATGTCACGCGCGCGGAGACAAGGCTTGCGCAGGAGCAGTTGCGGCTTGCTCAGGCTCAGACAAGCTCGGAGCAGGCGCGTCTTAATTTGCAGCGAGTCGTCGGCCTCCCGCTCGGAAGTTCTTTGACGCTCACGGACCAGCTTAGATTTACAGACGAAGTAGAACCTCCTGCTGACTCGGCTGTTGCCGAAGCCAATGAGAATCGCCGTGAGGTGCAGATTGCAGAAGAGCAGTTGAGATTAAACGGTTTGGAGCGCAAGGCCGTAGAGGCGGAGTTTCTACCCTCGCTTGAGTTCGTTGGCGATTACGGCGTGAGCGGCATCACGCCGACCAATACGGATTTGCCTACAAGACGCGCGGCGATTCAGTTGAACGTTCCAATCTTCAATGGAGGTTTGACGCGCGGGCGCTTGACTGTCGCAACGAGCCGTGAGCGTCAGGCAGAGCTTGAATTAGGCAGCGTGCGCGGTCAGGTCGAAGAGGACGTGCGGCTGGCTCTTGTGACCTTGAGAACGGCTGTCGCTCAAGTTCACGCTGCCGACGAGAGCGTAAGGTTAGCGCAGCGCGAGTTGGAGATGGCGCAGGACCGTTTTCGCGCAGGCGTGGGCGATAATCTTGAAGTAGTCAACGCGCAGACGGCGCTCGCAAACGCGCGCGACGCGCAGGTCAATGCGCTAGCTCAATACAACGCCGCTCGTCTGAATCTTGCGGCGTCAGTTGGCCGCGCAGAAGCATTTCGTTGGTGAAGATTAAAAGGTTCTGGGAAAGTTAATAATCCATGAGGTACGCAGTTGATTGTTAAGGGACGCTCAACAGCGTAATGCCTAAAGTTTATTCGGAGTAGATAGTATGTCGGAAGTGATAGATCAAAAAGAACGAGAAGAGACGAAAGAGAAAGAGACTGTTGAGGCGAAAGGCCCTCAGCCTGTCGTCGAAGCAGTTGATGAAGATGCGCGGCGCACGGACGAGGATGAGGAAGAGATTGAATCAATCACAACAGACGATGAAGTGGTTATGAGAAAGAGACCTCTTTACAAGCGCCCTGCCTTTCTAGGCATTGCTGCAATCCTTCTAATAGTCGCGGCGATCTTTGGCGTGCGCTACTGGCTCTACGCTCGCGCTCATGAATCAACCGACGACGCCTTCATTGACGGTCGCGTCGTTCAGGTCAGCCCGAAGGTTTCAGGCTACGTTGCGAAGGTTTACGTCACAGACAATCAGGTAGTTCAAAAGGATGAGCTTATCGCAGAGTTGGATGCACGCGATTACGAGGCGCGAGTCCAACAGGCGCGTGCAGCGCTCGAAGCAGGTGAGGCGCGCCTTCGTGAAGCCCATACGGGTGTCGAACTCACTCGCGCAAATACTAAAGCTAATGTTCAGCAGGCATCTGCAACCGTGCAGCAGGCTCGCGCGGGCGTCGCTTCGCAAAGAGCCGCAGCCGCAGCCGAGCGCACGCGAATAGCGCAGGCAGGCGCAGGCATTTCGACAGCCCAAGCAAATCTATCGCAGGCGCAATCTCAAGTCACAGCCGCAGAAGCTGAAGCTTCGATGACTAACGCAGACGTTCAGCGTTACCAGGAGCTTTATTCAAAAGATGAGATTTCGCGTCAGCGTCTGGATCAGGCAGTCGCCGCATCGCGCACAGCAAACGCCCAACTCGAAACTGCGCGAGGACGTGTCGCAGCCGCAGAAGCGCAGGTATCGGAGGCACGCTCAGCGCAAACCACTGCGGCAGAGAACGCGCGCCGCGCAGAGACGCAAGTGGGCGGAGCGCAGGCTGGCGTGGGCGAAGCTATGGGTCGCCTTGCTCAGGCCAACACAGCGCCTGAACAGATCGCAGTCAGTCAAGCTCAGGCTGAAACCGCAGGCGCTACGATTGAGCAGTTGCGCGCCGCGCTCGAACAGGCAGAGCTTGAACTCTCATACACGAAGATTAAAGCGCCGGAGTCTGGCCGCGTGACTCGAAAGGCCGTTGAAGAAGGCGCGCTCGTTCAAGTCGGGCAGCCTCTGATGGCGGTTGTGCCGGGCGATGTCTGGGTGACTGCGAACTTCAAGGAGAATCAGATCGGGTCTTTGAAGCCGGGCCAGCCCGTTGAGCTTTACATTGACGCTTACCCGGACAAAGTTTTCAACGGCCACGTTGACAGCATACAGGCTGGCACGGGCGCACGCTTCAGTCTGATTCCGCCTGAGAACGCTACGGGTAATTATGTGAAAGTAGTTCAGCGTGTGCCGGTCAAGATTGACTTTGATAAAGATCAACTGGACGCGCAACACACGCTCGCGCCGGGCATGTCTGTTGTGCCAGAGGTGAAGGTGAAATGAGCGAGGCGGTCGCCGGTGGAAAGCGAGGAGTAGCACCGGCGCGTGAAAAGGGGAGTGGAACGAAGAAAGCTGCGGCGCGGCCAGGTAAAAGCGCAGCGCCGAAGCCCCCTGCCGCTCATGCTGTGTGGAAGCCAAGCTTTAACCCCTGGCTCATCGCAGCATCGGTCATGCTTGCGACCTTCATGGAAGTCTTGGACACTTCCGTCGCAAACGTCGCGCTGCCGCACATAGGCGGCAATCTCTCTGCAACACCGGAAGAAGCAACGTGGGTGTTGACGAGCTATTTAGTCTCAAACGCAATCATTCTTCCTGCTACAAACTGGCTCAGCCGCTACTTCGGTCGTAAACGTTTCTTAATCGTCTGCATCACCATCTTCACACTCTCGTCTGCGCTCTGCGGAGCTGCAACGAGCTTAGGGATGTTGATATTTGCGCGCATACTGCAAGGCGCGGGCGGCGGTGCTTTGCAGCCCATCGCTCAGTCAGTTCTTCTTGAAAGTTTTCCGCCTGAGAAGCGCGGCTCTGCTATGGCTGTCTTTGGAATGGGTGTGGTCGTAGCGCCAATCATCGGACCAACGCTTGGCGGTTGGATTACGGACAACTACTCCTGGCGCTGGATTTTCTATATCAACGTGCCGATAGGAATTCTAGCGATCTTCATGGCGAACACCTTCATCGAAGACCCGCCCTACATCAAGAATCAGAAGCCGGGTCGAATTGATTACATAGGCTTCGGATTGATGGCGCTGGGACTCGCCGCGCTCCAACTCGTTCTTGACAAGGGACAGGAGGAAGACTGGTTCGCGTCGCCTTTCATCACGTGGACGCTTATCTTAACTATCATCGCGCTCATTGCATTCGTCGTCTGGGAGTTGCGTTCAGACGAACCTATCGTGAACTTGCGCATTTTAAGTAATCGCAACTTTGCGGTCGGGACGGATAGCCGCTACCTTATAATGTTCGGCTTCACTGTTCTTGCTTACTCTACCTATCTGTTTAGCGATATAAATCTACAGATTTCTATGGGGAGCATCGTGTGGCCGAGCATCATCAGCGGCCTCGCAATGGGATTCGTCTTTGTGCCTTTGACGACCACAGCGATGGGGACGCTCTCGAACGAGCAGATGGGCAACGCTTCCGGCGTTTTCAATCTAATGCGAAACACTGGCGGAAGCATTGGCATCGCTGCAATGACGACTCTTTTATCACGTCAAGCGCAGGTGCATCAGGCCGCAATCGCCTCGCACCTGACGCCGTATGACCCTATGTTTCAGCAGAGAGTTCAGCAGATACAGAATGCTCTCTCGCATCAGATGAATCCTGCGATGGCTAGTCAACAGGCTTACGCGACGATTTACGGAACGGCTGTCAGGCAGGCTATGGTCATGTCATACATTGATAATTTTCGCATACTCGCTTTCTTGTGCGTGCTCTGCATTCCTGCCGCGCTACTATTCAAGAGAGTTAGGGCGCGCAAAGGCGCTGGAGGCGCGGCTATGCATTGAGGTTTGATGAAAGATATTTCAACAAAAGAGCGTTCAGATTTTCTTCGCGCATCGTTTCACTTTGGCGTTGCGGGCCTGAGTGTGCGGATTCTCTTCTCAATACTCCTTCTAATATTTTCATTCACTCAATCGCACGTTCTAGCGCAGAATAAGAAGCGGAATGTGAAACCTGTCGAGAGTAAGAAGGTGGAGGCTGACGCCGATCTTGCCAAGAGCAGAGAAGAGTTCGTGCGGGCTACGAAGGAATATAAAAAAAGTTTGGAGCAACTGATTGCTCTTTATGAGAAGAGTGCTCGAGAGACTGAAGAGAAGCTGAAGCAGTCGAAGGAGCTTTATTCGGAGGGTCTCATCTCCCGCAAAAAACTTGAAGAGGACGAGCGCGCTGTTGCGGACGCAAAGGCGAAGATTGATGATTCTAAAACGAAAATGGCGGCGGCTGACGAGAGCGTGGCGGAAACGCTCGTCGAGGCAGAAGCGATAGAGCAGACGGCGAAAGCGCCGCCCCTTCCGAAGGGTAAGATGATTCAGACGACCACATACATTCGTTACATGGGCGCAGGCTCTTGGTCGCTCTCAAACGCTTGGAAGGTGCAGCAGTTCTTTCAACAGAGATTTGGAAGACAACTTCCCATCAGCGCCTTCGGACAATCCGCTCTGCACGATCGCTGGGGATTAGATCATCGAAACGCAATGGATGTCGGAGTCAACCCGAGCAGTGTTGAAGGCCAAGCGCTCATCGAATATCTTCGCAGCAATGAAATCCCGTTCGCCGCGTTTCATGTTGCTATACCCGGCTCGGCCACTGGACCGCACATACACATTGGTCTTCCCTCGCACAGAACGAAACCTTTGTCGGTTATTCGTTGAGAAGTTCTAAGATTCAACGACAAGGAGATGGAAGAGCCTTGAGAACTACAATCACTATCGCCAGGCAGATGGGTAGCGGAGGCTCGTACATAGGCCAACTGGTCGCCGCACGGTTGAGCCTCAAGTACATTGATAGAGAAGTGCTGCATCTGGCCGCTGAGGAGCTAGGCTATGACGAAGAGGAGTTGGCCGCGCGTGCCGAAAAGGTCTCATCCTTCTGGTCGCGCCTCTTTCATGGCTTAACACTTGGACCGCCCGAAACGCACTATGCTCCGCCGCCACTTCGCGCATTTACGGACCGGCAGTTGTTCGAGAAGCAGACCGAGATTCTAAGAGAGATAGCCAAAGAGAACGATTGCGTTATAGTGGGCTGGGGAGGCTGTCACGTGCTGCCGCGCCATCGCGGGAAATTCAACATCTTCTGTCACGCACCGCTTAGCTTTCGCATAAAACGTACGATGAAGATTTATCATTTCAAAACGGAGGCAGAGGCGCGCGAGATAATCCTTGAGTCGGACGAGACCAGAAAAAGATATATCATGGAGATGACAGGAAAAGATTGGGCTTGCGCCGAGAACTATCACCTTTCGTTTGATACAAGCCTGCTCTCTATGGAAGAGAGCGTTGACCTGATAATCGAATTCCTGAAGCGCGAAGGCGCTGTGAAGAGTTGACGAGGAATTAAATCTGGAAGCCTCACCTTGCGCTTGTAAAACTTGCGGATTTAATCCGGCTTATTCAAAAAGAAATGCCGCGATCTCTCAACATCGCGGCATTTCATGTTAGCTAGTGACTATGCTTTGACAGCTTATGGCCTGCCTAAGATAGTGCCTAGAATGTTTCCGGTTCGGCTGCGCCCATACCTGCCGTTGTTGCCATAACCTCCGTACCCACCGTTGCGGCGGAAGCCCTGGTCATAACCCTGAGTGAATCCGGCACGGTAAGCCTGCTTGTACTGATTCCTGTTGCCGTAGGATGAGTTGTAGCCGGAAGTGGCGTCCTTGTAGTAGTGAGACCTCTGCGGGTTGTAACTCTGTCCGCGCTGTGCATCAGATGAGCCTGTGTAGAGGCCATCCTGATAGCCCTGGTTCTGAGCTGCGCGGTAGATGTTGTTGTAGCCACCGTAGCCGCCATAACCGCCGTTATTGCCATAGCCGCCATTATTACCATAACCGCCGTTGCGACGGGCGCGTTCACGCTCACGTCGTTCACGCTCGCGCTCGTAATCATTATTACCATCCTGATTACGCCGCCAGTCGCGGTCACGACGATATTGATCGTTTTGGTCCTGCCACTGAGCCTGCGCCGTGAGGCTTGATGCTATGCCGATGCCGAATATTATAGAGAAGGCTAAGATAGCTCCTCCGATTTTGTTTCTTAAGTTAATTGATGTCATATCAGACCTCCCTCATGTTTGAGCGTTTCAGCAACCGTTGTGCCGAGAAAGCCGTCAAGAGATTCTTGAATTTTTGTGGAATGATTACGTTTCACAAATCTCACGCTCCGACACCATCTCGTATATCAGCTAAACCTTATCGGTCATTAGCCTCGCTTGCGTGCAACCGCTCAGACCGTTTGATACAATTTACTCCGTTCCCTTTTAGAAAGCTTTAAGACGAGAACGCTACTCGCTTCTGAAAGATATTTAGCGAGAGACGTTCTCTTCCAGTCAAGCCGGATTACAGACGTAGCGTCTGAGGTCCTTTGCCGCTCTCGCTTATGAAGAATGATTTTGTCATCTTCGCAGGAACTGCCAACAGCGAGTTGGCCGTTAAGGTCGCGCGCAAGCTTGGCGTCGAACTCGGCGCGTGCACTATTGAGCGATTCCCCGACGGCGAAACGTCCGTTCGTCTCGATGAGCCTGTGCGCAAACGGGAGGTTTTCATCATTCAACCGACCGCGCCTCCCGTCAACGAGCATCTAGTAGAGTTGCTGGCCTTCGCAGACAGTTGCCGCCGCGCCTCCGCAGCACACATAACAGCAATCATCCCTTACTTCGGCTACGCGCGCTCCGATAAGCGCGACCGAGAGCGCGTGCCCGTCATGGCTAGCATGGTCGCTGATCTGATGCAGCGCGTCGGCATTCATCACGTGATAACGGTTGACATGCACACGCCGCAGCTAGAAGGTTTTTTCCGTATTCCTGTTGACGAGTTGGCCGCCGTTAACGTGCTGGCAGATGCTTTGCGCGATAGGTTGCCGGAACAGACGATTGTAGTCTCGCCGGACGTGGGCCGCCTTCCTATGGCTGCGGAATTTGCGCGCAGACTGGATACTTCGGTCGTCGTATTAGAGAAGAAGCGCGAGAGCGGAACAGAGACGAAAGTTATGCACCTCGTGGGAGACGTGCGCGAGCGCCCTTGCTTAATCATAGACGACATGATCTCTACGGGCGGCACTATGGGTTCAGGCATAGAAGCATTGCTCGAAGCTGGCGCGCGGCCCGAAATCATTGTAGCTGCGACGCACGGGCTGATGCTCACGGGTGCGCGCGAGAAGCTGAGTCACGAGAGCGTGCGCGAGGTGATTGTGACGGACACGATTGAGGCGACTGACAAAGATTGGCCGCAACTTCGAGTCGTCTCGGTTGCGCCCCTAATTGCAGATGCGATTCGAGAGTTAAAGTCATGAGTTTGGAGTCTGGAGTCAAAAGCAAATAACTGTTTTTGACGAGTTGACTCTGAGACCCCAGGCTATGGACGGCGGGGTGAGTCGCAGGAGAATTCTCCAACAAGAAGGTAAAGAAAGGAGCAGTCATGCAGACAGAAGAGATTCGACATGACGAATGGTCAAAGTTCTTCGACTCGTTCAGCCGTGAGCACGCGGGCTGGCTGGCGACAATCGAAATCATTGGAACGGATGTGGGCGCGCAGGAAGAGGCGAGTGATTTGCCGCTCGTGGGCATCACAGCCGACTTGAAAGGTACCGGCAAAAACTCCATCTCAATCATTGTGGGCGAAGCCGCAGACGATCACATCACGCACACAATCACAGAGCCTGCGAGCGTGCGTTTTGAGAAGGCTGAAGGTGTAGGCGAAGAGTCGCTTCAAATTGAAACAAGCGGTGGCGCGACAACGCTCTTACGCCTTCGCGCGAGCGGACTGCCTGAAAGAATTGAGGGAAGTGTGCCGGAGTTGGCTGAACGCAAGACTTCAAGCGGTTCGTAATAATAGCCATAAACGATAGCCAGCGCGCATTACTCGAAACAACGCGAAGAGAAACAGACTGTGCAGTTCTCTTCGTGTTGTTTCGCGTGATGCGCGGGTGGTGATACTCTTTCTGTTCTTATGTCATATCTGGTGTTATGAGGAATCTATGAAAGCAATCAGAGTTGAAAGCTACGGCGGGGCGGACCATCTCGTTCTTCAGGATGTTGAAAAGCCGACGCCTAAAGCGGGCGAAGCGCTCGTTAAAATTGAAGCCACGGGCGTGAACTTCATAGACGTTTATCATCGCACGGGGCTTTATCCAATGCCGCTACCGTTCACGCCGGGATCGGAAGCCGCAGGGACGGTCGAAGCGGTCGGCGAGGGAGAGGGCGACATCCAAGTCGGAGACAGAGTCGCTTACGCTATGTCGCCGGGCGCTTACGCAGAATACGCGGCTGTTCCTGTTTCCAAACTTGTGAAGCTTCCAGACGATATAGATTCACAACATGCTGCTGCGGCGATGCTGCAAGGCATGACGGCGCATTACCTTGTGACATCAACCTATGCGCTCAAGAATACCGATGCGGCGCTCGTTCATGCTGCGGCTGGCGGCGTCGGGCTGCTTCTGATACAGATGGCGAAGCGAATTGGCGCGCGTGTCTTCGGCACAGTCTCGACGGAAGAGAAGGCGCGGCTTGCGCGTGAGGCTGGCGCGGACGAAGTCATCATTTACACGAAGCAGGATTTCGAGGAAGAGGTGAAGCGCGCAACCAATGGGCGCGGCGTTCAGGTCGTTTACGATTCCGTAGGCAAGACGACTTTCACGAAGAGCCTTAAGTCGCTTGCGCCGCGAGGGCTTCTTGCGCTGTTCGGCCAATCGAGCGGACCAGTGCCGCCGTTTGATGCCGCGCTGCTTGCTCAAGGCGGCTCACTCTACCTGACCAGGCCGAGTCTTGCGCACTACGCGGCGACGCGCGAAGAGTTGCTGTGGCGCGCTGGGGATGTTCTCAAGTGGGTCAGCACGGGCGAGTTGAAGCTGCGCATCGGAAAGACGTTTCCGCTTGCAGAAGCTTCCGAAGCGCATCGCCAGCTTGAGGGAAGAGAGACAACAGGAAAGGTCTTACTTATTCCCTGAGCGGCGTTGAATAATTCTTCAAGAGTCGTTAGCATTCAGCCGCTCCAAAATCATAATCAAAGAGGCAACCATCATGTCCGAGCAGATGAAACAACCATCACCTGAACTTTTCTTCGAGACCGTTAATGCTTATCAACGCACAGCCGCAATTAAGGCAGCAGTCGAGCTTGACCTGTTCACAGCAATCGGCGAAGGCAAAGAGATCGCGCAAGCGTTAGCCGCGCAGTGTAATGCTTCAGAGCGGGGAGTGCGTATTCTCTGTGATTATCTGGTCATCGTAGGATTCTTGACTAAAGAGGACGGGCGCTATCGCTTAACGCAGGACTCTGCAATTTTTCTGGACCGGCGCTCGCAAGGCTACATGGGCGGAACACTTGAGTTCCTGCTCTCGCCCATGCTCACAGGCGGCTTTGAGAATCTGGCAGACACAGTGCGCAAGGGCGGCACATTGTCGGACGAAGGCGGAACAGTCGCTCCAGAAAATCCCGTTTGGGTGAAGTTTGCGCGTGCTATGGTGCCAATGATGATGATGCCCGCGCAGCAGATAGCGAAGCTCGTGAACACGGACGGCAATCGAAAGCTGAAGGTGCTGGACATCGCCGCAGGTCACGGCATATTCGGGATTACCATAGCTCAGCAGAACGGAGCGGCTGAGATAGTCGCGCTCGATTGGCCGAATGTGTTGGAGGTAGCTCTTGAGAACGCGCGCAACATGGGTGTGGAGGAGCGCTACAGCACGCTTGAGGGAAGCGCCTTTGATGTTGATCTGGGAGGCGGCTACGACGTTGTGCTATTGACAAACTTCCTGCACCACTTCGACCAGCAGACGTGCGAAAGCTTGCTAAGGAAAGTTCACAGTGCACTCAATGATGCAGGGCGCGCAGTAGCGCTTGAGTTCGTGCCGAACGAGGACAAAGTGTCGCCTCCTATTCCGGCAGCCTTCAGCATGATGATGCTGGGCGGAACGCCCGCCGGTGATGCCTACACTTTCTCTGAGCTTGAGCGCATGTTCAGGAACGCGGGTTTCTCCGAGAGTCATCTTCACGAACTGCAAGCGACGCCGGAGCAGTTGATAATCTCTACCAAGTAGAAGCGCCGCGTGCGTGAGAGCTTGTCCGTGTTGTTGAAAGTTGGAACAGTCTCGCTCTTTCATAAAGCTCTTTTGTTTGGTAGGAGGTAAAGCCCTTCTTTTGATACTATTCGATTCGTGCGGGACAAACGAGATTAAGGAGTAGAAGCGTATGAGCAGAGTCTCACCGCAGGAACGAATATTGAATGCCCTGCAAACTGGCGCGCGTACCTGGGACGATCTAAGAGAAATAACAAAGCTTAGTGATGAACGGCTGGGCTTCGTGCTGGGCGAGTTATTCGATCTGCGTAAGATATGGACTGTGACCAGAAACAGCGTGAGGGTTTATGGATTGGAGAGGCGCACGGGTCTTGTGCCCAGATTCTCTCATCCGCTTCGACGCGCAACCGACACGATAGGCCAGGGGTCTGGAAAGAGATAACCGAGGATGTTCTGTTCAAAGTGCGGGGCAGCGGACCAAAGCGCTGACTCTTACTGTAAGCGTTGCGGCGAATGGCTGCCGGACACAGCGCGCCTTGGACGAAGACGCGGCAGAATAAGAGCGCGCACGCCTGAGCAAAGGCATCAGAAGATGCGTATCATAGAAGCTGTGAGCGCACTGGCCGCGCTCTCTTCTGCCGTGATTATTCTAGCAGTGCTTGCAGGCAAGGTTGATCGTCCGGTGCTCGTCATGGTTGCGGACCTGTGCTTTTTGACGGCAATCTTTCAGGCAATCAATTTTGTAATCGGCTACAGCCTGCAAAAGAGGCTCAGGCAGGGGCATGACGAAACTGGCAGGACCGGAATCCTAGAAGCTAATACCGACAGGCCGCAGCTTAATCAGGCTGATACTCGCAATCTTGCGCGGGCCGCTTCGAGCGTAACAGAGAGTACGACGGAGATTTTAGACGCTGTGCCGCGCGTGATGGGGCGGAAGAAATAAGAGGGAGAGGATGAAGTTCAGAAAAGTAAAGTCCCGAACATCCTATCCTGAGTAAAATAAAAATGGTCTCAACGATTCGTTTCTCATCGTCGAGGCGCGCTATGAAAATGGCGAATGGTATTTCTCGGGCTGGCTGGTAGAGTACGTTAATTATTAGCTGCCGGATGTCACTGTTAGGAGGTGTTCGATGCGACTTGAAAGACTCGCACAATCCATTTCAGAGAAGAGATGCAAAGCTCTACTGATAGTTTGCGTCTCTATGATTCTCTCTTTCTCTCAAGGAGCGTCCGCGCAATCCGGGCGCAGGAATAAGAATGCCTCCACACCTACAGCGCCCACTGTCGCTGCCGAACCTAAAACAGACGCTCCGACGCCTACGCCGCCAAAAAAGTCCGCGCCACTCGCAACGATCATAGTCAGCGGAAATAAATTTGGCTCTTCCATGTACATTCTCTCCAGCTATGTTGACGATGCCCTGACGGCCTGCATAGACAGGATAAAAGAGTCTTCCGCGTTAGAGGCCATAGGCGGAGGTGACCTGACGCGCAAGGAGGCGGTTGATCGTGCGAAGAAGGAGACTACATCCTACGTCCTTTGGCTTGAGTTGAAGATGGAGGAGGAGACCGCCGAAAGCAGTATGTTAATCAGCTATTACATATTCGCGCCGCAAACTGCGAAGATTTTGACTTCCGGGAATGTTTACCTCGGCAACCAAAGCACCAGAACAGGTCGGGTTGGAGTCGGCATACCCTCTGGCACAAAACGTATGCCGATTCAATATCAAATTAAAGAGGCTGGCCGGGAAGTAGCTGACCGCGTAGTAAGTAAATTTCCTGACATCAAGCGAGACTGAGAAAGGCAGGGATGAGGGCGGAGGGATGAGGGATGAATGAAAAGAAAGAAGAAAAGTGCTTTCCGTTTTCACTTCATCCCTCATCCTTAGAAAAAATGGTGGACGCTTGGAGACGCCCACCAAATCAGGAGGAATAGTTTTTGAAGCCCATTTGCTCGTAAAACAACCCCAGCGTTTATGGCTTCATTATGTAAGACGCTTCGGAGAATTGGTCGGTTACAAGGAATTTTTATCAAGACCCCGCGTGCGGAAATTGATTCTTAGTCCCGCGTGGAAATCTAAGTATATACCCAAGCATCGCACCCGCACAGAATCCTGCCAGATGCCCTGCCTTGATAGTGTGCGCCGCTATCAGGTCAATTGCTATCTGAATGGAAACTACACCGAGCGCGATAATTATACGAACCCGCTCCGGCTTCTCTAGCCGAAATAGCTTAACCAACTCACAGCCAGCCAAACCCATCACGGCCTGCGAAGCGCCGGAACTGACGAGCATTGAAGTCGCCAAAACACCCGCCATCTGTCCGATTGCGCCACTGCCTAGATATAGCAACGCGAAACGCAAAGAGCCGAGTTCACGCTCCAACCTTCCACCCAGCAGAAACAGAAAGAGCATGTTCAGGATTAGATGAGCAAAGTAAACGTGCAGAAATTGAGAGATGAATATGCGCCACCACTCGCCCGCCCACAGCAATTCGCCGCGAAGTGCGCCGGAGCGTAGCAGTAGCTCTGAGCTTTGCGTTGCAATCGGTGACAGATGAAAAAACGACGCCACAGCAAACCAAGCGGCAAGGTTCAATGCGATTAGCAGCCATGTTATGATTGGACGAGATGGCATAGAGAGGATAAAAACATGAAGTCAAACTATTCTACAAATGTGCGCTGCATCTCGCGCCTTGCAACTCTCCTCTTTGCGATCTTCATTGCAACCGCGAGCGCATCTGCACAAACAACTCCGACGCCTACGCCGCAAGCATCTCCAACGCCGAGCTTAGAGAGCCAGTTCTTCAAAAACATCTTGCGCGACCAGCGTGCAATCTGGACTCTGCCTTTTCATCTTCAGCGCGGAGATGAGAAGTGGCTCTTGCCGCTCGGTCTTTCGACGGCTGCGCTCATGGCGACTGATAGACACACAGCGGGCGCGCTCGATAATAACCAGACAAGATTAGATGTCAGCCGCTACATCTCTTATGCAGGCTCGACCTATGGCGCTGGCGGAATCGCAACCGCGTTCTATCTGGCAGGGCGTGCGGGGCACAACCAGCGCGCACGTGAAACCGGCTTGCTCGGAGCGGAGGCGCTCGTTGACAGCGGCATCGTTTCACTCGCGCTCAAAGGCATAACTCAGCGTCCACGCCCGCGCATAGACAACGCAAGCGGAGAGTTCTTTGACAAGGGCGACTCGTTTCCATCAGGTCACGCGATACAGGCTTGGTCGTTGGCGACCGTCATCGCAAACGAGTATAAGCATCATCGCGTCGTCGAGTTCACCGCTTACGGATTGGCGTCTGCCGTAAGCATCGCGCGCTTTACGGGACGCAACCACTTTCTGAGCGACGTGCTCGTGGGCAGCGCGATGGGCTACGGCATTGGCCGCTACGTCTATCGAACACATCACGATTCAAGCGGCGAAGAAACAGACAGGCACGCGCACTCGAAGCTATGGCCTGCTTTTGCGCCGACCTACAACAGAAGCGCACGCGATTACGGATTGATGTTGGCGTGGGGTTTTTAATTCCTTGCGGGAAGGCTCTCTCATCATGAGCCTCTCGTGATAAATTACTGCCCGTTTCAATTCAGAGTATTCCAGCGAAGAGAGTCTCGTTTGACAAAGAACGAAAGAGTTCTGTATAAGTTCAAGGCTCAAAATGAGAAAAGACGTTAAGCCAAGCTTCAATACGCATCGCGCCAGGCGTTCGCATCACGGCGGCCATCATCGCTTCGGTGGCAGCCCAAGCTGGCGATGATGGTCTCGTCTTGCATTAGAGAGTAGCCTCTCAAAGGCTTCCAGATACTCAGACACCGCTGCCAGTGACCCTTTGTGGATATCCGGCAGCGGTTTCTTATTTCCAAAAGTTTTCAATGATGAGCGACCCGCTATCAAAAATCCCGGACGGCATGAGGTACTACTTCGGCAAGGAGGCGCGTCTGCGCCGCAGCATAGAAGACACAGTCATGCAGGTCTTTGCCGGTTGGTCCTACGAAGAGATCATCACGCCTGCGGTTGATTACCTTGCGCTGTTTGAGCGCGGCATGGGGCGGGACGAAGCTCATCGAGCGTTTCTTTTCACGGACCGAGACGGACGCCTGCTCGCGCTTCGCCCCGACGTGACATCTTCGGTTGCGCGTGCAGCCGCGACGCTCTTCGCTAAGCAAGAGCGCCCGCTTCGCTTCTGTTATGCCGCGCCCGTCTTCCGGCAACAAACGCAGTCGCGCGCGGAGTGGAGACGCGAGAGCACGCAACTCGGCTGCGAATTCATAGGCGCGGGCGGCGGGCAGGCGGACATGGAAGTCCTGGTCATCGCAACTGAAATCTTCGAGCGGCTGGAACTTTCTGGCGATTACAGGATTACGATCAACAGCGTCGAAATCTTTAACGGCATCAGCGAACGTCTCGCGCTTGCACCCGAAGCGCGAGAAAAGATGCGCCACCTGATTGATATACGAGACGCGGGAGATAGATTTTGGCGATGTCTCAGGTCTTGACTACTACACCGGACTCACTTTCAAAATCTATGCTAAGGGCGCAGGCTCGCGCGTCGGAGCAGGAGGCCGCTACGACCTTCTCACCGCGAACTTTGGGAAAACAGAACCGGCCATAGGCTTCATGCTCGAACTGGACGCGCTCACAGATGTGTTGCTGCGGCGCGAGCGTGGCGGGATGCTTGCAGCGAATTCGGATTTGGACGCAACAATGATTACGGGCAATGAGACTGCGCCTCTGTTTATGAAAGCGAAAGAGCGGCGACAAAGGAACGAACGCGTGAGAATTGATTTGAAGAGAAGAGAACCTTAATTATAAATTTTGAGTTTTGAATGTTGAATCATTGCCTTCAACTCAAAACTCATAATTCAAAACTCATAATTACATTATGGCTAAGCTGACCATAGCTTTCGCTAAAGGAAGGATGCAGACGGAGGCGCTCGCTCTAATGGAGCGTGCCGGTATCGGCATGAGCGAGGATGCGCGCAACTCCAGGCGTCTCGCCGTAGAGGACGAAAGCGGGAGCTATCGCTTCATCTTCGTTAAGCCATCGGACGTGCCCGTTTATGTGGAGCATGGAACTGCCGACTGCGGTATCGTAGGGCGCGACGTTCTCATGGAATCTAACGCAGACCTTTTGCAGCCGCTGGACCTTCGCATAAGCTGTTGCCGCATAGCGGTCGCCGCGTGCGCCGGAGCGATTCCTTCGGAGTTGGGCGCGCTGCGCGTTGCGACCAAATATCCGCGCATAGCTGCCGCACACTTCGGAGCGCGCGGCATTCCCGTAGAGATAATAGAACTCGCAGGCTCTGTCGAACTCGCGCCTGTGCTCGGCTTGGCGGACGCAATCGTTGACGTTGTTGAGACCGGGCGCACGCTCTCGGAAAACGGCCTCGACATAGTTGAAGTCATTGCCAACTCTACGGGGCGACTGGTCGTCAACCGCGCGAGCTATCAACTTGAAGCCGAAGCAGTCTCGCGTCTTATCAACGCACTCAAAGGCGTGCTCAAAGAGGATGAAAGTCTGTGATTGAAGTAATTCGTTGTGATGAGATTGAACGACGCGCACGCAAACTCGCGCGAATCGCGTCGCGTAACGTCGCGCTCGATTCCGAACTGATGGAGGCGGTCGCAAAGATCATAGCGGACGTTCGGAAACGCGGCGACGCTGCGCTCATAGATTACACCGAACGTTTCGACGGCGTGCGCCTTGAGCTAGACAAACTTCGCATTCCTGAACAAGAGTTGCGCGGAGTGGCCGCACGCGCCGACCGAACTGTTGTAGAAGCTTTGCGCGAAGCGATTAAGCGCGTGAGAGAGTTTCACGAGCACGAGCGAGTAGAATCCTGGGAGATTGAAACGGCGGAAGGTGTGCGCATGGGTCAGCGCATCATGCCTCTCGACAGCGCCGGGCTTTACGTTCCGGGCGGGAAGGCCAGCTATCCTTCGTCCGTTGTGATGAACGTCGTGCCCGCCGAGGTCGCCGGAGTCAAACGCATTGCGGTCACGACGCCGCCGCGCACGCTTGCAGAAAACCCTGCGGTCGCTGCGGCGCTTCTGGAGTTGAACGTGACAGAGGTTTACGCAGTCGGCGGAGCACAGGCGATAGCCGCGCTCGCTTACGGCACTGAAAGCCTTCGGCGTGTTGATAAGATAACCGGGCCGGGCAACAAATATGTCGCAGCGGCGAAGAAGATAGTCTTTGGCACGGTCGGAATTGATTCAATCGCAGGACCTAGCGAGGTCATAGTCATAGCAGATGAAACGGCCCGCGACGATTTCGTCGCGGCAGATTTGCTCGCGCAGGCAGAGCATGATGAGGAAGCGTCCGCCGTTCTCATCACAACTAGCGAGGCTCTGGCCTTTGATGTGGCAGCGCAAGTCGAGCAACAGACTCGAAAGCTTTCTCGCCGCGACGTGATTGAAAAATCGCTCACGGAGTTTGGCGCGATCATTGTCGTGTCTGACATGGAGGATGCGTGCGAGTTGGTTAATGAATTAGCGCCTGAGCATCTTGAAATCATCACGCGGGATGAAGAGAGCGTGGCGGCGCGCGTGCGTCATGCAGGAGCAATATTTTTCGGCGCGCACACGTTGGACGCGCACGCGCGCTCTGTGCTGATTCGGCTTGAAGAGGATTCGATGAACAGCAATTGATTATTGAAAAATAACTGATGACTGACCCGCTGGATAAAATCAAACCGCGCGTGCGTGAGCTTCGCGCTTACACGCTCTCGCCGGATCGCGCGTCTGTCAAGATAAATCAGAACGAGAACCCTTGGGAGACGCCCGCGCGAATCAAAGAGGAGAGCTTGCGACGTTTGAGCAGGCGCGCGTGGTCACGCTACCCGGATTTTGTGCCTGCGAGTTTGCATGAACGTTTGTCGTCGTTCGCGGGCTGGCGCGCAGACGGAGTGATTGCTGGAAACGGCTCGAATGAATTGATTCAAGCGCTTTTGATGGTGACAGTTGGTGAAGGGAAGCGCGTGCTAATCTCCGAGCCAACGTTTGCTCTCTATAAGCAAGTCACGACGGTTCTGGGTGGCTCTATTGTGAGCGTCGCGCTCGACGAGGAGTTAAAGTTCGACGCGGCTGCGCTCATGAAAGCAATCGAAACTTTCGAGCCTGACGTTACGATACTCTGCTCGCCGAACAATCCAACGGGCTGCCGTATCCCGGACGCGGATTTAATAGCTCTGCTCAAAGCCTCACACGGCCTTGTCGTAATTGACGAAGCGTATTTTGAGTTCTCCGCTCATTCGGTCGTGCCTTTGTTAGGGGAGCATCGGAACTTGGCAGTCTTCCGAACATTCTCGAAGGCGATGGCTATGGCGGGCTTGCGCGTCGGCTATCTTTTAGCCTCGCCTGATTTGGCGCGCGAGGTCGGCAAGGCCGTGCTGCCATACAATCTGAACATCGTCTCGCAGGTGGTCGCAGAAGTCGCGCTCGAAATGTATGAGTCGGAGCTAAAGCCGCTTGTAGAGCGCATAAGAGAAGAGCGCGAGCGGCTTTACGGTGAGATGAAGAAGATAGAAGGATTGACGCCCGTGCCATCGCAAGCCAATTTCATGGTCGTTCGCTCCATGCTTGATCCTCGCTTCGTCTTCAAGGAACTATTGAGCCGCGACATACTCGTTCGTGACGTGAGCAGTTACCCTAAGCTTAAGGACTATTTTCGCGTAAGCGTCGGCACGCCCGCAGAGAATGATCTGCTGTTGGCGGCGTTAAGGGAAGTATTTGAAAGGCAGAATACAGAATACAGAATTCAGGAGTCAGAATAAAAGAAAAGCAAAATCTGTAGAAGCGGGTTGCAGCCCTTTCCATTCTGAATTCTGGATTCTGTATTCCGCTTTTCGTTCTGACTCCTGAATTCTTCTTTTACTTATGAGCACAAAACTACAAACATCTTCGCGCTCGGCGCAGGTAAAGAGAAAGACTAAAGAAACGGATGTGCGCGCCGCGCTCAACTTAGACGGCAACGGACGGGCGCGCGTATCAACCGGGATTCCGTTTCTTGACCACATGCTGGAACTCTTTGCGCGGCACGGGCTGTTCGATCTCGAAGTGGAATGTCGCGGCGATCTGGAGATTGATGACCATCATTCTGTGGAGGACATAGCAATCTCTCTCGGTCAGGCGCTCAGAGAGGCTCTGGGCGATAAGAGCGGCATTGCGCGCTACGGCGAAGCGACTGTGCCTATGGATGAAGCGCTCTGTCGTTCTGTGATTGATCTGTCTGGTCGCTTCTATCTTGTTTATGAAGTCGAGACGCGCCGACACATGATAGCACGCACCACATTCTCGAAGGCACATTCAAAGCTACAGCGCGTGCGCTCAGGCGAGCCGTCGAAAGGGATGCGCGCGTCCAAGGAGTATTGAGCACGAAGGGGGTTTTGTAAGTGTCTTCAGTGCCTCTGGCGATTATTGATTACGGTGTGGGCAACCTGCGCTCTGTCGAGAAGGCATTCGAGGCGACCGCGTGCGAGGCCGTTGTGAGCAGCGATGAGAGAGTCTTGCGCGATGCAGAGCGATTGGTGTTGCCGGGCGTCGGCGCATTCCAGGCGTGCATGAAGGCTCTCAAAGAGCACGGGTTCGCGCCGCTTGTGATGGAGCGTGTAAGAGAAGGGACGCCGCTTCTTGGCGTCTGCGTTGGGATGCAGATGCTCTTTGAGGAATCCGAAGAGTTTGGACGAAGCGAAGGTCTTGGGTTTTTGCGAGGTCGCGTGCGCCGATTCTCGGATGAACTGTTAGTTCCGCAGGTTGGCTGGAATCAGGTTTACAAGCGGCGCTCTCATCCATTGTTTGCGAACATAGAGGATGGCGCTTTCTTCTACTTCGTGCATTCATACTATTGCGATGCTGACACATCTGTCGTCGTAGGCGAGACCGAGTATGGAGCGCGTTATGCTTCGGTGGTGGCAGAGGGTAACGTGTGCGGCGTTCAGTTTCATCCTGAAAAGAGTCAGGCGGCTGGGCTGCAACTATTGAAGAACTTTGCAAGCGGGTCAGTACCACCTGCGGTAGCGGGTGGGTCATCGTCGCCAAAGCACCCACCCGCTACCGCAGGTGGTACTGACAAAACAGACACGCTTAACTCCGATCAACTATAGATGCTTGCGAAACGTATCATTCCTTGTCTTGATGTTGATCGCGGTCGCGTGGTCAAGGGGATTCAGTTCGTCTCGCTTGTGGATGCGGGCGATGCTGTGGAGCAGGCGCGACGTTACGATGCGGAGGGCGCGGACGAGTTAACCTTTCTTGACATTACGGCATCTTCGGACAAGCGCGGCATCGTAGCGGATTTGGTCCGCCGCGTGGCCGATGAAGTCTTCATTCCGTTTACTGTCGGCGGCGGCCTGAATAGTCTAGAGGATATTCGCGCGGTGTTGCGTGCGGGCGCGGATAAAGTGTCAATCAACACGGCTGCCGTCGAGCGCCCTGAGTTGATTAGCGAAGGCGCGGCTGTGTTCGGAAGTCAATGCATCGTTGTCGCAATTGACGCGTGCAGGCGCGATGCTTCTGATGAGAGCAAAGGCTGGGAAGTTTTCACACACGGCGGGCGACGCAGTACGGGGATTGATGCAATCGAGTGGGCTGTCTGCGCCGAAAGGTTGGGCGCGGGTGAGATTCTTTTGACGAGCATGGACAGGGACGGGACGCGCGACGGTTACGATCTACGGTTGACGCGCGCGGTCGCAGACGCTGTGCGTATTCCTGTCATAGCTTCGGGCGGCGCAGGAAGGCTCGAACATTTCTTTGAGGCTCTAACACAGGGCGGCGCAAGCGCAGCGCTCGCCGCATCGCTCTTTCACTTCGGCCATTACAAGATTGCTGAGGTGAAGAGTTATCTGGCGGAGCGTGGAGTGACAATGAGATGAAGTTGAGGATTGAGGATTTGAAGTTTGACGAGCGAGGGCTTGTTCCTGCAATCGTGCAGGACGCGCGCTCGCGCGAGGTGCTCACTCTGGCTTACATGAATGAGGAGAGCTTGAGGCGCACGCTCTTAGAAGGAGAGACTTGGTTCTGGTCTCGCTCGCGCGCTCGACTCTGGCACAAGGGCGAGACTTCCGGCAACACGCAGCGAG
Organism: Acidobacteriota bacterium; assembly: GCA_003222945.1. Lineage (GTDB taxonomy): Bacteria > Acidobacteriota > Blastocatellia > Pyrinomonadales > Pyrinomonadaceae > QHXM01. Next base: position 25,993 of record QHXM01000073.1, read on the forward strand.
TCGTAGAGATTCTCGCGGATTGCGACGCGGACGCGCTCAATATTCTCGTCGAGCCGAAAGGCGCTGCCTGTCACACGGGCGCTCGCTCCTGCTTTCACAATCAACTCCAAAATGAAGTTCATGCGAAGACTGAAGATGAGGAACGAAGTGTTGGAAGTCGGCCTGCTATCGGTCCGGTGCTCGAATCTCTTTACACAATAATCGAAAGTCGGAGGCTAGAGCGGCCTGCGGGTTCTTACACGACCTATCTGTTCGATCAAGGGTTGGACAAGATTCTGAAGAAGATTGGCGAGGAAGCTTCTGAGACTATCATCGCGGCCAAGAATGAAGCGAGCGATAGCTTAGTGGCAGAAGTCTCCGACCTTGCCTATCACTTAATCGTTCTTCTGGTAGAGCGCGGCGTCCGCCTGGAAGAGATTGCAGTGGAGCTTGAGGCGCGTCGTCAGGAGAAGCGGGGCGGCGAATGAATCAGGATTCAAAAGAGCTTGAGAAGATTGAGCGGAAGGAGCTTGAGCGGCTTCTCGATTTCGCTGTCGGATTAGCGCGCGGTGCGGGCGAGATTACCTTGAAATATTTTCGTTCGTCTTTGAAGCCTGAGCAGAAGGCGGACGGCTCATACGTTACGCGTGCGGACCGCGAGGCAGAGAGTTTTATTCGTGCGCGGCTCGAAGAGAGTTTTCCAGATGACGCCGTTCTGGGCGAAGAAGAGGGAGCGCGCGAAGGAACGTCAGGCAGACAGTGGATAATTGATCCGCTGGATGGCACATACTCTTTTGTTCACGGCGTGCCGCTCTACGGCGTGTTGATTGGATTGGAGATTGAGGGAGAGGCTTGCATTGGGGTTGTAAATCTTCCCGCGCTCGATGAGATTGTTTACGCGGCGCGCGAGGTGGGTTGTTTCTGGAACGGCGCGAGTGCGCGCGTTTCTTCAACTGAGAGACTTGAGGATGCGCTATTGTTGTCAACGGATTTTGGAAAGTGCGAGCGTTACGGTTTCGGTCGCGCAGCCGACACTCTGCAACGTCGCGTCGGCGCTCGCCGCACTTGGGGCGATTGCTACGGCCACGTTCTGGTCGCTACGGGGCGCGCAGACGCTATGCTCGATCCTGTCATGAACGTCTGGGACTGCGCCCCGCTTCTTCCAATCATGGAAGAGGCGGGCGGAACATTTACGGACTGGCGGGGCGAGAGAACCATTCGCGGCGGCAACGCAATCTCAACCAACGGCAAGCTCTTCGACGAAGTCTTGAAAGAAGTACTGAGTGATGAGTACTGAGGACTGAGTAGAAAACCTACTTCACTCAGTACTCAGTACTCAGTACTCATCACTGTTCTTATGTTGATTATTCCGGCGATTGATTTGAGGAACGGTCAGTGCGTGCGGCTCACGCAGGGGCGAAAGCTTGATGTGAAGGTTTATGACGGCGACCCTGTGGAGATTGCTTTGAAATTCGAGGCTGAGGGCGCGCGCTTTCTTCACGTTGTGGATTTGGACGGCGCTTTCGATGAGGGCGAGACAACTAATCGCGGGGTCGTGCGGCAGATAATCGGTGCGGTCAGGACACCTGTCGAATTCGGCGGCGGTCTCCGTTCAGTGCATGATGTGAAAGGGATGATAGAAAGCGGCGTCGAGCGAGTCGTCATAGGAACATTGGCCGTCGAGTCGCCGGAGTCTCTCGTGCAACTCGTGGAGCTTTACGGCTCTCGCGTAGCTGTCGGCATTGATGCGCGCGATGGCGAGGTGGTCACGCGAGGCTGGGAGAAGCGCGGGCGCATTTCTGCCTTAGAGCTTGCGCGGCGCGTCGCGCGCGTCGGCGTAGAGCGCATCATCTACACGGATGTGGGCCGAGACGGAATGCTTCAGGGAATAAACATTGAACAGACCTGCTTCATTGCGCGCGAGTCTGGCCTGAAGGTTACAGCTTCTGGCGGCGTCTCATCGCTTGAAGACATCCGACGAGTTGCGGAAGCGAGCGCGTGCGGCATTGACAGCCTGATCGTCGGAAAGGCTCTCTACGAGCGGCGCTTCAGTTTGAAGGAAGCGCTGGAAAAAAGCAGAATACAGGAGTCCGCAATCCAGAAGCCAGAATGAATAAGTCCGAGAGCCACTTTCTGTTTTTCTTTTATTCTGGCTTCTGAATTCTGACTCCTGCCTCCTGCTCTTCAATATGTACGTCATCGAACTGTTCTAGCCTCTACTCAAGTGATATAGTCTTCTCATACCGTTAAGTCCCCTGATTTAACTCCCCCGCTGTGGTGTGGCTCGCTTGGATTGTGTTCAAGCTGAAAAGCGTGCGCGCACGGCGTGTGAGTTGCTTCGTGTGTCGAGGAGACAGCAGCAGTTGTGTTCTTCGGATTCTGATGGAGGTCCAAAAATGAGAAGAGTTCTAATCATGTTGATCGCGCTCGCTCTAGCGTCGCTCGCAGGCTGCGGCGGCGGTGGAAATACGAACACGGGCACTACTAATACTACAAACGTAAACGCCACAAGGAGCGAAACGAACAGCACCGCTAATACTTCAAGCACAGCATCGCTCAGCGGCGACGACCGCTCGTTCATGACGGAAGCGGCGACGGGCGGCATGGCGGAAGTTGAACTTGGTCGTCTTGCGGCTGAGAAGGCGCAGAGCGCCGACGTTAAAAAGTTCGGACAGCGAATGGTTGACGATCACTCGAAGGCCAATGACGAGTTGAAGCAACTTGCCACAAAGAAGGGCGTCACGCTGCCCACAGATTTGACGGGCGAGCAGAAGAGTGAGAAGGACAAGCTCTCTAAACTCTCAGGCGCGGCATTCGATAAAGAGTACATGAGCGCTATGGTCGAGGACCACGACAAGGACGTTAAGGCATTTCAGGACAAGGCCAAAGATGCGAAGGACGCAGACCTGAAAGCCCTCGTCACTAAAACTCTGCCCACGCTTGAAGAGCATCAGAAGATGGCTAAGGATATAAAGGGAAAACAGAAGTAATTGCGGACGGGCGGAATGCGGATTGTAAGAAGCAGAGCCTTTCTGTTTTTCAATCCACATTCCGAGGTCAGGGAGATTGAAACTAGACACGCTCTCTTAAATTGTGAAGGGAGAGTTAAAGAATCGGTCCGGCAGTAATTAATATCAAGATGGTTTTTCTAACAAGGAGGGGAAAGATGAATAGAAGGGCGAGAGTTCTTTTGTTATGTGTGGTCTGCGCTCTTTCGGGGCTTACGCTTGCTCGGCCAACATCAGTCGTAATGGGGCAAGGCGACAGAACTGTGAGTCGAACAATCACAGGCACGGTTATAGGCATCAGCGGGCGGCTTGCAGGAAGGTCTCTTCCGTTCAGACTCATCGTCAACAGATACACGACGCCTGATGAAGTGCAGCGCCTAAACGCGGCCCTGCAATCGGGTGGGCAGGACGAACTGCTAAAGGTGCTCTCAACCATGAACGCCGGGCGGATACAGATCGGCAACAACGTGGGCGTCACGGCTAACGCAATTATCTCAACTCCGCAAGAGGCGGGTACGAAAGTGGTCGTCATCTACCAGCGCAACATCAACTTCTTCGAGTTGCGTTACGGGGCACGCTCGGAGAATTACAAGTTCGGTTACGCAGAGTTATATCTTAGCGGAAGGCAAGCGGGCGAAGGCACATTCATACCAGCCGCTCAGGTCCGGCTCAGAGACGGCAACACATGGGAGGTCGAAGACTTCGGAGTCTTCCCGGCGCGTCTGATGGGCCTGCAAGTCACGGGCGGACCAAGAGCACGTTGAAGAAGCGAAGACGGTCTGGGAGCGCAGGCGGCTCGCCTGCAAGCGTGCAAGGCACGCTAAAAGACTTTATCAATGCGCACAGTGGTCTTCTGATATTGTTCGCGCTTGCAGCGCTCAGCAGGCGAGCCGCCTGCGCTCCCAGAAGCTAAGCTGCATCCAATTCGCATCCTCATTCATCTTCAATTCATCCTTCGTTCTGTACCTTCTAACTCAAACACAATCCTCTTGCTATAATCATCTCTCGCAGAAAGGGAGTCTATCTGAGGCTATGCGAATCTTACTGGTAGAGGATGAGCCGAGCGCCGCGAAGATGTTGGCGAAGGGTTTGCGCGAGCACTCTTACGCGGTTGACGTGGCGCAGGACGGCGAAGCGGCTCTCTATCAGATAAGCATCTACGATTATGACCTTGTCATACTGGACGTTATGTTGCCGCGCAAGGACGGCCTTGAGGTCTGTAGAGAGATGCGAGCGCTTGGGGCAAGCATTCCTGTTCTGATGCTCACGGCTCGCGATCAGGTCGAAGACAGAATCGCAGGGCTTGATTCGGGCGCTGACGATTATTTGACGAAGCCTTTCGATTTCGGCGAACTCCTCGCGCGCGTTCGCGCACTCTTGCGTCGAGGCGAAGCGCTGCAATCTGAAACGCTCACGGTCGCGGACCTGGAGATTAATATGCGCTCCAAGCGTGTGCGTCGCGCTGGGCAGGAGATTCAACTTACGGTCAAAGAGTACGGGCTGCTCGAATATTTCGCGCGCAACACGGACCGTGTGCTCGGACGCGCAGAGATTGCGGAGCACGTCTGGGACGAGAACTTCGATGTCTTCTCGAATCTGATAGAAGTTTATGTGCAGCGCCTTCGCCGCAAGATTGATGACGGGCACGAAGTAAAACTGTTTCAGACACGGCGCGGCGAAGGCTACGTTCTGACTGCGGCAGAAGAGAATGGAGACAGTGAAAAGTGAATAGTGAATAGTGAATAGTAGTCTTAACTATTCACTATTCACTATTCACTTTTCACTATTCAGATGTTCGAATCCGTAAGAGCACGGTTGACGCTATGGTACGTGGGCGTGCTGGCGCTTGTGCTAATCGCCTTCAGCATAGCCGTCTATGCTCTGCACGCGGCCATTCTCTACGACAGTCTGGACACGGAACTCGGCGCAACGCTCGAAGAGACAAGTTCATCCTTCATTCAGGAAATGAAGACAGGGGCGAAGGAAGAGACTGCGTCTAAGGATGTGCTCAATGAATACAGCAGCCCGCGTCAGGCGGCGGCAATCTTTAGTAGCGAAGGAAAAATTATCGCGGAAGACCCTGCGCAGGGAGACGTTCACGCAAGCCTGCCTGACATGAGTCTTGTGCCGCCCGTAGAGGCAGAGCTTTACACGCTGCCGCAGGGCAAGCCCGCCGAAGATCGCCGCGTCGCAATCAAGCGCGTCGAGATTCCAATGACGGGCAAGGCTTACATCATAGTCATCACGCAGGCGTTCGATGTCGTCAATAGAGAATTAAGACTGTTCGGGTTTATTCTTTCGCTGGTCGTTCTGGCCGCGCTTCTTTTGGCCGGGGCGGGCGGCTGGTTTCTTGCTCGAAGGAGTCTTGCTCCGGTCGTTGAAATGACCAGACGCGCTCATCGCATCAGCGCAGAGAACCTGGACGAACGATTGCCTTTAACGAATCCTCACGACGAGTTAGGCACACTCGCCTCAACGTTCAACGAACTTCTAGCGCGCCTTGACGACTCGTTCAAACAGCAACGCCGCTTCATGGCAGACGCCTCACACGAACTGCGCACGCCGCTATCGGTCATGCGAACGGCTACGGACGTGACGCTTGGACAGGACGGGCGAAACGAAACGGAGTACCGCGAAGCGCTTGAGATAATTGACGAGCAGACCCGCCGCCTCACACGCATAGTCGAAGATATGTTCGCGCTCGCCCGCGCAGACTCCTCCAGCCGCGCCCTGCACTTTCATGATTTTCGTCTTGATGAATTGATAGCCGAGACTGCGCGCGCAGCCGAAGTGCTCGCCGGAAATAAAGGCGTCAAGGTTGAACTCGGCAAGCTCTCTGCGACACACTATCACGGCGACGAAGGCTTGCTCAGGCAGATGCTTATGAACCTTCTTGACAACGCCATCAAACACACTCCGGCAGGCGGCACAATCCACATAGGATTAGAGAAGCAGCCTTCGCGCTACATCATTATAGTCGCTGACACGGGCGCAGGCATTCCAGTTGAAGCGCAGGCGCGAATCTTTGATCGCTTCTACAGAGTTGACAAGGCACGCTCGCGCGCTGGCGCAACGGAAGGCGGCGGAGGCGCTGGCCTTGGCCTGGCAATAGCGAGAGGGATCGCCGAAGCGCATCACGGTCGGCTTGAGCTTCAACGCTCAGACTCGACGGGCAGCGTCTTCGCCGTATGGCTGCCCAACAGAGAATGAAAAATGCAAAATGGAAGACCGGAGAGCGCGGTTTTTATCTTCCATTTTGCATTTTTAATTTTTAATTTTGCATTCCTCATTCACTTCCACGTTTATCTTCTATTCATCTATTGGTTTATAATCTCATTCGCCTGCGTAATTTCATTCTTTCGCAAGAGCGCCACGAATTGCGTTTTTGCGCCACAACGATGTAGGAGATTATATGTCAGTCATAGTGCTTGCCGATCTGAAGGCGAAGAACGGGTCGGTCAACAAAGATACTGTCGCGGGCGGCTACGGCTCGCGCTTTCAAGCTGATTCCGTCACAACGCGCTTCGCCAAAAATGTCCGCAAAGTTTTTCTGAACGTACCTAGCATACACATAGGCTATCTGGCAGCAATCTTCGCGCGCGAAGGCCACAAGGTAATCGTCGCGCGAGATGATAAGCCTGTGAAGGGCGATATCGCGCTCGTGCTGACTTCGCTTGTTGATTACAAGCATGAACGCGAGTGGGCTAAGCGGGCGCGAGCAAGCGGCATGAAGGTCGGATTCTTCGGAACGCCCGCGACGCATCTGCCGGAACTATTTATGGCCGCCGGAGATTTCGTAATCAGCGGCGAGCCTGAAGCTGCTGCGATTGATCTGGCGCGAGGGAAAGATTTGAGCGGGCTTGTTGTGAGTCCCGCGATTGACGATCTTGATTCGTTGCCGTTCCCGCGCTGGGACTTGGTGAAGACTAAACGCTTCGGCTATGCGAGCCACAACGGTGGAGGGTTGACGCGCGCTCTTCCAATGCTAACCAGCCGCAGTTGCCCGGAGCATTGCACCTACTGCCCGCACCGCATCACTGCAAGCTTTCGTCAACGCTCTGTCGAAAATGTTGTTGACGAGATGGAAGAGTTGTACGGTCGCTATAAGAACCTGCACATAAAAATACGCGACCCGCTCTTTACGCTTGACCGCGAGCGCTGCTTCAACATTGCCGAAGAGATACAATCGCGCAATCTGAAGCTCTCGCTTGAATGCGAGACGCGCATGGACGATCTCGATGAGAAACTGATTCGCGCCATGCACGCCGCAGGTTTGCGCGAAATCTCTTTCGGCGTGGAATCCCCGGACCCGCTTGTTCTGAAGAAGGTTGCGCGCCGCTTCATCCCGCACGAGCACATGCGAAACATGGTCAAGCTCTGCTGGGAATTGGGCATTGCGACCATAGGCTTTTACGTCATAGGATTTTTGCAGGACACGGAAGAGAGCATCGAAGAATTGATTCGCTTTGCGTGCGATCTCGACACCAATTACGCGAACTTTAAGATTCTGACGCCGTATCCGGGCACGCCGCAGTTCAAGCAACTCAAGCCGCTCATCTTCGAGACCGACTGGGAGAAGTTTGACGGCTACACGCTCACATTCAATCATCCGGTCCTGACGCCTCGCCGTGCTCGACTGATGCTCGGCATGGCATATTCACGCTACATTGCGCGCCCGAGCCAGCTTATGAACTGGATGGGTCTGCACAAGTATTCGCATCACCCGTTGCTTCAAAAGGCGGACGCGTGGTCCTGGCGCAAGCAAGACCACTTTGATCGCCCTTGGCTAGCAGAAAGAAAGGCTACATCATGAATCTGCGCACCATAGCGCGTTACGGTGTGCGCTCCGTTCCGGGCGAAGAGAAAGAAGTCGTCGCAGCGTTTCGTCGCGGCGAAGCCGTTGAAGGTCCGGCCATAAAAGAGTTCGAGGAACGCTTCGCCGCATATCATTACATGGACTACACGACCGCTGCATCGTTCGGTCGCATGGCCTTCTACTACATTCTTCGCGCTCTTGATTTGCCTGCGGGCAGTGAAATCATCTTCCCCGCTCTAACCTTCTGGGTTGTGCCTGAGATGGCTCGCCGCGCAGGGCTTCGACCCGTGTTCGTTGACGTTGACCCTTCGACATTCAACATTGATCCGTCAAAGATAGAAGCAGCCATAACGGAACGCACGCGCGCAATCGTGCCGACGCATCTCTACGGTCAGCCATGCGAGATGACAGAGATTATGCGCGTTGCAGAAAAGCACAACCTCATCGTCGTTGAAGATTGCGCTCAGGCTGCTGGCGCGCGCTATCGCGGGCGTCTTGTGGGAACGTTCGGCGCGGCATCTTTCTTCAGCTTCCAGATGCTCAAAGGCATAAACACCTACGGCGGCGGCATGGCTATGACGAACGACGCAGGCGTGGCCGCTCGCGTGCGCGAACAGGCCGAGAACGAACCTTTGCAGAGCGCGCAAAGTTTGGCTAAACGCTTCCTCGGCGGTTACATTTCGCGCGCAGGCATAAGCCCCAAGTGGTTCACGTTCTGGGGCTATCCCCTTCAAGCTCTAGCTTCTGTCTTCGGCCACTACGATCTATCAAAATATATCTGGGAGAAGATACGCCCGCTTGATCCTTTCCCGCGCGCTTATCGCCAGCGCTACTCAAACGTTCAGGCCATAGTTGGTTTGCGCGGCCTCGCACACCTCGACGAATTCAACGCGCGTTCTCGCGCACACGCCGCGCGCTACACGAAAGGGCTTTCGGACTGTCGAGCTATAAAGACACCGCGCGCATCATCCGACATAGAGCACGTTTACTATCAATACTGCATCTATGCATCTGACCCACGACGTGCCAGCCGTCGTGCGATTCGTAGCGGCGTGGATTTCGAGACAACGCACGTTGACGTTTGCTCCGCTCTTGATCTATTCAAAGAATACGCGGCCACTTGCCCCGGCGCGGAAAGTACGGAGAGCGCCCTTCAACTTCCAGTCTATTCACGCCTGCGCGACTCGGACGTTGAGCGAGTGCTTGAGGTTGTGCGGCGCGTCACAGGCGATATGACTGCGCTCGGAGAAGAGAGTTCCGTTCAGTCTGCTGTCACGCAAAATGCAGTTACCCTCAGCGGCAACAGCGCCAGATAATATTTTCAAACGATGCTGCTTCTCGGATCAATCCTTAACAGCTTGACGAGCCTTATACTTCTCGCTAATGACCAGGGCATTGTCATTCGCGGCCTTACAAAGTACGGCTATTTCGCAATCCTCTTTGCGGCATTCTGGGAAGGTGAGGTTGTTTTGATTGCGGCGGGAGCGCTCTGCGGCGCGGGCTATTTGGATTGGCGTTGGACTATCATAGCGGCAGCGATTGGCGGCTCCGCTGGCGATCAAATCTATTTTTACGTTGCGCACGACCGTGCTGTTAAGGTCATAAAGAAGTCTAAGCGATTGAGTCGCTGGTATCCGAAGATTAGTCGCATAGTACTCAAACATGGCACGCTGACAGTTCTACTCTCTCGCTTCGCCGCAGGTCTTCGCATAACGATTCCAATAGTCTGCGCCACAGCCGGAATGTCTCCAAAAAAATATAGCCCGCTCAATCTCATAAGCGGCTTCGCATGGGCTTCAATGTGGGTTGCCATCAGCTATCAGGCGGGAGCAAGACTGTAAAGATTTATCTTACGTTCATCTTCCACGAGCTAACTTACACACTCCCGATTGTGCCTGCTCAATATCTCGTGTGCGAAATTGAAGTTGGTGAAATGCAAAGACGCGGATTGCGTCGAAGGGCTGTAGAGTTGTGAAGAAGAGTTTGATGTTCAGGAACGCGCTTCGCCAGTTGCGGCACGGTTTCAATCGTCCCTTCATGGTGATGTTCGAGACCACGCTGCACTGCAACATGAAGTGCGGCTACTGCGCAATCTGGCAGAACCAGCAGCCGGAGGATCGCGCAATGAGAGACCGCGTCTTTGCGCGCATGGACGAGGCTGCGGAGTTCGGCGTCTTCGCCTGGAGTTTCTCAGGCGGCGAGCCGCTGATGAATGCGAACATGCCGGATTACATTGAGTATGCCTCGCGCAAGGGTTTCTTCACTTCGATGCCTACGAACGGGCTTGCGCTTAAAAAGTATGCGGAGGCTTGCGTTAAATTAGACCAACTGGAAGTCTCGATTGACACGCTTGACCGCGAGAAATTCGCGCGTCGCAGAGGCATTGACGGGCTGCCGACAATCCTCGCCGCGCTCGATTACATCTTAGGAAAACTCAAGCATCACACGATTCAAATTAACGCCGCGGTCGATCTGGAAAACCTCGAAGACCTGCCCGCGCTTGCTCGCTACTGTCAGGAGCGCCGACTGCTCCTGCACACGGAAGCCGTTCACAATGTGGTCCGCACGACTTGGCAGACCGAGGACGTTGAGCTTGAGAAAGAAGAGTTGGATAAAGTCGCGGCTTACGTCCTGAAGCTTAAAAAAGAGTACAAGTGCGTTCGCTTCTACAAAGACTATTATAACTTTTATCGCAATGACGGCTTCACCAGGAAGTTTCCCTGCCGTTCGGCCTCGCATCTTGTGAACATGCGGCCTGACGGCTCGATTCAGTTTCCTTGCGCGTTCGTGCAACTTCATCGCGGAGCGCCGGAGATGAGTTTGCGTGAGATTTACGAATCGCCTGATGTGCGAAAGATCATAGCCGAGTCAACAAAGATGTGGGACTTCTGTAAAGGCTGCAAGATAGGCTGCCCCTACGAAGTCTCCGCTTATCGCAACAGCCCGCTGACGGCCATTCGTTCTGCGATAGATTTTCTGCAACTCAATTAAGAGAACCGCTATGACGACAAGCGCAAACAAGTCTATCAGAGCGCAAAGCCAAACTTCCGCGCCCGACGTTGCGGAAGAGAATGTTGTGCGAGTGCGCGGCCTTGTCAAACGATATCGGGATGGGACGGCTGCGAATCGCGGGATTGATTTGAATGTGCGGCGCGGCGAAGTGGTCTCAATTCTTGGTCCGAACGGCGCGGGCAAGACTACGTTCCTGCGACAGTTGACGACGGAGTTGAAGCCAACTTCGGGCAGCGTTGAAATCTTCGGCGTTAATGCTGTGGCTGAGCCGGAGAGCGCGAAAAGAATGATGGGCATTACGCCGCAAGAGGGTGGCGTCTTCGAGACGTTGACGGTGCTCGAGCATTTTGAACTCTTCGCGCGCTTCAAGGGTCTAAGGAGGCGTGAAGCGCGGCTTGCGGCTTTTGATGTCGCGGACGAACTGGGACTCGGAGCCGAGATAAACAAGCGCGTGGGGCATCTGTCAGGCGGACAGAGGCGGCGCATTCTGATTGGCCTTGCGCTATTGGGTCGCCCACCGCTTCTGATACTTGATGAACCAACGACCGGGCTTGATCCTGCGTCGCGCCAGACGGTCTGGAAAGTCATTCGTCACGTCGTGGCTGAAGGCTCGACCGTGATTTTTTCAACGCACTACATGGAAGAGGCCGAACGCTTGAGCGACCGCATAGGAATTATTGAGAGCGGGCGACTCGCAGCTTTCGACACATTGGATAAACTCTTCGCGCGGCTTGAGCGAAGTTACCGCGTAGAGTTTAGCGATCCTTTCGATCCGCTGGTTGAAAAGAGCGTGCGCTACTTTGCAACTTTCGCGGAGGCGCAAGAGCACACGGCAAGCGAGCAATTGTCTGAATATTCAATCGCACGCGCTTCACTCGAAGACATTTATTTCGCCTTGACGGGCGAGCGGTTCGTAAAAGCCGAAGAAGGAGAGGGCGCATGAAGCGTATTACGGACATCTTGTGCGTCTTTCGCATTCATCTCGCGCGACTGCGCAGAGAGGCTGGCCCGTTTGTGCTCGCCGCGCTCATCTTTCCGACTGCGATGTATCTCTTCGCCGTCGCGGTGAGCGGCGCTGAAGAAATTTCCGACGAGAAGCGACTGCGTTTTCTTGCAGGCTCAATAGTCTTCTCGCTCTCTATGACTTCTATATCCTGGCTGGGTTATCTGCTTCTCGAAAATCGTTTCACAGGGCGATTGAAACTGTTTGCGACGCTGCCGCTCGCGCCCTCTTCTTACATCTTCGGCGTCATCATTTTCGCGCTCGCGCAGGCGGCGCTCGGCACAACAACGTTGCTTATAGTCGCGCGTGCGCTGGGTGTTCGCGCGAACGTAAGCATCGCGTCGCTCAGCCTGGTCGTTCTGCTCACGATGCTCTGTCTATGCGGTTTGAGCGTCAGTATAGCTGCGCGCGCGCGAAGTTTCAGCGAAGGCTCTCTGTTAACGGATTCGCTCGGCGCAGGGCTAGTCTTTCTAGCGCCCGTTTACTATTCGGCTCAGGCGATGCCCGCCGCGCTCTCTTCGGTCTCGAAATGGCTGCCGACGAGTTTTGCTGCGAGCGGAGTGCAAACGGCGCTTACTGGAAATTTTCAAGCGGGCACGGAACTTTTAGCGCTGGCCTTGATGACTCTCATGACGCTCTCGCTTGGATTCAGGTTGATGCGTTGGAGGGAAGAATGATGAAAAGCAGAATTCAGAGTCCAGAAGTCAGGAGTCAGAATAAAAGAAGGAACGGGTTGCAGACCTTTCATTCTGTCTTCTGGATTCTGTCTTCTGGATTCTGCTTTTACTTATGAAGCTTCTGGTTCTCACATTGTCATTCGGCTCAGGCCACGTGCGAGCGGCGCGCGCAGTTACGGAAGAATTGAAGAGGCGTGCGCCGCAAGCAGAGGTGCATCTGGTTGACGCGCTCGCAAAATGCCGCCTGCTCTTTCGTGCGTTTTATGTTTGGCCGTACTGGGCAATGGTCCGTTACGCGCCTGCGCTCTGGAAGAGATTCTTTGAGAGGCGCGTTGCCAGGAGGCATGAGCAGACAGCGCCCGCGTGGGCTTTTCGTTATGGCTGTCGTGAAGTCTTCGACCGGATTAGTGAGTTCAAGCCTGACATCATCATCGCGGCGGAGGTCGCTGCGTGCGAGATGGCTGTGATTGCAAAGCGCGAGGGTTTGACAGCCGCGCGCGTCATCAATGTCATAACGGACCACGAGGCTGAGCCTGTCTGGGTCAAGGCGGAAGTTGACGACTTCGTCGTTGCTGACGAAAGAGTGCGCGGCCAACTGTGTGAGTGGGGAGCAGCGCCGGAAAAAATTATCGTCAGCGGCATTCCGACAGATGCCGGGTTCAGCGCCGCGCACCATGCGTTCGCCACGCGCGAGAAATTTGGGATCGGCGATGATTTGCCTCTTGTTCTGTTGATGGGCGGGGGCTCTGGGCCTACGCGCATGGATGTGATTGCAGCGCGACTCTGCAAAAGCAATGTGCCTGTGCACGTGGTCGCAATTGCAGGGAATGATTCGCGCGTGCTGAGGAGGCTCAATCGAATTAGATCAAGCGCAAGGACGAAGCTGCATGTGCTCGGCTGGACGGAAGATGTTGCGAGATTGATGCAGGCGGCTGCGGTGCTCATAACAAAACCGGGCGGCTTGACATTAGCTGAGGCGGCTCTGTGCGGCCTGCCCGTTGTCATGTTCAATGGGATTCCCGGACCAGAGACAGTGAACGCCGAGCGATTCGCTTCAAAGGGTGCGGGCATCTTTGCGCATGACGTGAGCGAGACCATCTCGGCGGTTGAGAATCTTTTGAGGGACGAGTCGGCGCGAGCCGCAATGTCTTTGCGTTCAAGACAACTTGCGCGCCCCTCTGCTGCGAGCGACGTTGCGCGGCTCGCTCTTGGCGAATCGGATGAAGATGTTTTGAAGACTGAACACAGGATGACTGCTTGATTAAGAGCGTAGAACAAAAAGTAGAAGGCAGAGGTCCGGTGCTTATCCTGAGCATCTCGAATGGCGCTGCGCACACGCGCGCGGCAGAAGTAATCGCTTCGGCCATTCGCGCTCGGCGGTCATCAACCGAAGTTTTGGTAGTGAATGTTGCGGATTACATGACGCGCGTTGCTCGATTCACGCATGTGACGGCTTACCTGTGGCTTGTGAAATACGCGCCCGCAGTTTGGGAGCGCATGGACAGATACCAGAAGAAGCAGCCTCACACCAGCCCTGAATGGTATTACAGGCGCGGCCTGCGCCGCCTGTTCGAGTTGGCGCGAACATTAAAGCCGAGCGCCCTCATCGCAACAGAAGTAGGCTGCTGCGAGATTGCTGCTTTAATCAAGCGCGACACATTGCCAGACGCGACGCCGCTCGTTGCAGTCAATCTGGATCACGATGCTGAGCGGGCGTGGGTGCAAGGTGAAGTGAATCTATATTGCGCTTCGACGGAGCGTGTGCGCGACGAGTTGGTTGCGCATGGCGCTCTGCCTGAGCGCATACGAGTGTGGGGCGTGCCCGTTGAGCCAGAGTTCAGGTTGCACTCTCGACGTGAAGAGGAGCATGTCGAAGTGTGCCGCTGGCTTGGGCTTGCCCCACACCTGCCGCTCATTTTGGTGGCGGGCGGCAGTTGCGGCCTGGGTCGTATTGAAGAGGTGGTGGGTCGGTTGCTAAAACTTCAACGGCCCGGGCTGCAAGTAGTTGCTCTCGTGGGTCGCAACGAGCGTTTGCGCCGCAGGCTCAATCGTCTCACGCTAGACCGTTTCGGTCAAAGATTGCGCGTGCTGGGTTGGACGCGTGATGTTGCACGGTTGATGCACGCGGCTGATCTTCTTGTTTCTAAATTCGGAAACACTTTTGTAGAAGCGATGGCTGCGGAACTTCCGCTCATAGGTCTTGAACCACCGCCAGGCTCTGAGCGCGTGCAGTACGGATTGCTGGAAGAGTGGGGCATGGGTCGCGCGGTCCGAAACCTTGACGAGTTGGTTGAGACCGTCTCAGAACTTCTCAACAACAGAGAGAGATTGGATGCGATGCGAAGACGGGCGCGCGAGCACAATCAAATGGATGCGGCGGCGCTCATAGCAGATTGGGCCTTGCGCGAGAATGAGAAAGAAAATTACGCGTCCGACCTGTTGCCATCAATGATTGGCAGTCAATCAGTGATGAGCGAAGAGTTGATCGAAAGCAGACTTTAGAGTGTTTGACCTGGCGACTTTAAGCTTATCTGCGGGCGCGCTCTCTGTAACGTCGTGCGCAGGTCTCGCTTACTACGCGACCTGCGCGGTCCGCTCGCAGTGGTTGGGCGAAGCGGCGTGGCATGGACGCACGGATACATCGTCGGTTGCTCTGACTTTTGATGACGGTCCATCGGATGACACTGATGCGGTGTTGGACATGCTAGGTGAAAATAATCTGAAAGCGACGTTCTTTATGGTCGGGCGTCAGGTTGAGCGTTATCCCAAAGCGGCGCGGCGAGTCGTCGCGGAAGGGCACGAGGCAGGCAATCACTCCTATTCGCATCCGGTTTATCTGTATAGCAGCGCGCGGGAGACGCGCGGTCAACTCAAGCGCGCGCAGGAAGTGATTGATGAGGCAACAGGCATTGAGCCGAAGCTTTCGCGTCCGCCTTGTGGCGTGCGAACACCTGCATATTTTTCCGCCACGCGTGCGTTGAACCTGCGCACGGTGCAGTGGAGCGATGCTGGATTCGACTGGAAAAGAATCGGTGCGCCCGCGATTGCGCGAAATGTTTTAAGGAAAGTCCGCGCAGGCTCAATCATACTGCTGCATGACGGCGACAGTCGTTTGAAGCGAGACCGTCGGCAGACAGTCTTGAGCTTGCCGCTCATCATAGAGGGATTGAGAATGCGCGGTCTAAAGGTTGCTCCCCTTTCAGAATTGATCGACAGAGTTTGAAGAACAAGGAGAAATTTGGTGACGATAAACGAAGAACAGAGCCAGCCAATACTCTTCATAGATTTCGACGGCACTATCACACAGAAGGATGTGACCGACGCTATCTTGGAAAAATTCGCAGGCGGGCGTTGGCTGGACATAGAGAGACAGTGGAGGGCCGGACGGCTTGGCTCGCGCGACTGTCTGCTAGCGCAGATGGCGCTTGTGCGCGCGAGCCGTGCTGAATTAGACAATCTGATTGATTCAATACAGGTTGATGAAGGATTCTCTCTGCTGCTTGAGGTTTGCGCTCGTCACAACATAGCGGCGCACATCATCAGCGACGGCTTCGACTATTGCATTCGACGCGTGCTTGAGCGCCCGCAATTGCAACTCTCAAATCTCTTACGCAGCGTTCGCATCTGCTCAAGCCATCTTGAGATTGACGAGCACGGACGGTTGCATACTGGCTTTCCATACTTTAATCAAACTTGCGCGCACGGCTGCGCAACATGCAAGCCTGCGGTGATGCGGCTTCTTAATCGTTCGGGCGCACCTGCGATCTTCATCGGCGACGGGCTTTCGGATAGGTATGCGGCGGAAGTTGCTTCGCTTGTCTTCGCCAAAGACAGTCTGGCGGCGTATTGCAGGGAGCAGGGCATCGAATACGTGCCTTTCGACGAACTGGACGAAGTTGCCGCATGTTTGTTGGAAGCTACGCCTTTTGATGCTTCGATTATCTCAAATCTGGCCGAAGCGATGAGCGCGTAAAGGTCAGTACCACCTGCGGTAGCGGGTGGGTGCTTTAATCACCATTACCCACCCGCTACCGCAGGTGGTACTGACTTAGGATACTTACAACACTTTTATGAGCACTGAACTGAATGAGTTGGTTGAATTGACGCGCCTTACGGATGAAGAACAGTTGCGCGAGATGGAGCGCAAGTATTGTTCATGGGGCGACACGGTCCATTATCTTGAGCCTCCGAAATTCTTCGAGCGCGCCGAAGGGAATTATCTTTACGACCCGGAGGGGACGCGCTATCTGGACTTGCAGATGTGGTATTCGGCTGCGAGTTTCGGCTACGGGAATCCGCGACTGAATCAGGCATTGAAGGATCAGGTTGATAAGCTGCCGCAGCTTGCCTGCCAGTATCTTCACAGAGAGAAGGTTGAGCTTGCGGCTGAGATTGGGCGGCTGAACGAATCTAAGTTCGGTCTTCAAGGGCGCGTTCATTTCAATGTCGGCGGAAGTCAGGCGATTGAAGACTCTCTGAAGATTGTGCGCAACGCTACGGGCAAGAACCTTGTCTTCGCTTTCATGGGCGGCTATCACGGTCGCACGCTCGCGGCTTCTGCGATCACGTCTAGCTATCGTTATCGGAGACGCTACGGGCATTTTTCGGACCGGGCGCACTTTGTTCCTTTTCCCTACTGCTTCCGCTGCCCATACGGGAAGAAGCGTGAGGACTGCGGACTTTACTGTGTTGACCAGTTCGCCAAAAATTTTGAGACCGAGTACAACTCTTTCTACGATCCGAAAACCGGCGAGACTGAATTCTCCGCATTCTACGTCGAGGCGATTCAGGGAACGGGCGGTTACGTCATCCCTCCGCCGGAATATTTTCCTGCACTGAAGAAAGTTCTGGACGAGCACAAAATCCTTCTGGTTGATGATGAGATTCAGATGGGCTTTTATCGCGCGGGGAAGTTCTGGGCGATTGAGAACTTCGGCATAGAGCCTGACATCATCGTCTTCGGCAAAGCTCTGACGAACGGCTTGAATCCTCTGTCGGGGTTGTGGGCGCGCGAAGAGTTGATCGGTCCTGAAAAATTTCCGCCCGGCTCAACGCATTCCACATTCTCTTCAAACACGCTCGGCACTGCCGTCGCCCTGGAAGCCGTTCGCATGATGGAGGAAGAGAACTATGAAGAGATAACCCGTCGCAAGGGCGCTTACTTTCTCACGCAGATTAGAGAGCTTCAGCGGCGCTATCCGAAAGTGATAGGCGATACGGATGGAATGGGTATGGCCTTGCGCATAGAGATTTGTCAAGAGGACGGCTTCACGCCGGACCGAGAATTGACGGACCGGATGTTCGCAGAAGGAATGAAAGGCGATCTGGATGCGCGCGGTTCAAGAATGGGATTGGTCTTAGACATCGGCGGTTATTACAAGAACGTTCTAACGCTCGCCCCGTGCTTCGACATGACAGAAGACGAGATAGATTTGGCAGTAGAGTTAATCGAACAACTAATACGGCGCTGCGCGCCAGAGAGACTGTAGGGGCATGGACAAGTCTTGTGCCCGCATTCGTTAATTTGAAATACGGGCAGAGGACTTGTCCATGCCCCTACAATTCAATTATTCGTGCTTTCAAAAACAATCGAACAGGTTGAACGCCTCGCGCTGTGCATGAAGCCGGAGCGCGCCATCGGGTTGTTAAGCTCATTGCCCGCTTCTGCAATCGAGGCTATGCAGCGCGCCAGATTCCGTCGCACGTTGCGGCTTGCTGCCGAGAAATCTTCCTTCTATCGTGAAGAGTTTCGCAGGCGCGGCATTGATGTGCGCAAGATAGAGCATCCGTCAGAGCTTGGCGATTTCTTCACGACGGGCGAAGACCTGCGCGAGCATGGCGCGGAAGCTTTTCTTACGGGTCGCGCCGATACTGCGTTTGAGACGACGGGCACGACCTCGCCCGCTCCGAAGCGCGCATACTTTTCGCAAAAAGAGATTGATGAGATTGGACGAACGAGCGCGCTCGCGCTTCATCTTCTGGGGCTAAGGCGCGAGGACAGGGTGTTGAGCGCCTTCGACTGCTCATTCTGGATTTCGCCTGTGGTCGTGCGCTCGGCCTTTCAATACATCAACTGCTTTCACGTTGAGGCGGGCAAAATAGAGCCTCTGGAATTTTATGAGCGCGCGTTGGCCTATCGCCCGAACGTAATCTTCGGCGAGCCTTCGTGGATAGTGCGCCTTTCCGAGATAGCAGAGGCGCGCGGGCGCTGGCCTCTAAAATTTCTCTTCGCTGGCGGCGAGAACATCACCGAGACCGCTCGCGCTGCTGTGGAGCGCGTGTGGCACGCTCCGCTTTATCTGAACTACGGGCAGACCGAAGCTTTCGGCGCAATCGGTATCGAATGCAAGGAGAAACAAGGTTATCACCGCAACGATCTGAACTTTATTTTCGAGATCGTGGACGAGGACGAAGAGGGCTACGGCGAGCTTATCTATACGACCTTGACGCGCGACGTGATGCCGCTCATACGCTATCGCTCTACGGACATCACGCGGCTCGTTGATGAACCTTGCGCGTGCGGACTCTTCGCCAGGCGCATAGGCAAGATACGCGCACGCGCCGACGAGATGGTTGTCTGCGGGATGGGAAACGTTGGGCCCTGGGTGTTCGCTGAAATCCTGAGTGACGTTCTGACACCGGGCGCAGATTGGCAGGCTGTTGTAAAGAACGAAGGCCACCGCGATGTGATTGAGTTGCGCGTTGAGATGGATGATTTGATGTCTCAAGGCGATGTTGAAAGCCGTGTGCGCTCTAACCTGCGCGAACGTTTCGCGGACTTCTGGAGAAACCACGAGATGAAGCTTTATGAGTTGGAGGTCGCGGCTTACGCGCGCGGAACTCTTCGCGGAGGCCGTAAGCTTCAGCGCGTCGTGGACAAGCGGCAGATGCTCTTGCGCCGTGTGGTTTGATTAGTGATGAAGCCTCTCGACAGAGCAGTTAAGTCAGCACCGCCTGCTTAAGCCGGGCGGGATAATCTTATAACCTTCCTGAAGATAGATAAGCGGCTGGACATTCTTCGCTCGCACGCACGCTTTGCCGAACTGCTCAAAGAAATCGGCCTGCCGCAGTAAATTTTCAACCCCATGTC
>QHXM01000074.1 GCA_003222945.1 Acidobacteriota bacterium
GGCATCACGCGGGCGAGCACCCGCGCGTAGGGGCTACGGATGTGCTGCCTTTCATTCCCGTGCGCGGTGTGACGATTGCTGATTGCGTTGCGCTCGCGCACAGCGCGGGAGAGAGAATCTGGCGAGAGCTTGGGATTCCTGTTTACTTTTACGAGCGCGCGGCTAGAAGAGCGGATCGGGTTAATCTTGAAGACGTGCGGCGCAAAGGTTTTGAAGAGTTGCGGCGAGAGATTGAAGACCCCGCGCGTAATCGCACGCCCGACATTGGCGAAGCGCGCTTGCACGAGAGCGCGGGCGCAATCGTCGTGGGCGCTCGCCCGTTTCTTATAGCCTACAACGTCAACCTGCAAACCGGAGACATCCAGATTGCGCGGCGGATTGCGCGCGCCGTTCGTGGACGCGACGGCGGCCTTCGCTACCTGAAAGCTCTGGGCTTCAAACTCGAATCGCGCGGGATTGTTCAGGTCTCCATGAACCTGGTTGATTACGAGAAGACTGACCTTCACCATGCTTTTGAAGCCGTGCGGCGCGAGGCGGAACGTTATGGCGTCTCGGTTGTCTCAAGCGAGATCGTCGGACTCGTGCCGCAGGCTGCAATTGATAGCGCGGCGGAATATTTTCTTCAGATCGAAAACTTCGCGCCGGGCGTTGTGCTTGAGAATCGCATAGAGGCCGCGTTCGCAGGTAAAGGCGAGCGCGAGACCGTTAAGGATTTCGTCTCGGAAGTTGCGAGCGGCGAACCCGTGCCGGGCGGAGGCGCTGCCGCCGCTCACGCTGCATCGCTCGGCGCTGCGCTCGGTGAGATGATCGCGCACCTGACGGAAGGGCGCGAGAAGTTCAAGGATGTGGAAAGCTCTGTGCGAGACGTTCTATCGGAGTTGATGCCTCTGCGTGCAAGACTCGCTCGTGCGGCTACGGACGATGCCGCGAGTTTCGAGCGCGTGATGAAAGTTCGCCGACTTCCGCAAGACACAGAGGATGAAAAAAGGGAGCGCGCGAATAGATTGGAAGAAGCATTGAAAGGCGCGGCGACAATTCCATTGGAAGTTGCAGGTCTAGGTGTACAAGTCCTTGAGTTACTCGAAACGCTTGCAGAGATAGGCAACCCCAACGCGCTTTCCGATGCCGCAACGGGCGCGCAACTCTCGCTCGCCGCAGTCGCCTCCGCTCGCTACAACGTGCTCGTGAACACAGCCGACATAGAAGATGAAGAGTTCACAAAGGAGCATCGCTCGCGCGCAGACGATCTGTTGGAGCGCGCAAGAGAGATTGCGGCGCGAATCGAAACTGCGCTGATTGAGTCAATCAGTGAAAAGTGAAGATAAGAAGCTTACCTGAAGAAATAATCGTTGACTT
The DNA here is from genome assembly GCA_003222945.1 of Acidobacteriota bacterium. Lineage (GTDB taxonomy): Bacteria > Acidobacteriota > Blastocatellia > Pyrinomonadales > Pyrinomonadaceae > QHXM01. The sequence continues at coordinate 1,357 of QHXM01000074.1, forward strand.
AATATCGGATTTATCATATCAGCAGAGTTGCTTTACGACTTTTAGCCAGAGGCTATTGAAAGCTATGAGAAGTTGTCCAACGTGCCAGAGAACCTACCCGGATGATAACCAGAGCAATTGCCCGTTTGACGGAGCAATGCTCTCTGCGCCGTATTACCCGCAGCCGGGGCAGTATCAACAGCAGTATGCACCGCCGCCTCAGCCCCCGCCCGGCATGAATCCGATGCAACCGCCGCCGCAAGGTTATGCGCCGCCACCTACGGACTGGCAGGGGCAGGGCTATCCGTCACAGCCTGTGCAACCAATGGGTGCAGGCCAGTACGCGCCTTGTCCAGGATGTCAGCGACCAGACCCTGAGAAAATGAACTTTACATGGTGGGGCGGAATGATTGGCCCGCGCATGTTGAGCCACGTCAAGTGTAGATGGTGCGGGATGCAGTACAACGGCAAGACCGGACAATCGAACACGACGGGCATAATCATCTACTCGGTTGTTATCTTTGTCATTGCTATATTGATCGGTCTTGGCGTCTTTCTGTCAAAGAGTTAGAAGCTTACGGGCGCGGCAGGCCAAGCAACTTACGAAGCGGCGGCAGCGTCGGGCGGGATGATTCTGAGATTTGGCGAATCCTGAAGCACGCGCGTGCCGGGCGGAACTGAGTGTGTGAGCCAGACGTTGCCGCCTATGACCGAGCCGCGACCAATCACAGTCTCGCCGCCGAGAATAGTCGCTCCGGCGTAGATGACAACGTCGTCCTCAATCGTCGGGTGACGTTTCTTGTCGCGGACCAATTGCCCTGTGGCATCCTTATCGAAAGAGAACGCGCCTAAGGTTACGCCCTGATAGATTTTGACGTTGTTGCCTATGATGGCTGTACCGCCAAGGACTACGCCCGTGCCGTGATCTATAAAGAAGCGCGAGCCTATGATTGTGCCCGGATGAATGTCTATGCCCGTTCGATGATGCGCGTGTTCGGTCATTATGCGCGGCATCAGAGGCACACGCATCTTGTGAAGCACGTGCGCGAGGCGATAGACCATCACGGCGTAGATGCTCGGATAGCTGAAGATTATTTCGTCCAGACTCGTCGCTCATAGAGCCACGCCATGCGCGATTCAACGTGCGCCGCTAGACTCTCGCCCGTCAAACCTTGCGCGCCTATGTAGCCGGGAAAGAGAAGTTCATGGATTGTGACGAGCACGCGAATAATCTCTGCGTGCGACGGCAGCGGCTGGCGATCAAGATGATGAATCTTTACGTCGCCCGTCGAGTACGATTCGACAAGAGCTTTCGCTGCGCGATCAAGCTTTTCGTTCATAAAAAGCAGAATCCAGAATCCAGAATTCAGAAGAAAAGAAAAACCGGTTTCAGCCTTTTCATTCTGAATTCTGACTCCTGAATTCTGTATTCCTCATTCGATGTCTATCCCTCGCTCTTTCGCTATCCCGCGAGCTTTCATGATTACATCGTCATCGACGGGTGCGTGCCCGCCGGTCCATGCTTCGACCTCTTCGATGGGGCGACCTAAAGCTACGGCCAGTTGCTCGTCGCTTGAGTCGAATCCACGGTCGCGCAGATGCCGAAGCAGAGCGCGCCCTTCTGATTGATTTGTGCCGCGATCATCAACCGTCTCGTCCTGTTGTGCTTCGCCTGTATCCGTGTTCTGTTCGTTCATGCTCCAACCTCGCTTTGCGATTGACCGGAAATGGTCGCAGTGTAACCCAAGTCCTGAATCTTCTTGATGAGCGTCGCCTGCTGCACAGTCTCTTCGTTAAAATCAACGATCGCCGTCTTGCGCTTGAAGGTCACGTCTGCCGCCTTAACGCCAGCCGTCTCCTCCAAAGTCTCCTTGATGTCCGCAGCACACGAATCGCAATGCATTCCTTCGATGTGAATCTCTGCTTTCAACTTTAGTCTCCTCCTTGAATCTGCAAACGCGCCTTACGAAATGAACGCAATTCGCACAAGCTCGGCGGCAACTCGCTTTAGCCTGCGCGAGTGGATTAAGCAATCTGTTCGGGCGCGTATGAACAGGCGTATTATAAGGCAGTGAATAGTGAATAGTGAAAAGTGGAGAGCCGTTTTTAACTTTTCACTATTCACTATTCACTATTCATTATTCACTAAACCAGCCATGAGTGAGCAAGAGAGTTTCAGCGTTGCGCGTTTGATTGCGGAGGCCGCGAGAGTTCTGTCTGAAGCAGGTGTGCCGGAAGTCAGGCGCGAGGCCATGTCGCTTGTTGGATATGTCGTGGGCCGCGACAGAACTTTTCTCATAGCGCACCCTGAGACATTGCTTTCCGTTTCAGATGTCTTGCGCTTGCGCGAACTCGTTGAGCGGCGTGCAATGGGCGAGCCGCTACAGTACATAACGGGGCATCAGGAATTCTACGGGCTTGATTTCGAGGTTACGCCGGACGTGTTGATTCCCCGTCCTGAAACAGAGTTGCTGGTCGAAACGGCGCTTGAGCTTTTAGGTGAAGAAGAGATGCCGCAACCCGTCTGCGACGTAGGCACAGGCTCTGGATGCATTCCTATTGCGCTTCTGCATGAGCGGCCACTGATGCGAGCCGTCGGGTTGGATATTTCTCTGCGTGCGCTCAGTGTCGCAGCGCGAAACGCCGAAAGACTCGGTGTGCGCGAACGAATCACGCTCATTGCTTCCGATTGCTTCGACGCGCTCGCTGGAAGGAGATCGCGTTTCACTATGATCGTCTCGAACCCTCCATACGTCGCTGAAGACGCGCTCGCTGGCTTGCAACGCGAGGTGCGCGATTATGAGCCGCGCGTTGCTTTGACTCCCGGCGCGGATGGATTGAGCTTGATACGCCGTCTGCTTTCAGACTCGCCGCCGATTCTGGAACGTGGCGGGCATCTACTTATGGAGATAGGCTTCGATCAGAACGAGGCGGTCCGTCAGTTGATTGATGAAAGCATGTGGCAGCTTCTGGATATTCACAAAGACTTGCAGGGAATTCCGCGCACAGTTGCGTTGAGGAAAAAGTAAACTGCATCCCTTCATTAAGAATCTATCTCATCAGGCCACTCATCCTTTTTCTCTTTCAAAGCGGAAATTGGTTTTGTGTTCTTCGGCAGCGTTTCAATCAAGTGATCGAATCCAAGCCAGATGCTCCAGCTATGATGATAGAAGGCCACTGGAAACAGCAGCGCCGATATGAAGAGAACGGTGAGAACAAGTTGGTAGTTGATGCCCAGGATGACAAGCGTGATGAGGTAAAGAATCAAGATAAAGATTTCGGTTGTGATCACATTGACTAGAATCGCCCCGACGAAGAAACCTTCCTCGCGCATAAAGAGCGCGTCGCAAGCGGGGCAGTGATGTTTTATCTTGAACGGCCTTTGAACTATTGATGCTTGCCCGCAAACAGGGCAGCGCAAGGTTAGGCAGCGCAGCAGCGTGGTGACGATAGAGGGTCGGACTCTCTTCACAATTTCTCCCGCGAAGAATCTTATTCGCCTGCGGAGGGATGAGCAAGAGAGCCATCCGCCTTTCCGTTTCAGGCTTTCACCTTTTCACCATTTTCCTTTAATCTCTTAAGTCTATGGATAAATTTCGCATCAAGGGCGGGCGGCATCTTCGCGGGCGAGTGACTATAAGCGGCGCGAAGAATTCTGCGCTGCCCTGCATGGCCGCTGCGCTTCTGACATCGGAAACGGTCATACTTCACAACCTGCCTTACGTGCGCGACATAATCACGCAGCGGCGTCTTCTGGAAGACATAGGCGCGACCGTGCTCATGCCGGAGCTTCGCACGCACAAGATTACAGCCGATAACATAGAGCTTTTTGAAGCGCCGTATGAATTAGTCAAGACTATGCGCGCAAGCGTTCTTGCGCTCGGACCATTGCTTGCTCGCTTCGGCAAGGCAAGAGTCTCTCTGCCCGGAGGCTGCGCTATCGGAACGCGACCGATTGATCTTCATCTTGCGGGCTTCGAGCATCTGGGCGCGGAAGTTGGCCTTGAATCCGGCGATGTTGTTGCACGCGCGCCAAAGCCCGGAGGACGATTGCTAGGCGGCGAGTTGCACTTTGATAAAGTCACCGTGACGGGAACGGAAAATTTGATGATGGCTGCAACACTCGCGGAAGGAAAGACCGTATTGCACAACGCTGCGCGCGAGCCTGAGATTGCGGACCTGGCGGAGTTGCTGAACAAGATGGGAGCGCGCGTGCGCGGCGCAGGCACGCCTACCATACAGATCGAAGGCGTAGAATCCTTAGGCGGCGCGGAGCACACTATCATTCCAGACCGCATTGAGACCGGCACGTTCATGGTCGCCGCGGCGATAACGAATGGTGAGCTTGAAATAAAGGGTTGTCGTCCTGAGCACTCAGCGATTGTCATAGCTAAACTGCGCGAGGTCGGCGTTGAGATTGAGGAGTTGAACCAGAGCACTCTCTATGTTCGCTGCTGCGGTAGTGGATTGAAGGCAAGCGACGTTACGACTGAGCCGCACCCGCGTTTTCCCACAGACATGCAGGCGCAGTACATGGCTCTGATGACGCAAGCGCGTGGGCGCTCGGTGATTACCGAAACAATCTTCGAGAACCGTTTCATGCACGCTTCGGAGATGCAGCGCATGGGCGCGCGCATACAGATAGAAGGCAACACGGCGACGGTCGAAGGTCCAACACAATTGACGGGCGCGCGTGTTCAAGCTTCTGATCTGCGCGCATCAGCCTCGCTCGTTCTCGCGGGACTTGCTGCGAAGGGCGAGACCCTGATTGATCGCGTTTATCACATAGATCGCGGCTACGAAAAGATTGAAGATAAGCTCTGCGCAGTCGGAGCAGACATCGAGCGCATCAGAGATTCCGTCACAGGGCCGCTGACGGAAGGCGGAATTCAGAATCCAGAATCCAGAAGTCAGAAGGGATGAGGTCGAAAGCCGGATTTATTCTGAATTGCGGACTCCTGAATTCTGGATTCTGCTGTTCTCGCTGACTCTTATATTCTGGATTCTGCTTTTCATTGCCTCCTGACTCCTGTATTCTGTCTTTGCTTATGGCTGAACAGAACTGTCTCTTTTGTCGAATCCTGGAAGGCGAGATTCCCGCCGAGGTTATTTACAGGGATGATCGCTCAGTCGCTTTTCGTGACATAAACGCGCAAGCGCCGGTCCACGTGCTAATCGTTCCCAGCGAGCATATAGAATCGTTGGACGAGGCATCGCAAAGGGACGAGGCGCTGCTCGGCCATCTCTTAAGAGTTGCGGCGCGCATCGCAAACGAAGAGGGGCTTACGGAGAGCGGCTATCGTGCCGTAATCAACACGGGCGAAGGCGCTGGTCAATCCGTCTTTCACCTGCACGTTCATGTGCTCGGCGGGAGACCTTTGAATTGGCCTCCCGGATAAGTGAATGTTTTTTGAGCGCGCCCGGTTCGAACTCTCTCGAAAACAATTAACTGACGTTGAAAGACTTTCCATCTATCGGGACATTGAAATCGAACTTGCTCAGGCTCAAGGTCCAGTCGGCTAGAAATGTCATCGCCCCTGATCTGCCGCCAAGCGATAGAGTGATCTTGTAGGTGTGCGGAAGCGTCAGATCACCTTCCTTTTTGAAATCAGAAAAATCCTCAACCATCCTGTAATGAGTCTCATTCTGAGTCTGCCTGGGCGCACCCGCCGGGTTAGCGCCCAAGCCCGCTGTAATGGTCCGAACATATTCGGTCCGCACGTGCTGGAAAGTTTCCTTGTCGAAGAAGAGCGTGACCTCCATGTCAGAGCCGCCGCGCGGGAGATATTTTATCGTGTAGGCGTCCCTGTCATTAACCTTCTTGATGCCGCCGGATTCCAGGCGCGCATGTTTTATATCAGCGTCAAGGAGCGGCCATGCAGAAGAGAGAGTGCCTCCCATCAAACCCTGCTTAAAGATAAAGTCGTTGGTGTGCAGAAAGTCGCCGAGCGTGGACCGCTGGCCCGGCCTTAAGAAACTCACCGTGATACCGCTGCCGTCAAACCCAAGTTTCTCGTAAGGGTAGTTTGTATTTTCGAAGGCCATTCCGATTAAAAGCTTGTTTCCTTCTGAAGCGATCACAGTCTGGCCTACAGCGCGACCCTTGCCCGGATTGTGGAACTCAACTTCTGAACTGCCTACGATGACGATGCTTTTGATGGCCTTGCGCGCCTGCGTCGTGCCGATGGATTCCAGATGTTTGGCGACTATCTCTTCGGGCTTCAATTTATCGGTCGCAGAAGAGGCTTTGTATGCTTGCGGGCTGAATGCCAGCCACGCAAAGATCAGAAGGCAAGCGGCAGCCGCTCTTAGTGGGCTGATTCTATAACTGCTCATTTTAATTCTCCATTATTCTGATTGTTAGTGTTGTCAGGTGAAAAGCACTTGGATGAGTTCTGGATTCTACCACAGCGTAGAGAATAGACAACATTATCCAAGAGAGTTTCGGCAAGCGGAGAGAGTGTTGGGATAAAAATTGGGCGCTGCCAGTAATTGACAGCGCCCGTAAAAAAATCAGTTCAGAAAACTGTAGGCTGGAAGCTTTAGAATTCCAGGCGTGCAGCGAACTGAATGATGCGCGCTCCGAAAGTCGATGTGACCTTTCCGAAGGTAGCGCTGTTGATGTCGAACAGACTAAGCTGCTGAGCGGCTGAGACCGCAAAGTTCGAACGGTTCAGGACATTGAACGCCTCAGCGCGAAGCTGTAAGCGTGAATTCTCCCTGATACGAATGTTCTTGATGATCCCAAGGTCCCAGTCCTTGTAGGTCGGGCCGTTAAGGAAGGCTCGCGGCAAGTTGCCGGTTTCGCCCGGAGCGTTATTGAAGAAGACCTCGCCAGCGAATGTCGGCTGCCCGAAACCATTCGCGGCGCGTCCGCTGCCAAGTTGTGTGCACAGACCTGCTGCCAGGTTTTGCTGGTTAATGTTAATGACTGTCGGGTTGATGTAGTAAACACCGCAAGGCGTCTGGAAGATTCCAATCAGGTTCTTAATCTGATCTCCGCTGAGCGGGCTGTTGGCCGTCTCACGGTTCGAGCGGTTGGTTCGGTTAAGAGTACCGCGACGGTCCGTGATGGTTATAGGAGCGCCCGTAGAGAGCTGAACGATTGAAGTCAACTCAAAGCCGCCGACGACGCGATCAGCCCATCCTCCTCTGTTGAAGAAGCGCTTGCCTTTGCCGAACGGGAGTTCGTAAATGGCGTTGACGCTGAAGACGTGCGCCGCGTCATAGTCAGCACGCGAGTACTCAAGCTGCGGCTGGAGGTTGTCCAGATTAGGCTCGAAGCGCGATTGATTGTTGTTGGCGGCGTTGGCCGTACCGAACGCATTGCCAAGCGTCTTCTGGAAGGTGTAGTTAGCCTGCACGGCCAAGCCCTTCGTGAAGCGGCGACGGATTTCGACCTGAAGCGAGTTGTAGCGGAGAATGCCGGCGCTCTGCAACAAGTCAACACCGCCCGCCTGTGGGTTCGCCCTGAAGTTCACGGTGCCCGCCAAGCCGTTGGTGATATAGATTTCGGCCAACGCGCCGGGTGTTCCTGCAATTAGGTTACTCTGGATTGTCGCGTTCGTCAGCAGCCCGCCGCCGCCAAGATTCGGGAATACTGTTAGCGGCTGGCAACCTGCTGTGGTGCAACCAGGGTTACCGGTCAGCACCAGATTAGCGCGAGCGCGGTTGAAGTCAGCAAGAAATCCGTTGTTGCGAATATCCAACTGGTTGTAGTCAATCGCTCGCGGCAGGTTGTTGCTTCGTGCTCCGACGTATCGAATCTCAATCGCGGTCTGGAATCCGATCTCGCGTTGGAAGCCGAAGTTATACTGCGCAACGCTTGGTGTTTGCAGATGCGGGTCAACTCCAAAGACGGTGTTGAAGAAGTTGAAAGCAGCCGTGTTGTAGGCCGCAAACGGTCTCGGGAATGTGCCGAAGGCCGGAGCCGTAATGGTCGGCAGATTATCAACCCGAGCGTTCAAGGATGTACTCGCAGGGGTGACCGCAGTGTTGATCGCATTGTTCGTCGTCGAGAGACCTGCGTTTAGGCCGATTGTGTTGGCCGCGCCAGAGACTACGAAGTCATCGTTGACGTAAGAAATGCTGTAGCCGCCGCGAATAACAGTTCTTCCGTCACCAAAGACCGCACCCAACAGCTTGTTCTTGAAGTTCGGTGTATAAGCGAAACTGAGCGACGGGGCAAAGTTGTTCTTATCCGTCTTATAGAGCTTGTTATTGCCGCCAGCGTTGCCGCCTATGAACTGGAACTGTCCGTTCGGATCAAGCACAGCTTGAACAGGGTCTTGATTGGGACCGATAGCAGGCTCAAGGAAGAGTCCCTGTGTTTCTCTAACGGGCGTGTAGAGATCATAACGCAGGCCGAAGTTGAGCGTTAGATTCGGACGCACGCGCCACTGGTCCGTCAGGTAGAGCGCAAAGTTCTCGTATGCGAACTTGTTCTCAACATCCTGATTCGGGACGAAGCCGGAGTTCTGTGTGGCAACGTTAAATGATTGAGTGCCGGCGCTGACGATGCCGCCCAGAAGCGCTAACAACGCATTGGCGTTCGTGCGTTGACCTGTTGAAATGCCTCCGGGAAAGATAGCCGTATTGGTGAACTGCGCAGTGGTGATCTGCGGCGTGTTAGTGCCGACGCCGATGGTGTAGCTCGGGATGACGCTGGTCTGCGAGAAGAAAGGATTGACCCTGAAAGCCTGGTAGAGTCCGCCGAAGCGCAAAGAGTGATCGCCCCATGTGTATTCGGCGTTATCCTGAATGTTGTAGTTCTTATCAAGGCGACCCTGACTCAGGAATGTCTCTTCTGGATTGCTAATCAACGTCGGAACGATGAAGTTTGACGGCACAGTGCCCTGGTCAATGAACAGAGGGTCTTCGTGGAACATGCCGCCGCGCAGTTCGTTCGTTAGCCTTGCGCTCGGCGTCCAGCGCCATGCGAGCGCAACAAGATGCGCAGGGTTTGGCTGGAAGATGTCAGGTGTAGGGTCGAAGTTGCTCGCCGCATCTGGGCGAAGGTTTCTATCCTTCTTGAAATCATAAACGCCGCTGAAGGTGTTATGCTCGTTGGCGTCGTAGTCAATGCGTGTGACGAAGCCGTCGCGCTTTGAATCGGCCTTCTGCGCGAAGGTGAAGCCGGTCGTATTGAGTTGATCGCCGAAACTTGTGTTGTTTCCGGCTGAAGGCGTTGTCGCCAAAAAGCGATTCTGTATTACCGGATTAACAGACGTAATGCCTGTGCTTCCGCCCAATGCCGTGAACAGGTTTACGGTGCGCGTCACACCGTTGTTGTCAACATAAGTGAAGATGCCGCTGCGAGCAGAAGGCAATAAGATAGTTCGGTTGCGAGCCGAGGTCGTGGAGCGTCGAAAGGCTTCGTAGTAGGTAAAGAAGAACAGTTTATTTTTAATGATCGGACCAGAGACCTTGCCGCCAATCTGGTTCTGATTCAATGGGTCCTTCTCGATTCCAGAACTGTTGCGGAAGAATGTGTTGGCGGCAAAGCGCGAGTTGCGATTATAAATCCACGCGCCGCCGTGCCAATCGTTATCGCCGCGCGGCGTCACTTCCTGAACCTGCGACGCGCCGTAGCCTTTATCCGGTCCGGCATTCTGCGTAGTGATTGTAAATTCCGCTATGTCATCCGTCGTCGCACGGTCCGGCGTGAAGTCAACTGCGTTTCCTCGAATGTAATTGTCCTGGATGTTTATGCCGTCGCGTGTGATGTTTGTGAAAGTCGAACGCTGTCCGTTTATGCTTGTGCCTTGCGCGCCATTTGAAGCTACGCCGGGTTGCAGTCCGATTAAAGTTAAGGGATTGCGACCGTTGAGCGGCAAGTCTTGAATCTGTCTTGTGCTGACTGTGTTTGAGAGTTCGGCGTTGGTCGCGTTGATTGTTTCCGCGCCGCCTATGACCGTCACGGTTTCGCTGATGTCACCGACCGCAAGCACGGGCTTCAACGAATATTCACGACCAACGTCAATCTTAATATCGGTGGCGGTGTAGGTCTTGAAACCCTGGGCTGTGACTTTGACAGTGTAGGTTCCGGGATCAAGTTGTGGAATGCTGAAGCTGCCTTCTCCACCTGAAGTGACAGTCCTCTCCTTGCCTGTCTTGTTATCCGTGAGAGTAATCGCAGCACCGGCGATCACTCCGTCAGGACCAGAGACAGTGCCGACGAGTGTGCCGGTATTGGATTGGGCAAACGTTGCGACTGCCGAGAGGCAGACGACGAGCGCCGTTATGACTAACCTTTTCATAAAAATCTCCTTCATCAATTGAGCTACGCTGAAATTAGTTAAAAGCCGGGAGACATTGATAGCGCTTAAAGCTCAACAGGTGAATGGCTGGTCCGCATCTTGATTCGCTGTCGGCGTCAACGGGTTAATAGTGTTGAGGAATCTCTGTTCAATAAACTGAACAGAGATTCCTCAACTTCAGACCATCGCAACCAGACGATCCAGCTACCTGAATGAGCCGCTATTGAATTAGGCAATTGATAAGCCAACCTTGAGGAGATGATGGTCGGACGTTTTCACATTGAGATGAAAATCTAGATTTTGCGATGCGATGCGTTGACGAGATTGGAGCATTGAGACGGACGTGTGTAGGCGAACAAACATCGAAGACTAAAATTATGGTTGGAAGTTTTGGAGAAATCCGAAAAGAAAAAATCTATGACAATCCTGACAATCTTCAAATGCCGGAGAAAGCAAAATTTTAGTGTCCCGTTATCCGAACGATCATTGCTGCAATGAATACTAAACGGCGATCTTGCAACGCCGTCCGCGAAAGTAAGGACGCGCAGATTAAAGACTGACGGCACTGGAGCGGCTGGAGCGATTGGGACAGACTTCTCGAACTCTCTATTTAGACGCACGCGTCTGTTGATATAAGGCGTTGAGCCAGCGGTCATTGCGCCTGACGTAGAGCGAACTGACCCAGACAGGACTCGGCACAGGATTGCCGTTGCAAGCAGTATCCTGTGCGGCATGATATGTCAGGAGCGCCGTGCTCGCATCGAAGACCGTCAGTTCAAACTTTTCGACCGTATAACTTTTAACTGTACAGGCGGGGCTGGCGACTCCGGCGACGACCATTGCTTTGTTCGTCAATCCGCCGAAGCCGACTTCAACGTGATCGTCTGAGAGAAAGCCCTGAAAGAATTTGCCGTCGTGATTTTTCCACGCAACCCATGACTGCTTCTCAAGGTTTACTAAAAGTTCTTTGAGCGCATCTTTGTCCGTCTGTTTCGTCTGGGCTGGAACTAATGATGCGGCAAAGAAAATCAAAAGAGTGATGGTGGCAACTTTTTTCATTCATCTGCTCCCTGGAACCGGGATATGGAAAGATAAAAATCTTCAGACGCTTATTTGAATAATCAACATCATTCGTAATCATCCTCGACGGGCTTTTGAAGAAGTTGATTGTATCTTTCATCTGACCTTAACGGGTCTAAGAAGGGATCGTATTTGAGCGTAGCCATTCTGAAGTGCGTCAGCTTCTCTTTCTCCAACCATTTCATCGCCTGATCTTTGTCGCCTAACGCCGCATAGATTGTTGCGTAGCCATAAGGCAACATGTCCTTTTCATTTTTCAGTAAATCCTGCAAGAGACTCTGCGCTTCCGCCTTTCGTCCAGAGTTCGCGTAAGCGATGGCTGAATCCGCTTTGGCTACTTGCAGATTCATACCTGCTGCTTTGCTCTTCAATATCTCATTAAACTGAGCGATTGATTCGCCGTATATTCTTTTCAGCAGATAGGCTTCTCCGAGAGCGAGTCGTCCGGGCGCGAAATCCGGGTCAATCTCAACTGCCTTGCGTGCATAGACTATGGCTTCATCATAGTTGCGTTCAAAAAGGAGCATGTTTGCCAGAGCTGCGTTACTGACGCGCGACGCAGGGTCTAATTCCTGACCGCGACGCAACTCGTTGACGGCTCCGCTAAGGTCTGACATATGAAACAGGAAAACTCCGTAACGGTTGTGGCCTCTTGCGAAGTTTGGATTCAGTTCCAAGGCTCGCTTGTATTCTATGGCCGCGCTCGCATAATCTTTTTCCAGCGTCTTGATTCCCGCGACAACGGTGTGCGCTTCGGCGATTCCTTCATTCAGAGCGAGCGCCTTTTCAACATTCTCTCGCGCCTTCTTCACTGACTCGTCGTAAGAGGCAACGCTTCCTCTGGTCGCCGCGTTGTAGTAGTAGCAGTCGCCCAGGTATGCGTAGGCGAGCGCGAAGTTTCGATCCTGCTCGACGGCGCGTTCAAAGTAAGGAATGGATCTGCACGGCGAAGATGTTGCCGTACTCTTCGTCGAACTTTCCGGCCCAGAGCGTCTTCCCATCGCTCAAGTGAATCAGTTGCGCAGTGACGCGCACTCTGCCTTCTGAAAGCTGCACTGTTCCGTCGAGCACGGCGTCAACGCCCAGGTCGTGACCGATTGCCAGAATGTCTCTCTGGTTATCCACATATTTATATATAGTGCTAGTCGGAAGCGTCGAGAGTTTCTGGAATTTGCTTAGACGGATGATGATTGCGTCGGCCATGCCCAGTCCCAACACATCTTTTTCGTCCTGGACGCCTATAGTCTTGAAAGGCAGAACGGCGATTGACCTGATTTCTCCAGAGCTTTCGGTCCGGCGAAGTGATTTAACGCGCACGATTGTGATGATCGCCATTGCCGCAAGGCAGAGGATGATGACAGGAACGTAAAGCTTCCAATTGCGGCGTTGAACGGGAGTGTGAATCTCGGCTGCGAGGTCTCGCTCTCTTGTTGAAACGATGAGGCTCTGCGGCGGCTCGACCGGCGTTTCTTCTTCTTCCCCTTCGAGAGCAATTGATTCGCTGTCGCTATTTTGAATAAGGGGGATTTCGCCGCCCTCGTTTCGCTTCTTCACATCGGCGATAAAGCGATAGCCTCGCTTCGGGATAGTTTCGATGTAGCGTGGATTGGTCGTGTCTTCGCCGAGCGCTTTTCTAAGCATGGAGATGTTCTGCGTCAGGCTGCTCTCTTCTACAAAGCTGTCGGGCCAGAGCTTGTTGAGCAGTTCATCTTTGGTGAGAACGTGTCCGGCGTTTTCAACCAGCACGACCAGCGTGTCGAAGACTTTCGGAGAAAGAGAGATGGACTCTTCACCGCGCAGCAGGAGTCGCTCCCTGACGTTTAGACTGAAAGGGCCGAACTCGAAGAGTTGAAATAAATGCTCGTTCTGCGACATAAGATGCAATCAGAAATTTATCAGAATATTTTGAACCGCCCTTGAGGACACTATCCCCCGGCGCTTCATATAATCACGATTGAGGCGAGTGGGACGGCTCGGTTCTGATGTCGCAGGAATGATTGAAGAATCTGACGTTTTCTACCCGCCTCGCATTTTCTCATTCAAAGGTATTGACTGCAAGCTCCGCTCGGTCTCCTTCTATGACAAAGAATCGTTCGTGTTAGCGAGGCCATTCATTGGCGAATATCTGCTGTTACTAATTTCCGCCGCGTTGAATTCCATACGGGGAACTTCCAATTTCAAGACATTCTCTCGGACTTTAATCTAGCGCGGTGTCTAAGCTCTACGAAGGCCGGATCGGACCTGAGAGCGTCGAGTCGTGGATCAAATCTATAAATCAAAGGCAAGCCTCCGTTCTTCTCGAACTGTTCTCCCAACCATTTCAAGGCTTCTTCGCGCTCGCCCAATGCATCGTAAACCAGCGCTATGTTTATGGGCAGAACGCCGTCGGGTTTTGTCCTGTACATCTCTCTCAATTTATCAATAGTCTTGAGCGCGTCCGCCTTTCGCCCTGCGAATGCCGCGACGCGGCCATCCTCTTCCAGCAGGTCTCCGACGTTAGAATCATCTTCAGCCCATTTACGCGCATCATCAATCTCATCTTGCGTCTCTTTTAGCATCCCCTTCTCCTCATAGATGTCTGCGAGAAGACTGTGCGCCATAAACAGGTCAGGCTCCAGTTCAAGTGCGCGGCGCGCGAAACCAATCGCCTCGTCATAGTTGTGTTGACCATAGAGCATCTGCGCGAGCGCGCAGTTCGTTAAAGGTGAGACGGGGTCTAACGCTTGCGCCCTCTTCATCTCCTGCAAAGCTTTGTCGAGCGAGCCGGGTCGAAACAGAAACCAGCCATAACGCACATGCGCTACGACGTTGCTCGGACTCAGATCAATCGCCTTGCGAAATAGCTCGGCGCACTTCTCTTCGTTCGGCTCCATTACGGCAAGCGTGGCGTACGCTTCGCCGAGCATGCTGTCCAATGCGAGAGCTTTCGATGCAAGTCGCTTGGCTTCGTTGAAACCTTCCTGGCGCGTGGATGAGCCGAAGCGATAATAAGCGATCAGGTATTCCGAGTCGGCGAGTCCGGCGTAGGCCCGCGCATATTTCGGGTCTTGTTGAATTGCCTGCTGAAAGAACTCGACGGATTTAACTAAGCCTTCCTTCGTTCGCTTATTGGCGAAGTAGAGCCCCATCATGTAGGACTGATAGGCTTCTATGTTATCCGCCGAGCGTTTGGCAATCTGCTGCCGCTCTTCATCAGTCGTGTGTGTGTTGATGGTCGCAGCAACCTGCTCCGAGATTGAATCCTGTAGCGAGAAGATGTCCGTGAAACGCGCATCGAACTTTCCGGACCAGAGCGTCCGCCCATCGCTCACTCCGACGAGTATCATCGTCACGCGAACTCTGTCTCCGACGCGTTGAATCATCCCGTCAAGCACGGCCTCGACGCCCAACTCTTTGCCCGTCTCAACCGCATTGCGCTCTCGCCCGACGTAACGAAAGACAGTGCTCGTCGGCAGTATCGAGAGATGTTGAAAGCCGCTAAGCTTGACGATCAGAGCGTCGGCCATGCTCAGACCTAAGTAACCGTTCGAGCCGCTTTCGTCTCCAACCTGCTTGAAAGGAAGAATAGCCATCGAGCGAATTTCGTTGAATGACCCGGCGCTTCTGCCGCCCGCGTCCGGTTTTCCTTTCCAAAGGTACGCGCCGCCTGCAACGCTGAGTAGCAGTACAAGACTGAGGAAGACAAGCGCGGGATGCTGCGGTTTATGCGTTGAAAGGATCGGCAAGGAGAGATGAGCCTGAGATTCGCTATTCGATTCCTCCCGGTCTTCTGATTCTTTAAGCTCCTCTACAGCAATCTTATCAGCCGGATATTCCTTGCCGCTCACTTTCACAGCAATAGACGAATCCGAGGGCTTTGCGTTAACAATCCGGACCGGCGCGACGAAGCGATAGCCGCACTTGGGGACGGTTTCGATGAACTTCTGCTCTTCGCTCTCGCCCAGAGCCTTTCTAAGCAGCGAGATGTTCTGCGTCAAGCTGCTCTCCTCCACAAAGCTATCGGGCCACAGCATCTTCATCAATTCGTCTTTGCAAAGAACGTGGCCGCCGTGCTCTACAAGCACAAGCAGCGTCTCAAAAACTTTTGGCGAAAGCGGGATTGGCTGCTCCGAGCGCAGCAGCATATGCTCCGAGGCATCAAGTCGGAAGGGGCCGAACTCGTAAAAGGTCGCGCGCTTCTCGCTCATACTTTGCTTTTTCGACCCGATGAGAAATTTATCAGGCTTTTATTAGAACGCTCTCAAGACATTTATGGTTGCATTTACTTACACTCCAAATTCGAGGACGAAGACCAAAATTCTGGATGGATCAGCTTTCGTAAACAAAATTTTGGCAATAGTCCCATTTATGCGACACGAAGGACCAGTAGGAAGACTTTTATCTGTCTTGATTCATTACTTGCCTGAAACTTTGAGAGCAAAGAGTCGCAACCTGACGGACTCTCGCCTCAGATTCAGGCAGATAGAAGAAAGGGATTAAGAGGCTATGAGTAATTTGAATCTTTTGAAGAAGCGACGCGGGCGCACCGCGCAGGGCGACCCGGTTAACGAAAGCTACACCACCTTGAAAGAGTTGTCCTCAGCGCTCACAAAAGCGCTGGACGCCGTCTCAATCTTTGAGATTATGAAGGCTCGCCAGATACCCAATCTGAAACAGGGCATAGATTTCTACGCCGAGGTTGAGCGCTTCGAGATTACGCTCATTCAGTTCGCGCTCGTTCAGGCCAGGGGTTCTCAAAAGCGCGCGGCGCGTCTTCTGGGACTCAAGCCCACAACGCTCAATAACAAAATCAAGGGCTACAACCTCGATTGGAAGACCATCACGCAGGTTGAGCCAAGCTTAGCCGCTCACCTAAACCCCTGATGATCTGAACCGTGCGAAATTTTCGGAGATGGCAGTTATGCAGGACAGAGTTTCCATTGAGAACGAAAGGTTGCGGTTAGCGAGCGACAGTGTTGACGCCGCATCTTCAGAGAGCGAGACTGCGCGTCATAACAAGATCGAAGCCTTGAGGACTTTAACGCGCGCTCTACTGAAAGAGATTGACGCGCTGGCCGAATCGTCGCCTCTTGAAAGCGGAAGCGAAGTGAACCTGAGCGACGAAGTTCATCGCTTCGAGGCTGATCTTATTCGCTGCGCTTTAATCCGCACGGGCGGACGACAGCGCCGCGCCGCGCGTCTTCTGAATACTAAAGTCGCCACCTTGAATGCCAAGATCAAACGCTACAACCTGAACGAAGACGAGCTTGTGAATGCTGCCACCGGCTTGCAGCAGCACATCAAACAGAACGGTCATTCACGCTCCTGATGCTGATGAGCTTTCCTCACATTACTTTTCCGCTCTGTCCAGATATCTGAACGCTTTCCCACTCTTCAAATCAAATCAAACCGACTCTTTATCCAAATCCGCCAACTTTTCGCCCTGCCTAAATCCAGATACATAAATTTTCAACGCTTCATGCGAAGTCATACACACTCTTAGAGTCAACGCCAGAGCAACTTTATTAATGACTAACTAAATCGGCACAAAGCTTGCGCCTCACAAAGTAAGAAAAGCATGGCTTGCTTTTCCACTGTTCAGAATGCGGAACAAACAGAAACGCCTCTTCCGAACTGGCTCAACAGAGTCCAGGTCCGATGCGGCGTGAAGAGAAAACTATTCGCTCGATCCTCGCTCATGTATTAGCGAGCAGAAAAGAGGAGCGAGCTTTCAAAGAGATCAACCATCGAGTTCAGAAAGGAATTTTCAATATGCGAAAAGTACGCATAGGGCGACGGGCAACAAAGATTTTCTTGTGCGCCCTCTCAGCCTTTTTAACTCTGGCTCTGTTCGCGTGTGCAGCAATAGCGCAAACGGAGACAGGCCAAATCACAGGTAAAGTCACAGACCCTACGGGTGCGATTGTGCCCGGCACAACAGTCAACGTGAAATCCGTTGACACAGGGCGCGTCGTCACAGCCGTCAGCACCGACGAAGGAGTCTATACAGTAGCTGCGCTTCAACCTGGACTTTACGACGTGACTGCTCAGGCTGGAAGTTTCAAACCGACGACCAAGAGGATTCAGGTCACGGTCGGATCACGCGTCACCTACGACATTCAACTTGCGCTCTCAGAAGTTTCAGGCTCGGTTGACGTGGTCGCGCAGGAAGGCGTCGAAGTCAACACGCAGTCTCAGGAACTCTCGAACGTTGTCAGCGGCACGCAGATTCGTCAACTGCCAACGCTGACGCGCAACCCGTATGATTTAATCCGCCTCTCGAATAACGTCGCCTCAGATGATCCGGGCAGACCTGTTCCCGGCGCGGGCGCTTCAAGCCGAGGCGCGGGCTTTTCAATCAACGGGCAGCGCGCTGCGAGCACGGATATTCTTCTGGACGGCGTGGACAACACGGACCTTTACGTCGCAGCCGTAGGCCAGCAGATTCCGCTCGACGCCGTCAGCGAATTTCGCGTCGTGACGAGCAACTTCTCCGCCGAATACGGGCGCGCAACGGGCGGCATCATAAACGTTGCGACGCGCGCAGGCACGAAGGAATTTCACGGCTCAGGCTACGAGTTCAATCGCGTCTCGCGGCTGGCATCCAATGGCTTTTACAACAATGCCAACAATGTTCCGCGTGGAGTGTTCACGCGCAACCAGTTCGGCTACACGATTGGCGGTCCGGTTGTCCTGCCGCGCTTTGGTGAAGGCGGGTCGGCTGTGAACAGAACGAAGAAGCTCTTTTTCTTCAACAGCACCGAGTGGACGCGCGTTCGCAGCGTCGGCGACGTGTTGTCGGTCGTGCCGACCGCGCAACTGATTGCTGCTTCAAACGCGAACACGCAGAACTACTTCAGCCGCTTTCAACTGAAAGCGACGCCAGCGGGCACAGTCTATACGGTCGGCAATCTGGCGAGAATTCTTAACCTGCCGACGACGGGCAACGCTTTCACGGCATTACCCGCTGCTCTTCCTGCGTTCCAGTTGGTCCGTTTCACAGAGCCTACGGAACTAGGCGGCGGGATTCCGCAGAACAAATATTCGACCGTTACTCGCGTTGATTACAACCTGAGCAACAAGACGCTAATCTACGGACGTTGGGCGCGAGAGAGCGAGTTGGACTTCAAAGGCTCTGTGGGGTTCAGCCCTTACGCTGGCTTTGATACGCCCGGCACTGTTCTTAACAACAGCTTTCTAATCTCCTTGACGCACACCTTTAGCTCTTCGTTTGTTTCGGAGACGAAGCTGGCGCTCAACCGTCTGCATCAGGAGCAGCCTTACGGCGACCAGCCCATCGGACCGGGACTCTTCATCTTTCCGGGGCCGACAGGCACAGTCAGCGGGAATCCTATAGCCTTTCCGGGCTATTGGCCCTACAACGGCGCAAGCTCGCCCGTCGGCTTCGGCGGACCACAAAATGTAGGGCAGGTGTATGAAGACCTGACCTACACGCGCGGTCGTCATCAATTCAAGTTCGGCGGCGTCGCTTACTATATTCAGGACAACCGATTCTTCGGCGCTTACGACACTGCCGTCGAGAGTCTGTCAGCCAACGGCGGCGACTACGCCACAGCACTTAACAACTTTGTGGGCGGCGTCCTGGGCGAGTTTCAAGCGGCCATCTTCCCGCAGGGGCATTTCCCCGGACAGACAGTCAGCCTGCCCGTCGGACCACCCGATTTTACTCGCAGCAATCGCTACAACGAGTGGGCTGTCTATCTCAACGACTCTTGGCGCGTTCGCCCGCGATTCACTTTGAATCTTGGTATGCGCTACGAGTATTACGGCGTACAGCACAACAAGAATCCTAACCTTGACTCGAACTTCTATTTCGGTACGGGCAACACGTTGCAGGAGCGTATAGCAAGCGGCAGCGTGCAGATTGCGGGCAACAGTCCGGTCGGCGGGCTGTGGAAGCCTGACAAGAACAACTTCGCTCCGCGTCTGGGCTTTGCATGGGACGTGCGCGGAGACGGCAAGATGAGTCTGCGCGGAGGCTACGGGATGGCCTACGAGCGCAACTTCGGCAACGTCACTTTCAACATCATACAGAACCCGCCGAACTATCTTGTTCTTGCGCTCGTAGCACCGACTGACATTCCGGTCCTGCCGATAACTTTAAACAACTTCGGACCGCTATCAGGCAACACGCCTCCGACGAAGACTATACCGAAGGGCAGCCTGCGCCATGTCAGACAGGACATCGTCAACGCCTACGCACACTTCTACAGTCTCTCGTTTGAGAAAGAGATGGGCGCGGGCAATCTCTTCTCGGTGGCTTATTCAGGATCGGCTGGCAGAAAGCTCTATACGATTGATCCTTACAACCAGCCCGGCTCAGGCCATTTCTACCTGGGGCTGCCGGGCGTGACTACGCGACTCAATTCCCAGTTTTCAGGCATTAACGCACGCGGCAATGACGGCTACTCGAACTACAATTCGGTGAGCGTCTCTTTTGACGGCAACAACTTCCGTCACAAGGGCGTGCAGTTCACAGCGCATTACACTTATGCTGTGAATAAAGATAACCTGAGCACTACGTTCAGCGAGTCGAACTACAATAACAATCTGGGTCTGACCAATCCGTTCAATCCGAGTCTGGACTATGGCTACTCAGATTTGGACGTGCGCCATCGCTTCGTAGGGAGCGTTATCTGGACGCTGCCTTTCGCCAAGCAGTCGCATGGTGTTGAGGGAGCTATCCTTGGCGGCTGGCAGTTGACGAGCATCTTCAACGCCAGGACCGGAACGCCATTTACAATCTACGATTCCGCTGAATCCTGTGTGTGGTTGCTCAGACTTTGGTCCGTACCCTGCGAACATGACCAAGCGCAATCAGTTCCGTGGTCCGAACTACTGGAACGTGGATGCAGGAATATACAAGAACTTCAAGCTGTCCGAGCGCTACAGTCTGCAATTTCGCGGAGAGCTATTCAACGCTTTCAACCACGCGAACCTGTACATCACGCCGGGAACACTTGATGTTGCGAACGGAGCGGTCACGGCTTCAAAGGGCATCACGCCAAATGGCAACCTGGAACGCCGCAACGTTCAACTCGCTATCAAGTTTCTCTTCTAATAGAGCGACTATGGAAACAGTCATTAGAGGGGAGTCTTAATTGACTCCCCTCCTTTTTATTCATCTGGCAGCAAGATTCACCAATGAAAGGATGAAGGATGAAGGATGAAGATGAACCGTGCACGCGCAATCGCTCTGATTCCTAAAGCATCACTTATCTTCTGCACGTCCTTGCTCATCGCTCTCTTTCAGTCAAACGCCTGCGCTCAAACCAACAGAAACCCTTCTCGATCTGAGGACGGCATAACGGACATGAGCGATCCCGGAAGGGGCAGGAACGCTATCGAAGGACATCTGTACTACCCGTCAGGTCATCCCGTTGATAAGCGAATCCGTGTTGAACTCTCAAGCGTGCAGGGCGGCACAATCTCTGCCTTTAGCAACGACAATGGAACATTTATTTTTCGCAGATTACCGGAAGGCACTTACAATCTGACAGTCAACGCAGGCGCAGAGTATGAGGTAACAAACGAAACGGTTCAGGTTACAGATGGAGGCATCAGGGACAGTCGCGGCCAGGTAGTCACCGTCCAGATTCAACTCCGGCTGAAATCACAGAGCAGCGCACGCCCCTCAGTCACAAACGCAGAACTCGCAAGCATTCCGGCAGCAGCCCGCGAATATTATCTAAAGGCGCTTTCACTAGGGCAGGCCCATGAGCCGAAGAAGGCCATTGAGCAATTGGAGAAGGCCATCCAAATCCATCCTGCTTTCGCTCTGGCCTACAACGAAATGGGCGCTCAGTATCTACAGCTTAATCGTCTCGATAAAGCTTCCGAAGCTTTTCAATCTGCTCTCAAACTCGCGCCCGACGCTTTCGTTCCGCGACTCAATTACGGCTACGTGCTTCTACAACAGAAGAAGTTTGCGGAAGCGGAAACGGAACTACGTCGCGCGATAGAAAAGAATGAGACTTCTGTTGACGCGCATCTCTACAGAGGACGCGCTTTGATTAGACTGAAGCGAAACGCTGAAGCCGAAAAGGAGCTACAGCGCGCCGTCGCCATCGGCGGCGAAGAAGCGAATCTTGCGCACAGATATTTAGGCGCGCTCTACATAGAACTCGGCGAAAGAGAGCGCGCGATCAATGAGCTTGAGACCTATCTCAAATTAATGCCGAACGCTCAGGACGCAAATCAGATTCGTGAGATTATCAAAGGACTGCGAGAAAAATGAGCGAAGGAGCGCGGGGGTAAGCCCGCCTTCCTGAGAGACGAATGAGCAATTTGATTCTCTCTTCATCTCTCAGGTTATTTGAATTGCCTCCAGCTTTAGCTGGAGGATAGCAAAGCTAAAAAGAGATAGGCTTTAGCCAAAAGATTTCGGCTAAAGCCTATCAATTCAGGAAATCTTCTCCACTAGCTGAAGCTAGTGGCAATTCATAACTTCTAAAAACTAAAAGTACAGAGCACTAGGTTGAACATCACTTTTTTGAAAAGCCGTATGACCTTAAGTTGAAATCCCGTCCGGGTCCATCTCCTTAAGGGGAGCGCGAATCGAATCCGGCTTTGCAGCCCACTCGGTATTTTTCCCTTGTGCGTCGTACACGTGAACGCGGTAATAGAATCCTTTGCCCGTCGCTCTGAAGTCCTCGATCTTAACGATTCGCGCCCGCACCCAATCGCCCGACCTCTGCTTTACTTCAACTTCATCGCCGACCTTCCACTGAATCATTGCATAAGGCGAAGCGATTGAGTGAGAGACAAAAAGCAGTGTGATTGCTAAGAAGATGCTCACAGATTGGCGTCCCCGCCTGTTCTTCTTCAATGTAAGCGACCTCCTCTTTTGAATTAAAACTACCCGAGTTTAAGCTGAAACGTTAGAGCCGCAAGAAACTTCCTCTTGTAAAGAGAAACACCGCCGTCCCTGATTTTGTGACAAAAAATTTCAGGCCCATAAATTTCAAACGAATCTAAGAAATCGTTTAGAAGAATCAGAATATTATTACTGTTTCCTCAAGACATTCATCTCCAATTGCCTCACCTTACGCCACGAAGAGAGCGAAGGCCGCGCGCTTCGCGCAAGCTATCGCAAGTCCGCTCTTCAACAAAAAAGCGCACGGACTTTTAGAGACACGTAAATCATGGAGGTTTAAGTGAAATGCGACACGTCACCTTCCTTCTGGCTTTGACATTAGCCGCCTCGTCATACGTTTCTAACAACCGGCCAGCCTTTACCGACGCTGGCGGAACTACGAATCCACTCGCGCGTTCCTCCATCGAATCAACTGATGTAGTTGTCCCGGACCCTTTAACTCTTTTCAAGCCCGAAGCGCTCTCCATTAAAGATCGAGAGTTCATAACGGCCTATCGAGATGGGTTCACTATTTTAAGCGCGGATAATAATTGCAGCCGTTTTTACGGCGGCACTGTTGATCCTCTGAAAGTCTTCAATCAAATGCTGGCGAAATTCAGTAAGTCGTACATAGATGCTAAGACAGGGATTAAGATGACGGGCGGTTACAGTAATTTTCTGAACTCCATGAACGGCTTTTCCTATCGCCTCTTTGCAAAAGGCATTATCAATCAGTGGGGGGCATTTTATAAGGAGAAGAGATTTACTTCGGAAGCTTTCGTTCCGGGCGTAGGCTCTTTCTCAGCCAACACACGAAAGGCAAGAGTCTTAATGCTACTGCACGAATTGGCCCACCTGATTAGAGGCACGAACGGGCGATGGCTCATCCCCGACGACGGCTTTGATTACGAGCAGAGCCGCCGCAACACAGACACGGTCGAGAAGCAGTGCGGAGAATATATACAGAAGCTTGGATAAGAAGAGTTGAATCAACTCTCCTCATTCGAGTTTTACTCCTTGCGGATCGTCAATGCGGCAGATAAAGCCCCAGCCGCCGAAATACTCTGCGACCGATAGAACGATCTCGTTGCGCCCCTTCTTCAAGTTCAGGTAAACGCTGTCGTCTTCAACATCCATGATTCCAAGAAATCCCGGATCGCGGTAGTGATAAGCACTCCTGCCTGTAAACATCGGCTGTCCGTTCAAAAATACTGTTACTTCGTCGCTGTAGCCCAGAGACATTTTTTTAATCTGGTCACGGTCGGAATAGATGGTCGTCCGCGCTAAAACTACTTTGCGACCGGGACGTGCGCCCAATCTCTCAGAAGGGTCTGTAAAGAACTGTCCCTTGTTGGGACCCCTTCGATAACGATCAATCACAACCATTCCAGGCGTTTCAACTCCAACCCGATCCCACTTCATAGCAAGCATCTGCGCGGCATCAGGCAGCGTCTCAGGGTCTCTCTGCGCAACGTCAAACACTTCCGACAACTCCCATCTGGTCAGAATGCCGGGTGCAACCGTTGCCTGTTGCGGCGCGCGTCTCTCTGCTGGTTTCATTATCTGGTAACGAAAGTTTGAGAAGTGTCCGCCGTTTACGATTCCCCAAAGCCCGAGAGAGCCTCGACTGTACCCACGCTTCAAATCTTCGTTGATGAGCACGGGCTTCTCAGAGTTGTTGAAATAGAGCTTGAGCGTGAGTCCAGAGATTTCCATTCGCACGTGTACCCATTGATCGTGCGGAATCTCAAGGGCGGTCGTGTAACCGTTGCCGCTGTATAACTGCCAGCCAGCGGAACCGTTGAACGATGGCGTGTACTGCACCGCGTCCGGCTGGCCGCTCTTAAACGGACGGAAATAGACTATCTCGTGATCGTCCGCGCTCTCGGCTCTGAACAGAACGCCCACGAACGATGTGAGATTCGTCATAGCCATATCAACTTCGACGACACCGTCCTGAAAATCAACGTCTTTCAGAAAAGCGAAGCCCGATTTAAGGAAGAGACTCTTGCGCCCAAGAAACTCTTCCTTGCGCGCGTTCGCGTCCATTATCTGCCATTGTGGTGAATCGAAATCCACGCTGACCATTGATGCGGTCGTCGCCTGACCAACCCCCTTTTCAGTGTGCAGCGGGGTTGAAGCGAAAATAATCAGGCCGCTTGCAATCAACAGAAGAGATGCTGAAGCTATTCTAAATAGAGATTTTCTTACCATACCTATTTTCTCCTTCTTCTTATTCAAAAGCGATACGCATCGAATCGAAATCGAGCGTCATGCGGTGAAAGCGCTTGATTAAATCCTGCCCGACATTGCCGTAATAAAATTTGCTGTTGTCATTTAAGACTTTCGTCAACAGTCGAATCTCCGGCAGCCGCACACTCTTGCCGTCGAAGCTGACCGCGAAATCTTTGACGATGTAAGCGGGGACTTCCTCCGTGCCGCCGACGCCTGTAAATTTTTCTGTTCTCTGGCTGTATTTACTTCTAATCTCATCTTCAAAATCATGAAGGAAGGGAGCGTAAAGAACAGACCTCTCCGCTCCTGTATCGAGCATGAAGGTGAGTCTCTTATTTTCATACTCGCCCTGAAACAGAATATTTCTGCCGTCAAGACTCATGCTCGGTCTGCCTCTTCCTGATGATCTTCCAGACCCAGAGACTGTGCCGTCCCCATTGAATGAGATTTTCCGCAAGCCCGCTATGATAGGAAATCCAATCACTCCTTTAAGAACGAAGCCGTCAGGGAAAGTCAGAGCCTCATCATCCAGGATGATAAAGACCGCGTTGTGAATCGTCGCGTTTCCGATCTTCATCGTGGGCAGAAGGCCGAGCTTAGGCTGAACCTTTATACTTGTGATTGACCCGACTGAAATTGATTTATTCAGCATCTTAACGCCCAGGCGCTCGGCAACAGATTTAGCTAACAAAGAGACGTTCGCGCCAGTATCAAGACCCAAGCTGACTCTCTGGTTGTTAGCCCAAACCGGAACATTCCAACCTGCTTCGGAACTCGGCTCGTTCAGTCGTGCGGCTTGGCCTAACGTCACTCTCTGACGCGGCACTTCACGCAGCGAACCATAGAACGTAGCCGAATTTTCATAGTCCTCAATCTCATCCGGCTTCAATCTCTGTTTGAAGCGGTCGAGTATCGTCCGGTAAGTGTCGGAGGCTCGCCCGTAGTCGTACATCTTTACGAAATCATCCGCGAGCATCGTGTAAGCGTCTGACAGCCATTCGTCGTCCGCTACGGCGCGTGCGATGTACTGATTGAGATATTTCATCGAGACTCGCGGCTCGTTGAAGCTGTTGGCAAGCGCGCCGCGAAAGAAGAGCAATCTTGCGTCCCGTTTTCCGCGATAGCTCTCAACAGCGTCGCGCAACTCGAAATATTTTTTCTGATCGCAGAGTTGTTTCAGCTTTGATATTTCATTCGACTTATCTGATTGGGCAAGCGCGACGCTTGAACAGACAAGGATTGCGCCTATGCACATTAAGAGCGAACAAACTTCTAAACGAGCTTTCCGGCAACAGTTTTTTCCAGAGTAAATCATGAATCTTTGTCGCATATCTCACTTACTTGATTCGACAATCTCCGATACGTTGCCGAACGGGTCTTCAATCACAACGCTCTTTCCCTGCTTCCCGGATTTCGAGGCGAGGATTTTGACTCCGCGCGTTTTCAACTCCGCGCTGGTCCGCTCCAACTCCGTAGTTTCAAAAACCATCATCACAAACGGCGCGGCGCTCGGATACTCGCTCTTGATTGAAGTCACGCCGGGCCGGTAATGAAGCATGAAGGCGAAACTCTTATCTTCGTGTCCGAGCGGTAAGTCGAGCGGCAGATATTTCTCGCTGCGGACCACAAAGCCCAGTTTGTTCGCGTAGAAATCTCTTCCCGCAGTCATATCTGGAATCAACACGCCAAAGTTGTAAACTCTAGGCTCTTTGAACGGTTCGTCTTTAACGATTGTCTCGTGCATCAGCGAAATCTTTCTGCCAAATGGATCGAGTATGAAGATAGCGTTGCCGACAGCTTCCTTTCGGGGTTTCGTTTCGCCGAACTGAACGTTCAGCGACTTCATCTTCTCAATAGCCCGATCCAGATCGTTGACCTGAAGCGTGAGACTAACCTGAGTCTCAGTCGCAGCAGCCTTTTGCAATCGCCTGACCTTGCTCAGAATCAGCTTGAAGTTGTCACCAGTCTTCAACACCACCACTTGCGGATAATCGCTTCTGTCTGCGACTTCAAAGCCCAGCTTGTCGCCGTAGAAAGAGAGCGCTTTATCCATGTCGTCAACGTTGATTTTTAGAGCAGATGTGTGCAAGAGAACTTTTCCCTGTGATTTCTGTTGCTGCGCGTAAAGAGCAGCCGCACAAATGAAGAGCATCAAACTAATCTGCAAGAGTTTTGGAGTCATGTTTCATCCAGACCAATAGTTAGAGTTTAAGTGATTCATCGTCCTTCTTCGTTCATCAACGGTTCGATGAAGACTTGTCCGCTTGATTGCGCCGTACATACTTGTAGTCGTAATTGACGGTCCAAGTCTTGCCGTCGTCGTCTGATCTTTCCGAGAGTTGCCGGACCGTGTTGGCGTCAACGTTGAAGAACGTCAAGCGCGTGATGATCTTCTTTCCGTTCAGAGTGTACGGCTCGCCTTCGTATCTGATAGCGCCGTCACGATAGACGCCTGAATAGCGCTGCGGATTTCCGTCCGCGCCTATCCAGTATTGAAACCACTTGACTCCTTGCGGGTCGTAGAAGTTTATGCTCTTGCCCGTGCCGCCAATCGCGCCCGCCCAGTTCTCCAGAATGCCGCAGCCGTTTGCGAAGCGCTGGATAACGCTCGTTCCGTCCTTGCGTCCCTGCGGGCTGAAGACATCCCATTCGCCTACCCAGAAATCGAACTGACGGGCTTCTGCGCTGTACATGCAGGGGTTTTTCTTCTTGTCCACCGCGAGCCAAATCTCTTTGTAGCGCGGGTCGTCGTGTAAAGAGTTCAGGTCCGAATCATTCAGGTCGAAAGAGAGATAGACGAAGGACTTCGCGTCGGGCGCATAAAGTCGTTTGAGCCATTCGATGGCTTTATCTTTTTCGTTCATGCGCGCATAGACGCAGGCCAGATTAAAGATCGCCGTTGGATTGTTGGTTAGGCTAATATTCTTCTGAAAGCTCTCGGCAGCAGAGGCGAAATCTCCTAGTTGATATTGAGCAGAGGCGAGTCTGTACCAGGCTCTGGCGTTCTCCGGCTCAGCTTTTACAACTGCTTTATAAGCCTCTGCGGCTTCCGTCCACTTCTTCGCTTCAAACAGATTGTTTGCGCGCTGCATGGCGGGAGTGACCGATTGGGCATAGGTAAGAGAGTGTGCGGCGCAGAGCAGAACCAGAGCGGCAAGGAGCGGCCTCGCCAGAAACATTACAGGTCTGTACATTTGATTTGCTTCCTTCCACAATAGTCGAATATAAATAGTCGTGCGCGTCCCGGCCCTGTTCAGCCCGCAGACCGCTTTTGTATCCAGCCGATTTCCGGCTCGTCTGGACAGAAACCTTTTAGCATTCGAGAACAAAAAAGTGTCCAAACTCATATCAAAAAAATCTCAAACCTTTGACAAAGAGATTTCGCCGCCCCGTTTAATCCAGACTGGCGAGCGGGCCGAGCAGATTTACAGCTTCGGTCCATTCTTTCTGGACACTCAGGAGCGCGTTTTGATGAAAGACGGCGTCCCGGTCCAACTCACTCCCAAAGCATTCGACATTCTTCTGTTGCTCGTAAGGGATCACGGGCGGCTCGTCAGCAAAGACCGGCTGATGGACATGATCTGGCCGGACACCTTTGTCGAAGAGAAAACGCTGACGCAGAATATCTTCACGCTACGCAAAGTTCTAGGCACGGATAAAGAAGGCCGGCAACACATCGAAACTGTCCCAAAGCACGGTTATCGTTTCAGAGCAGATGTTGAAGTTGTTTCGCGTCACGACTACAAGAGCGCTGAGAAGAAGGCGCTCGGTGAATTTCCTGTCGCTGTTGAAGAGAGCGTGAAAGGATTTCAGGAGGCCGCGACAGAAGAGAGAGCAATCGTTGATGACAAGAACATAAGGCCACAGCCCGCGACGCTTGCTGCTCAATCTCAAGTAAGTCAGGTCACGCACCTGCCTGAGCCGTTGAATCAATCAGGCACTGTTCGTCGTCCTGTAAATCGTAGGCTGATTATTTTTGCTTCAGCCATCATAGCCATCCTCGTCATCGCTTATCTGGCGGCGAGCAAGTTCTTCTTTCCGAGTAGCGGCAAATTATCCGACATTGCATTTCAGAAGATAAGCATCTCGCGTCTTACAAACGGCGGAAACATCTCTGCTGTCACACTCGCGCCCGACGGCAAGTATGTCGCTTACAGTGCGATTAACGGCGATATGCAGAGCCTGTTGGTCAGGCAGATTGATACTACGAGCGCCGTAGAGATCGTTGCGCCCGCCCCCGTTGGCTATCGAGGCATCACTTTCTCTCGCGACGGCGCCTGGGTCTATTACGTTACGGTGGAGAAAGACACCTTCGTCGGCACGCTCTATAGAGTTCCTATGCTCGGCGGCACACCGCAGAAGGTCTTGCAAGAGAGTGTAGGCAGCCGCATTGAGTTCTCATCTGACGGAAAGAAGATTGCCTTTGTTCACTGGACGGACCAGACGCACACGGCGCTGATTGTCGCAGACCTTGATGGAACTTCGCGGCGTCAACTTGCGACTCTCGATTACGAAGACGGATTCTCCGTTAACGGGCCAGCATGGTCGCCTGACGGAAAGACTATACTCGTTCCGACGCAGAGTTATAACGGCAAGCGTTCCTTCGCCAGCGTCGTCGCCGTTAATGTTGAAGATGGAAAAGCTCGGACGCTTTTGGGCGACAGGTGGAATTGGATAGGACAGGTGACGTGGCTTGCAGATGGAAGCGGCGTCGTCTTGACTGCGTGGAACACGGATTCTGAGATCATGTCCGACCAGATATGGCTGATGACTTATCCGTCAGGCGAAACGCGTCGATTGACCAACGATGTGAACGGCTATTTGGGCGTCAGCGTGAGCAGGGATGCCAGAGTGGTCGCCGCATCAGAGTCCACTCCTTTTAAGAATTTCTGGATTGCACCGAACGGCGACTGGACTCAAGCGCGAAAGATTTCAAACGTGTCGGGCGAACTTTACAGCGAGCGCTTCGGCCTTTCTTCGACGCCCGACGGTCGCATAGTTTACTCGACTCGACAGACCGGCAACCCGGACATCTGGATTATGAAATCGGATGGGACAGAGCAGAAGCAGTTGACGTTTGAGACAGGCGCGGACTTGCAGCCCGTTGTTTCGCCCGACCGCCGATACATAGTTTTCGTCTCAAGCCGCACGGGTAAGAATCAGCTATGGCGCATGGACGCCGATGGCAATAACGCACTGCTTCTCACGAGCACAGAAGGCGTGCAGTCTCCCAGCATCTCTACGGACGGGCAGTGGGTCTTTTATGAGGGGAAGGCTCAAGGTAAAAACTGCATCTGGCGTGTTTCGATTGACGGAGGCGCGCCCATTCAGTTGACTTCGGACACGGCGCTTCTCCCTGCTGTTTCGCCGGACGGCAAGTTGATAGCATGTCTCTTGCCGAACGAAGCGCCCGGACCAGCTAAACTCACTCTCATCTCTTCTACAGATGGGCGCGTCGTCAAACAGTTTGAGAAGTTAGTTCCAAGAAACACGCCCGCGCTACGCTGGTCGCCTGACGGACGCTCACTGACTTACGTTGCCATGCACGAAGGCGTCTCGAACATTTGGAGTCAGCCAGTTGATGGCGGAAAGCCTGTACAGTTGACCGATTGGAAATCCGATCTAATCTACCGCTTCGACTGGTTCAAAGATGGAAGATTATTAGCAGAGCGCGGGACTACAGTGTCGGACGTGATTCTGATACGTGATGCCGGAAACGAGTAATTCCCGACTCGGAAATTATGTGCTGAAGCCTGTCGTCAGAAGTTCTTCCGCTGCAACTTCGAGCGCGCCGCCAAGCCCTATGATTAGATTGCCAATGCCTACGCCCAGGTATTCGCCTATGCGTTCGAGCGTTCTCTGCGCTCTTATCTCTCCGGCCTCCGCTCTTTCAACTATCTCGACGTAACGCGGCGCGCGCTTGCCCCCCAACTGCACGCGGTCGCCCGTGTACAAAGATGAAGCGGCGGAAGCCGAAGCGTACATCTCCCAACAACCGCGATTGCCGCACACGCAAGGCTTTCCGCCTGCGATAATCGTCATGTGCCCGAACTCGCCAGCTATTCCTTTGCCAGTGCCCGTGCCACGATAGACTTCTCCACCGAGCACCAATCCTACGCCGATTCCCGTTCCAGAACGGACCAGCACAAAATCATTCAGCAGATTTTCGTTCCCATCGCGCAATCTGAGGCGACCTTCATAGATTGCCGCCGCCGTTGCGTCATTCTCGACAATGACAGGCACGCCATTGTTAGTCGAATCAGAATCAAGCCGCAGTTTGTCAGCAACGTCAACGTCACGCCAGCCCAGGTGCGGCGCATATAAAAGGCGGCCTCGTCCTGCATCCGTCGGTCCGGGCACGCTCACGCCTATCACTTTCAGTTCACGCTCAGAGATGCCCGCGCAGAGTCGCTCAATGATTGCACGCACCTGCGATAACGCACTTGATTGATCGGCGGGAGTGTCGAACTCTTCCTCAGCGAGAATCTCTCCGCTCAAAGTTGAGAGACCGACTTGCGAACGGCGGACTCCTATATTCACGCCTATGAAAAATTCGCGCTCGCCGCAAAAAGATAGACTTAAAGCGGGGCGACCTTGCGTGCGATTCACTACCGACGAAGACGACAAAGACTCTTCGCGCACGAGACCCGAAGCAATCAGCGGCTTGAAAACATCCGTGACCGTACTTCGATTACAACCAAGTCTTCGCGCAAGCTCAGCCCTCGAAATTGGCTGCGTTGCGCGCAAGAGTCTGAGCAACATGCGCGCGGCTTTCACCGAACTCGCACTCTCGGTCGAAACCCTGATCGCGTTTGATGAAAGGACAGGCATAGTTGTTCAACTTTGCGTGCGAGCTAATGCTTAGATGGTTTTCTTATTTTTTTGACTGGCTTCCAGACCAGAGCCGCCTTTATCGAATCCGGGCTGAACGGTAACGACTCCGAACTGACGATCTTCGACCTCGCGGTGCGCTGCCATCAACCAGACGAAGTTAATCGGATGACCGGGCACAGAGACGTTCGGGTGAAAGCCTCTCGGCATAATCACAGCATCGCCATCGCGCACGACACCAACGAACTCCGGCTTGTCCGGGTCAGTGTAAACGAACTGCACGCCGAAAGAGGGCGAGGGCATGTCGTAATAAACATAAAGCTCTTCGAGAATTGAAGCGTGCTCGTGCGGCGGCCAGGAGGTCCAGTGTCCGGGTTCACTTGTTGTGAAGCCCGCAAGTATGCGTCCGGCTTCGACGTTCTTGCCAAGCGTGATGTTGACGGTGCGCGAGTTTGACGCTCCGCCCGTCTTGAATTTCAGAGAGCCGTCCTTTTCCACGTCCTCGTATCGCACGACCTGTAACGGATAAAGGTTTTCAACCTCAGCAGAGCATTCCACCAGATCAACAGAACTTTCTGTTGTGATTTCAACATCCGTGTCGCGCGGAATGTAAATTGAATCGTAACGACCAATCCTGTTCGTCTCGCCCGCAGCCTTGATCGTGCATTCGCCGGAAAGACAGATCAAACCCGTTTCAAGTTTTCCTGTTGAAAAGCTAGCGCGCGGCTTGTCCTTGTCCAAGATGATGCGGCCATAGACAAGGTGCTTCATCGCGCTGTTCTCAGGCGTGATTGATATGTGACGCCCTTTCTCTTTGTTCGTTCCTCGAAATATTATCTGATCCTTTGACACTTCCATTTGCGTGCTCATACTTTTTCCCTTTCCATTATTTCAATTCACTTCTTCGCGTGCTCGTCTAACCACAGAAGCGCTTCGAGCAGGTAGTAATCCCCGTAAGTCAACATCCCATCGTTCGGCCTTGTGCTTGAGCCGTGACGAAGCACGCCCGCCGGAGTAATGTCCCCCGCGCCGACAGGAGTTAGATAACGATCAATGAGCGATTGTACTATGCGCTCGCCTTCACGACGATAAAGAGCGGCGCGCCGTTTATCTTTTGTCAACTCAGACAAGCGCAGCAGCCCGCTAGCGATGAGCGCTGCGGCTGAAGTATCGCGGTTTCTAAAATGCACGCCCTCGTCCGCGAAATCGTACCAGGGCACGCCGTCTTCCGGCAGTCGGTCCAGCACGTAGCCTGCAACCTTTTCAGCAGTCGCAAGCAGGCGCGCATCTTTAGTCTCATCGTAAGCGACCGCGAAACCGTAGAGCGCCCAAGCCGTTCCGCGTCCCCACGATGTGTCAGCCGCAAAGCCCTGATGCGTGTGCGTGAAAACCTTCTCGCCGGGACGCGATTGGTTCGGAAACGCGAAGCTCTCAGTAACGGAAGAGTGAAACTCCTGGCGGTTATCGCCCGGATTGTAATGCACGGATTGAATCACTGAGCCGTCGGGTCGAATTAGCCACTCGGATGTTTTCAGAGCGTGCTTTAATCCAAGCTCTCGCCACTCCTGATTACCTGTCTCGCGCGCAGCCCACCACCAGATTTGCAGGTTCAGCATCGTGTCGATGATGGTGTCGTCACCATTCACACTCCACGCAGCGACGAGTTCTGTCGTAGGATTGTAGAGTTGTTTAAGACGCTCCGCCGCGCGCAAAGCCCCTTCACGATATTTCGCATCCTTCGTCTGCTCGTAAGCAAAGGCGGACGAATAATAGTTTAGAAATCCAGTGTCGTGGTTCTCGTCCTTTTCGTGTCCAATGATGCGCGCGTTCCACGTTTCAGCCCAGCGGCGATAACGCTCGTCCTTCGTCTTCGCATAGAGCTTCCACAACTCGCCGGTCCAGAAGCTGCCCGTCCAGAAAAAACCTTTCTGACTTTTCCACTCGCCCGTCTGGTTATCGCCTTCCGTGAAAAATCCCAGCCCGTTGTTTTTGTCTGTCTGTTCCGGTTGCGTCTGCGAGATAACGGACTCCCATTTAGCGCCCGTGCGGTCCGCAGCCTGTCGCATGAGTTCAAGGGCTTCTGCGAAAGTCTTGCTTCGCGCAAGGCGTAGCGTGTCGGGCGGCGCACTTTGCGGCGCTGCGCTCTGTGAGAGAACATTGACTTGCGCAGGATGCGAAAGACGCTCTCCTGTTCCTTTGACCAATTGAAGAAAATCCTCGCGTGTTGCGATAGCATTCTGAGGTAAAACCAATGAGCCGTTGCGATATTTCGCAGCAGCAACGGGTGTGCTCACCTTCATGCTCTCGCTCGTCTCTTGATCCCATGCGGCTAGCGCGTACCATCGCGCCACGCCGTTCTTCAACTCAGGCTGAAGAAGAAGATTCGCGGCATCTTTTCCAACCTCGTGGCTTGCAGCACCCGGCGCAAACACAGCAAGTCCTAGATTCTGGTCCGGCAAAGCTTCGGTCGCAGTCGCGCCCGTCATAAGTACTTGATGTCCCCACGTAGCTTGCCATGCAATCGGGCTTGCGGCTGATGGGGCAATATAAGATTCATCCAATGAAGGCTTGCGCGGCAGCCCCGTGACGAGTGTTAAGCCTTCGGCGTTCTTCAACGCGATTCGATGCTCGAAGCCGCGCTCTCCGGCCCATTGCGTAATCCGGCTTGTGAGATCAACTGAACGCCCCGCCACTTTCCAACCTTTGTAGGAGAGTTCAACGATTGAGCGCACTGGTCCGTCGCTTATGATGCGCCAGCTTCTCTCCGCTACGTCAGATACCTTCACGACCTGATCGCCTACGAGCGCGCCGACAGAGCCTATGCCGAGCGCATCGCCAATCTTGTAGATGTCACGACCAAACGGAGACTCTTCGTGATAGTCGTATTCGGGCGAGCCGAAGAGTTCCAGATAGAGACCAGGACGGCGCTTGCCGTAAAGATCAATCGCGTTGCGCTGGTCGAAGTAGATGCGCCATCCGGTCGTCTCCGACTCCCAACCCATGCCCTCGAATTCTTTTGTGAACTTTGCGTGCGTGCGCTTCGGGTAATCGCTTCGCAATCTTTGAATCGCGGCGGAGTCGCCGTAAGCAATCGTCACAACGCGCACTTGCTTCGGCTTCAAATCAACCTGAAAAGCTATCTCGTCGAATTTCCCGTCACCGTCAAGGTCGTCAGCCTGCGACGCTAGCTCCGTTGTAGAGAGCGTGCGCGCGTCTTCTTCGAGCGTTGCAGCATCGGAGGTCGTAACGATCACGTCACCCGCTCTGAAATCCGGCGCGATGCGTTTCAATTCTGCGACGCTGACGACTATGTCTTCCTGCGTGCGCGGCTGGTCCGATGGATTTGCGACCGCAAGCTTTATGACTTTAATGCGCGGCATAGCCCACGCTGGCGCTGTCGCCGAGAGCAACATGCAGAGATAGAGCAGCTTTATGTGAAAGTTCGTCTTCAAGAATATTTTTAGCAGTTTGCGATTGAGCGTAGTAGCGGGAGACGAAAGGTTCACGCTGGAGGCGCAAAGAGCTATAAAGCTCGCAAAGAAGTAGCTCTAATAGCGCCTTAAGCTTTTTCTTTGCGCCTTCAGCGTGAACCTTTCGTTCTCACTTCATCAAGGATGCTTGCAACCTCCAACCTCAGAACATTAACTTCAAAGCGAACTGGATTTGGCGCGGTGGTCCTGCTGACGTGACCGTGCCGTAAGCGGCGTTGTTGATGTTCGTGTTGTTGGCTATCAGCGCATTGATCGAAGAGAAGCGGAAGTTAGAATGGTTGAAGGCGTTGAAGAAATCTGTCTGGAAACGCAACCTCCATCCTTCCTTCGGCAAAGCAAACTCCTTGCGCAGAGAGATGTCCCAGATATAGCGGCCAGGACCACGAACCGCACCCGTCGGACTATTGCCAATCACGTCGGCAGGCGCAGCCGCAAACGCAGCCTTGTTGAACCACAGGTCCGGCGACGGGTTACTGACGCTTACATTCCCACCGACGTAATCTGCGCGTCGCCTGAAACTAAAGCCGCCGAAGTTTGAGTTAGCCGTCACTGTATAAGGCTCGCCCGTTTCCGCTCTGGTTATGCCGCTTATCTCCCATCCTCCAAGAGCTTCGCCCACAACCCCTTTCGAGTGGCGGAAGAAGGGCATGTTGTAACTGTAGGTTGCTACGAAGATGTGCCTTCGATCAAATGGCGCAGGACCATAGTTGAGGGATCGCATGAAAGCATCTTCTATGTTGTCGTTGCCTCCACTGTTCCTAACGTCGTTCGCTCCGCCGCCGGAGTCCGTCAAGGCATGTGACCAGGTGTAACTGCCCGTGAGACGGAAGTCGCCTTTACGTTTGGTCAAATAGACCTGAAGCCCGTTGTAGTTGGAACTGGCATCGCTCAGGAACATGCTGATCGCTCCATATCCTTTGTATGGACGCAGGGCATTGATGTTCGTCGCGCGCTGTGCGGTCGGCAACGCCTCGTTTGCTAAAAGCACTTGAAGGCTTGGCATGTTTATGTCTGCCTTGCGAATCAGGTGGCGAGCCTGCGTGCCGACGTAAGCGACTTCAAGAAAGAGTCCGAGCGGCAACTCGCGCTGCACGCTAAGGCTGTAGCTCATAGAGTAAGTCAGTTTCAGGTCCGGGTTGATCGCGCTGATGGCGAGCGGAGTGGTCGCTGCCGCTTTGCCGCCACTTGGATTGGAAAGATTTCCAACCTGAAAATCAACAGACTGTATGAAAGGCGGATTGCTCAGTTCATCAAATATCATGTTGCCTTCCGGCGTATCGTAGAACATGCCGAATCCGCCGCGAACTGAGGTCTTGCCGTTTCCGAAAGGTTGCCATGCAAAACCGAAGCGCGGAGCAAAAGCGCTCTGTGGATTAAATAGACCGCGCGGCGCGCCCGCCGGAACAGCTTGCACGACCGCGCTATTGGCAATCGGCACACGCGCTAATTGGTCCGAAGGAACGCCCGAGCCAGCGCGTACCATTCCATTCAAAGGATTGCCGCCCTTTGTTGTGTCAATGTTTCCATTTAACAGGACCGTTACAGCCTGGCTAGCGTTGTAAAGGCTTGGGTCAAAGTTCGCAAGCTCATTCGTCTGGTTATAGGTTGGCACTTGATATTGGTAGCGCAATCCAATCTCCAGACTCAGATTCCGTTTGACCTTCCAGCTATCCGTGACAAACGTGTGGAACTGCGTGAAGCGGAAGAATCCTACAGGGTCATCGGAAAACTCTTTGTAGTCCTGAAAATTTCCCATGAGCGCATCTGCAAACGCATAGCCCGTCGTATTGCCTGTGTTGTTGCCGGTATTGAAAGTTACGCTCCCTGTGTAAGCAGAGCGCGCGTTCTGGTCCTTGCGATTGCGTATGATGGTTGCGCCAACTTTTAGGGTGTGGCTGCCATGTGTCCAGGTCAGAGTTTCGTTCCCGGCAATATCTGTTGTTGGCGAAAGTAGCGCGTGTGATTGACCGTTAGCATTCGCAACCGTGCCCGTTCCAGAGAATGTGAGGTCTGGAATGCTATTGCGAAAGCGCCCGCCGCCAGTCGTTCCAAACACCTGCGGGAATGTAAAGCCGTAGGTTTCTCGCTTCCAGAGTTCTCCAAACGGCAGGACGCGCTGGCCGTTCCATGAAGCGTTGACATAAGCTTCGTTCACTAGCGTCGGACTGATGATCCAGGTGTGCGACAACTGGTAGCTAGTGCCTGGACGCAGGCGGTTCTCGGGACAACTTGGCACGTCCGTCGCGCCGCTGCAAGAGAAGCCGTTGGGAAGCAGAATGCTGTACCTGTCGTGCAGGTAGCGCAGGAAGATGCTGTGCTTCTGATTGAAACGATAATCCAGTCGCAGGAAGTCCTCGCGCCAATCGAAAGGATTGGAGAGTTGATAGATTGCATTGTTAGTGCCGGGCGCATCTGTAAACGAAAGCGCTTGCTTTTGCATGGCACTGTAAAGCGCGGCGATTGCCTTGCCATCAGTTGAGAAGCACTGCGGACTGAGAATGTTGTTTGTAATCGTGCAGCCCGCAGGGGCGGTCGCGGGCTTCTTGAGCGTAACGCTGGTAATGGCGCTGAAATTGCCCTGCAACATAGCGGTCGTCGGCAGCGTCGTGCGAAACGGCGCCAGGTCCTGGCTAATCTTCTTCCACTCTTCACCGGCGAAGAAGAAGAACTTGTCCTTCTTTATTGGACCGCCAAGATTCCAGCCAAAGTCGTTGAAGCGAAGCTTCTGTTTTACGGGCGAGAAGAAATTGCGCGCGTCCAGCTTGTCGTTGCGCAGGAATTCAAGTCCGCCGCCGTGAAACTTATTTCCACCGCGCCGTGTGACGGCATTGATCGCTCCGCCTGACTGGCGACCGTATTCGGCGGAAAAGTTGGAGGTCTTGATGCTGACCTCTTCAATGAAGTCAACGCCGACGTTGTTAATCTGGCTGCCATTTGATCCTGAATCCAAATCGAAGCCGCCATCAACCGTTAACAGGTTCTGGTCCGGGCGAGTGCCGTTAACTGATTGGTTGGCTGCGCCCAAGCCAGTAGTGACAGCCATCTGATCTTCATCAATCAGCGCAACGCCCGGAATGAGCGATGCGAGTTGAATAAAGTTGCGGCCATTGAGCGCAAGGTCTTGCACCTGCTCCCTGTCCACCACACGAGAAACCTCGCCGGAGACAGTGTTCACAGTCTCACCAGTGGTCACTACTTCCACAGCGCCTGTGACAGTGCCGGGCTGCATAGTAAAGTCAGCCGTAAGACGCGCGTCTGCATCCAGCCTGTAGCCTGTCTTTACTTCCCTGCCAAAGCCCTGCTGCTCGACTGACACGCGGTAAGTTCCTACAGGTAAATTCGTCACCACATAGAATCCATTCGAGTCCGTAGTGACGCTGCGTGAAACACCGGTCGCCTCGTCCGTGACTGTAACCGTAGCTCCGGCAATTACAGCCTTAGAGGGGTCCGTAACCGTG
Organism: Acidobacteriota bacterium; assembly: GCA_003222945.1. Taxonomy (GTDB): domain Bacteria; phylum Acidobacteriota; class Blastocatellia; order Pyrinomonadales; family Pyrinomonadaceae; genus QHXM01. The sequence continues at coordinate 39,545 of QHXM01000074.1, forward strand.
CCCGAGATGCGGCCCACGACGGTCATCTGCGCCACGACAGTTGATTGCATGGCGACCCACAAAATAATCCCTAAAACAGATATGAGATTTCTTACGCTTCGCATAATCCTTGACCTCCAGTGAAGAGTTCCAGACCGTAGGCAACATCCTCAACAAACGGTGAGCGCGGTTGCCCCTTGAATAGTTAGCTTGAGCCTCTAGCTTCGATTAATCTTTGAAAGGAAGTAAGAGCTGTTGCTCTTTCTTCAAACTCTTAAGCGACTCGCGGCGCAGCAAAAGTCGGCGCGGCGATGAGCGCCGCTGCACCGCGCAGGCGCAGATGCTCATGCGTTGAAGCTACGCGCAAAGGAGTTTGCGCCGCAGCAATTGTCAACGCGCGCTCTCTTAGCGCTTCACGCACAGTATCCTCAATCAAGTCCCAGGCGGTCGTGATCTCGCCCGCTAGATAAATGCAATCAGGATCGAGTACGTTGACAATCGTCCCAAGACCTAGACCTAGAAAGCGCGCACTCATCTGAATGGCTGTATCGGCCTTCGCATCACCACTACTGCGCGCGCGTGCTATAAGGTCTGGAACTGTAAAAGAGTTGTTTCTGGAATCGCGCAGCGATTTTGGACTGAGTTTAGACAAATTCCATCCAAAATAACGGGAGAGCGTTGCGAGATTAGATATGTAGGCTTCCCAGCAGCCCGTCATACCGCACAGGCAGCGCGGTCCGTCAAGGCTTAGCGGCATGTGCCCGAACTCGCCCGCTATGTGATTGTGGCCGCGCACCAACTCGCCATTCACTACCACACCAACGCCCACCCCGTCCGACACGTTTACGTAAACGAAATTCTGCACGGAAGCCTGCGCCTCATCACGCTCAAGCCACATGTGCGCGAGCGAGCAGGCGCGGGCAGAGTTCTCAAGTTGCACAGGCAGATTGGTCATGGCGGCTAGCTTGTCGCGTATCTCAACATCACGCCAACCGAGCGCAGGCGCGTTCAAGATTCGCCCCGTCCGCTGATCCACCATCCCTGGCACTGCCACTCCGATTCCCTCGCAACGACCTTCAAAACCCCGCGTTTTCAGCATTCTGCGAACACGCGCGGCTAAATCTTTAATGAACTCCGGGATGGTAAAGATGGTGTCGTAAATCTCAAGAGCGAGTTGACGGCCTGAGAAATCCGACAACATCAGATAGGTCTTGCTGAAGCGCACATCAACGGCTATCGCCAACCGGTCCTGCGTCCTGATGTGTAAAAAAGTTGGTTTTCGTCCACGCGCCGTCTCTCCCGTCGCGCCCTCGTATATTAATCCCTGTTCGATCAACTCCTGCACCAGAACGCTCGCAACACCTCGCGTCACGTTCATGCGCCGCGCAAGGTCAGCGCGCGAAATCGGCTGGTGCTCGCGTATCAAGTTGAACGCAATTCTACGGTTGATCTCGCGCGAGGTCGTGCGAGTCGCTACGTGGAAATCGCGTGTGTTGATCTTGCGCACGGAGGAAGCTCCCGGTTAATTTGTTCGATGTTTGGACAATATACCCGACGCAGATTCTTGTCAAGAATTTTTTTTCTGAAATTGTGGAGACAGGACTGGAATATGGCAGAAGGATGGTTGCCGCTTACGGGCGCTTAAAGATGTGAATTATCACCACAGAGAACACAGAGGGCACAGAGGAGAAGAAATTCAATTAAGATTTGAAATCTTAAATCTGCTATTTCAAATCTACAATCTCCCTCTGTGTCCTCTGTGTTCTCTGTGGTTAATCTTTTATTCTTCTTGAGATGTGGCTAACAGACTCACTTTTCTAAAATGAGAAGCTGCCATAAAAGGCGCTGTTCTCGCCGTCTCTCTGCCATGAATCGCCGACTGCGCCGCCCGAGTAGAGCGCTTCTCTAGTGTAGCCTACTTTACGCCCGGCGAGCGGTATGAGCGGCTCGTACCAGACGAGTTGCGGCATACGGCAGCAAAGATCGTCGGGCATAGATTCCACATTGATTGCCGCAATTCCCGAAGAACTGATCGAGTAAGCTTTCTCTTCATGCTTGAATTCAACGGGTTCGTTGCGCACTGAAACAATCTTTCCGAGTGTCACGGCATACTTCGTCTTGATTGCGTCTATTATCGCCAACTCTTGCGCGCGTGATGCTGACTTGTCAACAATCAATTCGGAGCGCCGCGCTGCCTGCGTATCTGAAAGATTAGAGTCTGAGCTAACGACAGCTACGGTACGCACACCCGCGAGATCAACTCCATTCCAACTGCCTGAATTGACCTGCCATGCCATCAACGCATCGCGCCCTGTTGTCACAACCTCGCCATTGTAGTGGCACGCACCGGCAAAGACGCTTGCCGTACGCACCTCAACGTAATCACCCTTGATGCTATTGAACTCCGCACGAGAATTCGTTAGCCACAAGCCGCACAGAATCATCAAGGCCAAACCTAAAAAGAAAAACTTACCCATTACGATACCTCCCTTAAATCTTTCGGCGCTTTATCAACTCTCCAACGCCGAACTGTAACAAGACCTGCCGGGCACGCAGCGCGTAGGCATCGCACGGCTTCCATCCGGTCCGACAACTAACTGCGTCTCTCTGCACCAGCAATGATTACTGCTGTCTAAATAGTGGCTCGCGTCGGTTGCAAGCTCGTCCATCATAAAAAATTTCTTCGAGCGAAGAGAGGCGCAGAACGGACTTTCGACGACTGTGCTTGCGTCCGGTTGCGTCAAACTCTCCACGATCTGCTCATTATTATAGTTCATTTCGTCTGCCATCTCGACCCTCCACAAATCAGGCTGACATGCCGCCCGCTTTCACGAGCGCGCGCCGCACGAGCGTTTGAGTCAAAGGAACTTTGTATGCGTTCTTCGCAAGCGGCTTCGCGCCATCGAGCGCAACGCGCGCAGTCTCAGCGAGCACATCTGCGCTAAGGGTTTTTCCTGTCAAATAAGTCTCAGCTTTCGTCGCTCGCCAGGGGATGGGAGCGACTCCGCCCAGCACTATGCGCGACTGCTTGACAACTTTCGCCAGACTCAACTCCACAGCCGCCGCAACCGAAGAGATTGCGAAATCCATTGACTCTCTCTCCTTGAACTTCAAATAGGTTGAATGCGCTGCGAAACTGGAAGCGGGAACTTGAATCTCCGTTATGATCTCGTCGTTCTGAAGAACATTCTCGCGCCGTATGCTTCCTTCTGACGGGAGCGTGAAGAATTTTTCTAAAGGGATGGTCCGCTTGCCCGACGCTCCTGTGACGTTAACGCTCGCTCCCAGCGCAACGAGCATCGGCGCAAGGTCAGATGGATGCACGATGTATGAAGGACCGCCTCCAAGGATAGCGTTGTACTTATTCTCGCCCTCAGCCGCGTAACACTTCGAGCCGCCCTTCTTCAGACAGATGACCTCTTCCAGACGGTAGTACCAGCAGCGCGGGCGCTGGCAGAGATTTCCGCCGACTGTGCCCAGGTTTCGTATCTGCGGCGTTGCGATAGAGTGCGCTGCCTCCGCGAGTCCCGGAAAATGGCTTCGCACAAGAGTGTTCTCTTCCAATTGTGCGAGTGTTACCAGTGCGCCGATGCGCAAACCTTTTCGCGCGTCGCCCTCTATGCGATCAAGACCGCGTATGCCTTTCAGATTCACAACGCGCGTGGGTCGCGTGATGTAATCCTTCATGGTCGTCAATAGGTCCTGTCCGCCAGCAATTGCCCGCGCCACATCATCTGCGTCATCACCAGCAGGCGCAGACTTCAGAAGGTTCACGGCATCATTCAGGCTTGTCGGACTAACCCACTCAAAACTTTTCATACAGTCCTCCTATCGCTCAATCCCATCAGAATCTTGTCAGGCGTTATAGGCAACTCGCGCACGCGCACGCCGCAGGCATTGAAGACTGCATTAACAACAGCGCCGACCGCAGGGATGATCGAAGGCTCGCCCACGCCTATCACGGCCTCGCGTTTATCTTCATCGTCAATGAGAGGCACAAGCTCTGGAATCTCAAACGAGCCGGGTATCTTGTAATCGCCGAAGCCCGGATTAAGTTGTAAGCCGAGCGCGGCGTCCATAACGCGGCCTTCAAACAAAGCCATACCGAGCGATTGAATCATGCCACCGTTTATCTGGCTCTCTATCGCAAGACGATTGAGCGGAAGCCCTATGTCCTGAACGTGGACCATTTTGATTGCGCGTGTGTGTCCTGTCTCAACATCAACCTCAACTTCCGCGAAGCAGACGCCATGCACGCCTCTCGATTGAAGATTAGACTTCCACTCGCCGTGCGCAGTGATGCCCGCGGAGGGAAGCGCAGCGCAAGCCTGTTTCCAAGTAAGAGTCTTGCCACCGCCCGCGACGCGCCCCTGCGAGAAACTTATCTCTTCAGGTTTCGCGCCTCCGAGCAAGGGCGAGAGTTTCTCCGCTATGCTCAATCGTGCATTGACCGCAGCATCTTTGACCGCAGGCGCAAGCGAGGCGGTCGTGGTCGAACCGCCCGAAGCGTTTGCCGCGCCGAGTTTAGAGTTGCCTATGTGCTCGACGACATCGTTTATCTGTAGCCCCAACTCCTCTGCGACAATGGCGCGCGTGTAGGTGCGCGTTCCCGTTCCTAAGTCCTGTGTGCCGACTGCGACGCTGACAGAGCCATCGCGCGCGATCCCGACTTCGACCTTGCATTGTGGTCCGCCGCCGCCGCCCCACGTTCCGATGGCGCAACCCATCCCGCGCTTGAGCGGATTGCTTCCTCCGCCCGGCGTCTTGTTGCGACGCTCCCAACCAATTTCACGCGCGCCTCTGTCAAGCTGGCGATGATAAACCTCATCCTTCAAGTTCTTCTTGCGAAACTCTACTGGATCAATCCCGACCTTGTAAGAGAGTTCGTCCATCAGGGATTCAATGCCGAAACTCGCCTGCGGATGACCGGGCGCACGCATAGCGCGCGAGGCGTCTTCGTTCGTGTGAATCGAAATTCGCTCGCGGTAAAAGTTCGGCACAGTGTAGATGTAAGGTTGTCCTGCCTGTGAGCCATCGCCCAAACCGCCGAGTTGATATTGTGTTGCAAGAAGCGCAATCACTTTTCCATCACGGGTCACTCCGGCTTTGAACTTTTGCCACGAGCCGGACCGGTTGCCCGCGAGCAGGAATTCATCTTTGCGCGTGAGCATCAATTTGACGGGAGCTTTCGCCTGCTTTGATAGCTGGCACGCGAACTTGCCTTCGATTCCGATGCCGAACTTTGAGCCGAAGCCGCCGCCCATGTGCTCTACGACTGCCGTGACGGCGCTCTCCTTTAGGCCAAGCTCTTTCGCAGCATCGCCGGGGATTGTGAATGTTCCTTGAGTGGAAGCGTACACGGTCGCACTGTCTCCGCCGCGATAATCAACAAGGTTTCCGTGCGTTTCCAAGCACGAGTGATGAAGAATGGGCGTGCGGTATTCAGCTTCAAATATCACGTCAGCTTCTTTGAATGAAGCCTCGACCTTTGCTGCGTCGCCGCGCTTCTCTTTCGGCTCAAGATTGCCGTCCGGGTAAACTTTCGGCGCGCCCTCTTTGATCGCATCTTCGGCGCGAACGACGTGCGGCAGAACTTCATACTCGATCTTGATTGCGCGCACGGCGTCATCGGCTATTTCGGGCGTGATGGCGGCGACCGCAACAACAGGCTCGCCCGCGAAGCGAACGATTCTCTCTTTTTTCTGCGGTGCTTTCGCGCTCCCCAAATCCATGTTGTCCTTCTTCTCTGCAACGTCCGCAGCGCGATTGCTTCCCTCGACGACATCCTCATTCGTAGCGCCGACGATAGCCTTCACGCCCGCGATGCGTTGCGCTGCTGACGTGTCAATGCGAATCACGCGAGCGTGTGCGTAAGGCGAACGAACAACGCGCCCGTAGAGCAGGCCGGGCGGATTCTTGTCGTAGGTGTACTCGGCCGCGCCGCTCACCTTCAGCGGTGCATCAACGCGCGTCAAGCGATGATTCAAGATTGCGTGCTTGCCATTCGGCCCCCACACTGGACCGCCTTCGTCATCAACTTCAACTTCAACCATCGTCTCTACGCCGTTGATAACTTTAGGAACTTTAATCTTCTTTTTCTTTTTAGGAGGTGCTTGTTGCTGTTGCATAACTTTTTCTCCGTGAATCGTAAATCGTCGAACGGTTTTCATTATTTACGATTCACGATTCACGATTTTTTAGCCGCCGCCAATGCTGCTTCAAATACTCGCGGATATGTTCCGCAGCGACAGAAGTTTCCTTTGCAGGCTTCGCGCACTTCTTCGAGCGTTGGGTTTGGATTCTTCTTCAGATAAGCAGAGATGGTCGTGACGAAACCGGGCGTGCAGAAGCCGCACATCAATGCGTCGTGCTCTACGAAGGCTGCCTGCACGCTGTTCATACTCTCAGGCGTGCCCAAGCCTTCGACAGTTGTCAGCTTCTTTCCGACAGCATCAACGGCCAGAACAAGGCAGGAGTAAACGGGTTTGCCATCCATCAGAACGGTGCAAGCGCCGCACGTTCCCATGTCGCAGACAAGCTTTGGACCTGTGAGCGGCTTGTCCAGATTGTTGCGCAAGGCATTCAGTAGAGTCGTGCGCGGCTCTACGCTAACGGTGCGCTTCTGCCCGTTGACATCCAGAATGATGTTCACGTTTCGGGTGACAGGCTTTGCGCCAGTGTCAGCGGTCGCAGACTCAGTTTTTGCATCTGTGCTTAACGTCAGATGATCTACAAGAGCCGCACCTGCTCCGGCAATGCCGACGCCTTTCAGGAATCGTCTTCGACCAGGATCGTGATTGGACTTTTTCTTCAGAGGCTTCTTGTCTTGCTCGTCTGCCATTATCTCCTCCTGCCCCGCTCAAGGGCGAGCCTTGTGACAAAAGATGATGTACGGAAAGTGTTTTCTAGTTAATACCTCAAAAGAGAACGGCTAGCAAGTCCGTCTCTTTTAGTATTCAAGTTCGATTCAATTTCATTTCTTCTTCAAGGCTGCGACTATGGCCTGCTCTGCAAGCGGGGACATGATTGCATAGCCTTTCGCGTTCGGATGAAGCCCGTCCTCGCTCAAATCCTCTTTCAGAAAACCTTTGTCGTCAACCATCGCAGAGAAGTAATCAAGATAGGTCAGGCCGTTCTCCGAAACATAACGTTTCATCCACTCGTTGAGCGCCTTGATTTCGTCGGGCGGTCTTTGCACAGATCGTATGATAGGCTTTCCTTCCTTGTTCTTCTCATAGTCGCTTATGGGGAGAATGGACGCGAGTACGACTCGTATGCCATGCGCTCGCGCAAGCTCAGACATCGAAGCAAGATTGTCTTCGATATCTTCTATCGTCATAGGACCTGTGTTGGCCGCAATGTCATTTGTTCCAGCCAGAATCAGAACGACTTTAGGTTTCAAGGCGATCACATCCGGGCGAAAGCGTAAGAGCATCTGCGGCGTGGTCTGTCCGCTGATGCCACGATCAATGTAAGGCTTGCCCGGAAAGAATCCGCCGTATTTCGGATTTCTCCATCCATCCGTGATTGAATCGCCCATGAAGACCACGCGCTTTTCATCTTTAGTTGGAGGCGCAACCGTTGCGTTCTCCTTACGATAACGCGCGAGCGCGGGCCAATCCTTAAGTCTCGCCTCATCGCGGGCGAATTGTGTTTTAACTTCCGCGCAAGGGTCTGTCGAAGTTGTCTGCGCTGATGCGGAAACGATGCAAAGGATTAGAACAACATAGGAAGTAAATAGTCGAACCATAAAATCACCTCTACGACAAGATGCGGTCACAATTAATTAGAACGGTTGAGTGCCGGGAGCGCACGCAACACTAGTGTGCAATGAGCGCCGCATGGCGCGAACAATTGAGTGCGCAAGCCAAGCTTACAGGCAACAGCCTTGCGCTCCCGGCTACATGCAATTCATCTCGCTCTGCTCTCTGGCAGAATTTCAAACTCTCCGGTCAATCGTATGTCTTCCGAAGAAGCTCCGATCATAACCTTGAATGCGCCCGGCTCTACAACGAAATGCATCTCTCTATTCCAGAGCGCAAGATCGTCGGGCGTCAGAGTAAATGTCACTGTCTTCGTCTCATTCGGTTTGAGATGAATGCGGTCGAAGCCTCTTAAGTTTTTCTCATAAGTTATGACACTGCTCACAAGGTCTCGCGTGTATAGCTCTACAATCTCGTCGCCTTCGCGCGCTCCTGTGTTCTTCACGTCGAAGCTCACGGTGATGTTGCCCTGAGCGTGTTGCTTAAGGGGACTGATCTTCAGATTGCTGTAAGCGAACGTCGTGTAGCTCAAGCCGTAGCCGAAATAGTAGAGCGCACCGTTGACGCGCGTCTTCTCGCCCTCCCATTGCGCGTTAGGTTTTGTCGGAAAGTTATACGGAATCTGCCCTACGGTTTTGGGAAACGTGCAGGTCAATTTCCCGCCCGGATTGTAGTCGCCAAACAGCGCGTCCGCGATTGCAGTTCCACCCTGCGTGCCCGGAAACCACGCTTCAAGAATTCCGGGCACGTACTTGTTCACCCAGTTGATGCTCAAAGGTCGCCCATTCAATAAGACAACGACGACAGGCTTGCCCGCAGCATAAATGGCCTTGACTAAATCGAGTTGTTTTCCGGGCAAATCAAGACTCGTGCGCGATGCGCTCTCGCCAACGGTCTTTGAAGAATCGCCGAGGACTACGACTGACACGTCCGAATTCCTTGCTGCTTCGACAGCTTTGTCCATCCCCGCCTGCTCCTCTTTTGTCAGAGGCTCAGGCAGCACTTCCGTTTCCGGCCAGTGCGCGTCTGTGACTTCGCAGCCCTTCGCGTAAACGATCTTGACGCTCGCGCCAACTTTATTCTTGATACCTTCAAGCACCGTCACGCCTTTCACGCCGTTCGGACCGTAACGATATTGAGTGAGGCTGTCGTCGTCAGCGTTCGGACCAATGACGGCGATTGATTTTATCGTTTTACTGAGCGGCAGAACGTTCTTCTCGTTCTTTAGAAGCACAAGGCTTTCACGCGCCGCGCGCAGAGCGACCTGTTGATGCTCTGCGGAATTGACTGTGCTGCTGCTCGCGTCCGCGTCCGTCACATAAGGATGATCGAAGATGCCGACCATGAACTTGACGCGCAGGACATCGCGCACGCGGTCGTCCAGAGTTTTCATAGAGACCTTGCCCTCTTTTACAAGTTCGCGCAAGGGAAGTATGAAGTCGCTCGGCGGCGTAAAGTTCGTCTTAACGTTCAAGCCCGCTTCGATTGTCTGGCGCACAGCATCCTTCATGTCCGTTGCGACGGCGTGCTTTTTATAGAGGTATTCGACTGCGGCGCTGTCTGAGACGACATATCCTTTGAAGCCAAAGTCATTTCTGAGCCGTTCGGTCAGCCAGTATTTGCTTCCCGTTACGGGGATGCTGTTGTAGTCGTTATAAGAACTCATCACGCCGAGCAATCCGCCCTCTTTGATAGCTGCTTTGAATGGCGGCAGGAAAATGTTCTCGACTTCGCGCGGGCTTGTCTGCGGGTCTGTACGCGCCTCGCCTTCGCGCGCCCCCTTGTTGTTGCTATAGACTGCGAAGTGCTTGGCTGTGGCCGCCACTCGAAAATTCTCCTGCAAGCCTTTGACCATCTCCACGCCCAGACGAGAGAGTAGATAAGGGTCTTCGCCATAAGTATCTTCAATGCGCCCCCAGCGTTGATCGCGCACAGCGTCAAGAGTCGGCGCGTAGATGTTTGTGTAGCCTAAAGCTCTGCCTTCGATGCCTTCGATGCGACCCATCTCCCTTATAAGCTCTTTGTCCCAGGTGTGACCCATGTTCAACTGCGATGGAAAGCTCGTAGCGGTAAAGGCGGCAACGCCGCGCAAGCCCTCGTTTGTAAAATCAACAGGAATGCCTAGCCGCGTATCTTCTATGAAGAAGCGTTGGACTTCGTTCATGGCCCAGACGTGCTTCTTAATGTCTGTGGCATAGATGCTCTTTGAACCTTGCGCGCCCCAGCCGTTCAGGTGCTCGTCAATGTTTGCGATGCCGTCTTTCCAAATCTGCTTCTTCCATTCAGGCGTCGGCAGTTCATCCTTCAAGACGCGGTTGTAGCCGTAGAGCGTTGCGGTCTGGCAGGTCTTCTCTTCGAGCGTCATCTGCGAGAGCAGGTCTTCGATGCGCGCGTTTATGTCAGCCTTCGGGTCTTCATAGACATCTTTCCTGCCATTCTTGTTCAGGTCTATCCAACCATCGTGATAGATATTTGCGCGCGCGCTCGTTCGCTCTTGCGCGATTAGGCAAAGGTTCGAGCCGCACATGAATACCGCCGTAAGAATTGCGGCGAAAACTTTTCTCATCACTTCATCTCCATCTGAAATAGCTATAGACTTGTTGCCTCCAGCCGCCGACGCTGAAACTCGTCGAAGGTGACGGCGAGCACAATAACTGCGCCTATGATTATCTGCTGAGCGAAAGGCGAGATGCCCAGCAGGTTCGCGCCGTTCGAGAGCACGCCCATAATTAACGCGCCTATGATCGTTCCAAGTATCGTTCCCTGCCCGCCGCTCAAAGAGCCGCCGCCGATTACGACCGCAGCAATCACGCGCAACTCGTATCCTTCGCCTGCCGTCGGCTGTCCCGTCACAAGCCGCGCGGATTCAATCGCGCCTGCAAGTCCCGTGAGCGCGCCCAAAATTATGTAGAACGATATTTGATAACGCGACACACGAATGCCTGCGTATCGCGCAGCCTCTATGTTGCTGCCAATCGCGTAGCAGTAACGACCGGGTCGCGTGCTCATCAAAAGAAAATGTGTAGCCAGAGCAACAACAATCACGATAAGTAGCGGCAAAGGAAGAAAGCCGAAAATATCTGCTTCGTCCAGATAACCAAAACTCGGCGGCAGGTTGACTACAGCGTTGCCGTTCG
>QHXM01000047.1 GCA_003222945.1 Acidobacteriota bacterium
TATTGCAGACGACCACTCAAAGGCTCTTCCGCACTCTGCTCATCTCTGGAATTGTCCGCGTATTGTAATTTGTAGAGCCGCCAATAAAGGCCGCGCTGTGCGAGAAGTTCCTGATGCGTGCCTTGCTCGCGTATTTCGCCGTGATGGAGGACTATGATGCGGTCTGCACGTTGAATCGTTGAGAGGCGATGAGCGACGACGAGCGAGGTGCGGTTGCGCATGACCCGCTCGATTGCCTGTTGAATCAGTTGCTCGGTCTCAGTGTCAATCGAGCTTGTCGCTTCGTCCAGAATTAAAAGAGCGGGATCGAAAGCGAGCGCGCGTGCGAAAGAGATGAGTTGTTTTTGTCCAACGGAAAGACCTGCGCCGCGCTCTCTCACTTCCGTCTTGTATCCATCATGTAGCCGCGCAATGAAACGGTCCGCGTGAACTTCGCTTGCAGCCCAGCGGACTCGCTCATCCGTTATGTTTTCCTGACCCAAGCGTATGTTGCTCTCGACTGTCCCGCTGAAGAGAAAGACATCTTGCAGGACGACCGCGAAGTTTTCGCGCAAATCTTGCAAGTCCCAATCCTTCACGTCAACACCATCAAGGAGCACGCGACCGCGCTGCACGTCGTAGAAGCGCATCAGTAGATTCGTGATAGTTGTCTTGCCTGAGCCTGTGTGACCAACGAGCGCAACCGACTGTCCCGGCTCAACCGTGAAAGAAACATCCTTCAGCACCCAGTCCTCATCGTTGTAAGCGAACCAGACATGCTCGAACTCTATGCGCCCGATTGCGCGCCCGGACTTTTTAGGATTTTCAGGCGGCGTGATCGTGATGGGCAGGTCCAGCGTTCTAAAGATTCTGTGCGAAGCGACGACAGCGGCTTGCAGCACATTGTACTTATCAGAGATGTCTCGTATGGGCTGAAAGAGTTGCTGCGAATACTGTATGAAGGCCACGAGCGCGCCTATGGTGAGTGCGCTCGTTCCCATAGCACGCCAGCCGCCGTACCAGATAATCAGAGCGACGCCGACTGCGCCGATTAAATCAACGAGCGGGAAGAAGACTGCGTAGTAGAAGATCGTCTCTATATTTGCATTTCGATAGTCGTCGTTGATGTCATGAAACTGCTTTAGAGATTTCTGCTCGGCGTTGAAAATCTGAACGGTCTGCGCTCCTGAAAAATGTTCCTGTAGAAAAGCGTTGATGCGCGCAATACGAGTTCGCACGCGATCATAGCCTCTGCGCGCTCCCTTGCGAAACCAGCTTGTAGCAAGAGAGAGCATAGGCACTGTGACGAGCGCGACCAGCGTTAGACGCCAATCCATCCAGAGCATGATGGCAATGATGGCGACGATCATCACAAGGTCGCCGAGAAGGTCTATGACGCCCGATGTGAAAAGCTCGTTGAGCGCATCAACATCGGAAGTCAGCCTCGTCATTATTCGGCCAACAGGGTTGCGGTCGTAGTAGGCTACCTCCTGATGTTGCAGCTTATTGTAAAGCTCGCTGCGAAGATCGTACATCACGCGCTGGCCTACGGAGTTGAGCAGAACTTCCTGAAAGTAAGAGAAGACGAATTGCGCGAGTTTTACGGCGAGGAAGGCAAGCGCGAGCCATTTCAATCCGCTCAAATGGCTCGCATCCGTCTGCGCCGGAATGATGTACCAGTCAATCGCCCACTTCGTGAACATGGGCTGAAGGATGCCGAGCAGATTAAGAACCAGCGTCAGAAAGAGCGCAGGGATGAGCGCGCGAACGTAAGGCTTCAGGTAACGAAGCAGACGCCGCGCCACCTCCCAGTCGTAGGTCTTTCCAATAGACTCTTCTTCGTGAAATTGTTTGACAACCGTTGCCATGTTCTATGAGTTATGAATATTAAAGTGCGAGCCTTCATTCTCGCTTAACTGCGTAACTTCTATTCTCTTCATCATTCCGCATTCATCATTTTATCAACTCGCCGCCAACTCTTCCTCCAACAGTTGCCGCTCGTAAAGGTCTGCGTATTCGCCACGGAGCGCTAGAAGTTCGCTGTGCGTGCCGCGCTCTACGATTCGCCCGTCGTCCAAAACACAGATCAAGTCTGCGTCGCGCACTGTGGAGATGCGGTGCGAGATTATCAGGCTCGTGCGGTCGCTCATGACGCCGCGCAGGCGACCGAGAATCTTCTCTTCCGTGTAGGTGTCAACTGATGAGAGCGCGTCGTCAAGAATCAGAATCTTCGGTTGTCTCAGAACTGCGCGGGCAATCGCCGTGCGCTGCTTCTGTCCGCCTGAGAGCGTCAGCCCGCGCTCTCCAACCATAGTGTCGAAGCCATCGGGGAAGCCTTGTATGTCTTCAGTCAGTCCAGCGATCTCCGCAGCCCATTCGATGCTTGCGCGGTCCGCTTTTTTGACGCCGAACGCAATATTTTCGGCCAGGTCGTCGCTGAAAAGAAATGTCTCCTGCGGAACGTAACCAATCTCTGCGCGCAACTGAGCGAGCGGATAGTTGCGGATTGGAATGTCGTCAATGAAGACTGTGCCGGGCCGAGCTTCGATCAGGCGCGGGATTAGATTCGCAAGAGTTGACTTGCCGCTCCCCGTGCGCCCAACGAGCGCGACAGTTTGGCCCGCTTCTATTGTTAGATTGATGTCATAGAGGACAGGCTCTTGCTCTTCGTGATAGCGGAAAGTCAGGTTGCGAAACTCTATCTTGCCTTCAACCGGCGGCTGCGGCTTAACCTCTTCCGCATCCTTTATGTCCGGCTCAATCGCCCAGATTGCGTTCATCCTCTTCAGACTCGCAGTGCCGCGTTGATATAGATTGACGACGTAGCCGAGCGCAATGAGAGGCCAGATTAGACGCCCCAGATAAAGATTGAATTCTGTGAACTGTCCCGTCGTCATCTCGCCACGAGCGGCGAGCGTTCCGCCGTACCAGATTATCAGAACGTAGCCCGTGCCTATAAGAAACTGCATCAAGGGACGCATCACTGCGGAGATGCGCACGAGGCTTAAGTTGCGCTCCCGGACGTGAACCTGCTGGCCGAAGACCTTTACGGTAAGCGAGACGAGCGGCATCGTTATGAAGAGCATCAAGGTGAGGTGCACGCTTATCTTCAACATCAGAGGCAGAACGATTAAGACCACGAAGATGGTCTGAAGCGTGTACATAATCATAGGCCCTGCGAGTTGACGAACAGCCGCGAGGTCGTTCGTAGCGCGAGCCATAAGATCACCCGTCCTGTGCTCCTGAAAAAAAGATAGAGGCTGGTCAATCAGATGCGCGTAGAAGTCTCGGCGTAGGTCGTACTCGACGTGGCGCGACATGCCTATCAGTATGCGCCGTTGAAGAAATAGAAACGTGCCGCTAACGAGGCTCACGCCGAGGATGATTAAACTGTAGCGCGTGAGTTTCGTCCAAGTCACACCTGTCATTAGATCGTCAACCGCCTGGCCGACAAAGAGCGGAATTAGAAGGCCGACGACTGTTGAAGCGAGTATGCAGAGGATACCGATGATTAGAGATTTCTTGTAAGGCCGAAAGTAGCGTGCGAATTTCCTTAGGTCATTCATAGGCGAAGAAATCCAAACCAGAAAGCTGACGGTTTCTAAAAAATCGCGTGCTTATATGATGCGCGATTTTTCGTTTATACGCCAGACCGGAGACGAGAGTTTGGAATTTCGCCTTGAATTAACGAAGCTTGTAGTGACGAAGTTCGCTCTTTTGTAGTCGCAGTCTAAATATGATGGTTAGAATGGCGGTCATCAGCGCGATCTGAATCAAAGGAGTAAAAAAGAATAGATTCAGAGGGAAGGCTATCAGGAAAGACGGGAAATGAAAGTAGATGCCGATTTGAGCCAGAACATTGTTTGAAGCGCTGTTCGGGTCAGCCGCGCTGTGAGCGAAGAACGATCTGATCGTAGCCGCTCCGGTAATCATCAGGACCACAAATTCTATAATGAAAGAATAGATGAGTGCTTTGAAGAAAGGTCTGATGTGTAGAGATTTAGAATCTGCATTCTCTCTTCCGTCATCAGAATACGTTCCGCCAGACAAACTCGGATAAAGTTTTGCGCCGCAATGCCCGCACGAGTTCGCGCTACCCCAATTCATAAGGCCGCATTCTTCACATTTGAGACTCATGCTTTGACAGTGAGTTTAGGAGATTAGAAGCGACGAGTCTGTTGCTTCCGCAGTATTGGTCGGGACGACATTCACTTGAGCGGGCACTTTATTTACGACGGCGGGCGCTTCGACTCCAGAACCTTCTTCCGCATCATCGGGCGGAATGCAGACGCAGTTGCGGCCAGAGTGCTTTGCGTTGTAGAGCGCGCGGTCAGCTGCTACGACCAGCGTGTCGCGCGAAGAGGCGTGCTGCGGGAATGTGGCTATGCCGAAAGATGCAGTGATGTGGCCGACGCCCGGAACTTCCATCTGCTCTATGCGACGACGAAGGCGTTCAGCGACAATGTGCGCGCCGTCAATCCCCGCCTGCGGCAGAATCACAGCGAACTCTTCGCCTCCGTAGCGCGCGGCAGTATCAACGCCTCGCAACTCCTCGCGCAGGTTTTCTGCGAGCAGTCGCAACGCAATGTCGCCAACGTCGTGGCCGTAGGTGTCGTTCACGCGCTTGAAGTTGTCCAGATCAAGAAGGATTAGCGAGATAGGCACATGCATACGCGTAGCCATGTGCAGGTCGCGTTCCAGTTGCATCTCGAAGGAGCGGCGATTGAAGCAGCCTGTGAGTCCGTCTGTCAAAGCCTGCTGTTGCATCTGTAAGAATAGACGCGCGTGGTTGACCGCGACCGTGACCTGATCCGCAACCGTGCGCAGAAGCAGAATCTCGTTCTCCTGCCAGACGCGGGTTGGGTTGTCGGAGCGAACGAGCAGCACGCCCATAAAGCGCTTTTGGAAGATGAGCGGCACGGCTGCGAGCGGGCGTATGCTTTGAGAATTCAGATCGGGTTCGTTGCGCCCATCGAGCACGTAGTTTTTGTAGCGGCCTGCAAGACGCACGTTATAAGCGTCCAGGTCGGCCAGCAACTCTGCCTCTTCCGAGTTGTCGCTTCCAGCACCGTCGCGTATGTAGATGTTGGTTAAGGATTCTTTGCCGGACTCGCCTTCAATCCTGAGCGCGCAGTGCTGAACGTTCAGAGCATGGCCGACTTCGTTCACGGTGGTTTGAAGAACGCTGTCGAGTTCGAGCGAGTTTCTGATAGCGGTTGCGATGCGGTTGATCGCTATCTCGCGTCCGGCCTGCTCTTGCAACAGACGCGCAAGCTTCGTCGTCACGCTCACGGTCAGTTGCAGCGAAGTGGCCTTCGGCATTGAAGTGCGAACGGCGGACGAAAACGCTGCGGCTTGCAAGTGGCCTTCGGCTGTGACGCGCGCCATGAGATATTCGAGCGCCGAGTAAACTATGTCCGGCTCAAACGTCCAGATAACTTTATCGCCGCCGCCTTCGGAATCCTCTTCGTCGTTGCTATGAACGGAAGCGAGCAACGCGGAGAAGCGTGCGTCGGCGATCACCACGAAACGCTCCGAGTTACGCTCTTCGCTTTCGGCCTTTAAGAGTATAGGCTCGCGGTCCTGATCGTTGGTCCGTAGCGGTAGATCGTGCAGCGCATCGCCCGGTGCTACGAAGAAGAAAGCCTTGTTGGCTGCGCGTCCCACTTCGCGCACGCGGGCCAGATCGCGCAAACTGCGCTCTGCCTTCATAGGCAGGCTCTCTATGACGAGCGCCGCAAGGTTATTCTCAAGGACCACGTCCTCAAAGTAGCGGTGAAGCTGTGCGATAGTCTGCTCCGCGCAGCGAACTGGTGTTAGCTGTCGGGCGTGCTGTGTAAGAAGTGCTTGATATAAAGAGTACATTCCGAAGCGAAGGAGCGGTGCTCTTGACAGGTGCGCTTCTGAGGTCAAAAGCTTCTGCCGGAGAATCCGGCAGGTCAAACACATTTTGACATGGAACAACACTCTTGTCCACAAAATTTTTGAGCGAAAGCGTACGGAGAAAGCTGGATTTCCGGCTCAGGCGAGCTTGATGAAAGTCGTAAGGGCTGTGGCTGCAACCGTTTTCGATTCGTCCAGAACGTCCACAGAGATGGTTATGATGCGGCGTCCTGCGCGCAGCACGCGTGCGCGTGCGCTCGCACGACCCTGAACGAGAGGGCGCATGTAGTGAATCGTCATGTCAATGGTAGTCGTGGTCTCTTCTGCTTCAAGAATTGTGAGGATTGCGAAGGCTGCGGCGGTGTCGGCCAACGAGGCTGTGACACCGCCGTGAACGAAGCCGTTGTTTCGTCTCATCTCATCTCGTATTGAGAGATGAAGCGAAGCCTCGCCACGCTTCAACTCGCCAAGCTCAATCCCGAGATGCTGAGCGAACGGAACGTTCCTGAAGGCTTCGCGTATGCGTTCCTCCTTTTCAGGCGTGAGCGCATCATCTGTCATGAACGATAAGTCTCTCCCGCGTCAACAGGCTCTACGATGACAGCCGTGCCATAGGCCAAAACTTCCGTTGCGCCTTTAGCAACCTCCGTGGCGTCGTAGCGCGCGCCGATGACTGCGTTCGCCCCCAACTCCGTCGCGTGCTGAATCATAATCTCGAAAGCATCGGAGCGAGTCTGCTCGCACAATTTCGTCCAGGCGGTGATGTTCCCGCCGACCATACTTTGGAAAGCTGCGCCGATGTTGACGAAGAGGTTACGCGAGCGAACCACTATGCCGCGAACAATGCCCAGATTGCTGATGATGCGAAAGCCGGGTAACTCGAAAGCAGTCGTCACCAGATGATGAGAGACCGAGTAACGCGGCGCGCTGATGTCGTAAGGCGCGAGCCGGTTCGTAGCGTTTGTAGCTCTGTTATCCATAAACTGTTCCTCGTTTGGTTGGAAATTCAGTCTGAGAAGAGACTGGGTTGATCCATCTCTTCGCGCTCGGCCTCTTCAAACTCTTCCGGCGTCCAGCGGTAACGCCCCAGATCGCAACGCCCGCGCGCGTCGAACTCTACGCCTTCGGCCTCTAACATGCGCTGCTGTTTGTCTGGCGGCAGTATGACGCGGCCCGTCGAGCAAGCACCCTGCGAATTGATGACGCGCTGCCAGGGCGTAGTCTCTTCGTCAGCCGCGTGCATGACGAAGCCAACGGTTCGCGGCGTGTAGCCTTCGCCCAAAATATCCGCTATCTGCCCGTAAGTCATCACGCGCCCGACGGGGATGCGCCTGACGATCTCAAAGACGCGCTCGCGGTAGCCCGCGGACTCCTGCGTAACGCGATCAGCTTCCAATTTCCTCACACGCTTTTCTTGAGTTGTTCCTCTTCTTGAATCTGCCATCTCTTTTTGAAAGTTGATTCAGATTTGCGCCACCACGCGCGCCACTCTTCTATACCTCTTTCACGCTCTGCCTGCGAAGCCGCAGGCTTAAAACTCAGTCATGTCGAAGCGGCATCGCGCAGACACATCTCTGTCAGAAAGCGCGTGCGAAGCTCAGGGCTTGATAGTAACTCTATAAGCTTTGGAATTGAAAAGCGAGCGAGCCTGTCGCGTTCACGCATATATTCTTCCCGTTTCATTTCGTCAATCCAGTGTGCGCAAAACTGCGCGCGCGGGTGCTCCGTCGCCTGTCCCGCCAGCGATCTTTAATGGCAGGCAGATAAGTTCATAACTTCCCGCTGCTGCTTCGCGCAAGTCCAGACCTTCAAGAATCACAACTCCGTGCGAGAGCAGAATCTCGTGCGTTACGTGTCGCTCAGGCTCAAATTTTTCCACCGACAGGTAATCAATCCCTACTAGCCGCACGCCGGATTCTACAAGCAGGCGCGCAGCATCAGGCGCAAGATGCGTGAAATCTTTGCGAAAGCCGCCCCGTGTGTCCGACCAGAAGTTAGAGTTTCGTGTTTTGAATAGCACGCGCGCGGCGCTCGTCAAATCATGTATGGACAAATGGCTCGCTTCGATTGCATCAACTTCATCCGGGATTGATACGACGAGCGCAGGACCGATCAGCGCGTCGAGCGATAGACTGTCAACGCGGCCAGCGCCTTCTATGAAATGCGCGGGCGCGTCAACATGCGTCGCCGTGTGCGCGCCAAAGTGTAGCAGGGTGACGTTGGCCGCGTCGCCTTCGGCAATCGCAGACCATTGCACGATATCAACGCCCGGGTCGCCCGGATAAGTTGGCGTCTCAGCAGAGATGGGCACGCTTACATCAAGGATTCGCATGAAGAGAATCGTAAATCGTTATTCGTAAATCGTAAATGGTAAATCGTAGATAGAGGGAAATCGTTTCTTGTCTATTCAAGATTTACGATTTACGATTTATAGCAATGAACAGAGAGACAGAGGAAGTAAAACATAATAAGCCGCGCGTGGCTGCTTCGAGCTATTTGAACAGCGCGCCGCTCATCTGGAGTTTTTTGCACGGCGAAAGGCAGAGCGAGATAGAGCTTGTGACGGACACTGCTCCTGCGCGTTGCGCTCAGATGCTTGCGCGCTCGGAAGTAGAAGCTGCGCTCGTACCCGTCATTGAATATCAACGAATTCCCAATCTGGTGGTCGTACCACATGTCTGCGTCGGCGCTCGCTCGCGCGTTAGAAGCGTCGTGCTGGTCACGCGGGAAGAGATTGATAATCTAAGCCGCGTTCGCTCGGTGGCGCTCGACATCTCGTCGCGCACGTCCGTTGCGCTGGTTCAAATTATCTTCCGCGAGTTTCTGAGTATTGAGCCTGAATGGACAGAGCACGCACCTGATGTCGCCGCGATGCTCTCTGTCTGCGACGCCGCGTTGATTATAGGCGATCCCGGCATGACGTTTCCGCGCGAGCGCGTCGGAGTGTATGATTTGGCCGAACTCTGGCGCAAGCACACCGGACTGGGTTTCGTCTTCGCCATGTGGATGGCGCAAGAGGACATGGCGGACCAAATACGCCGCGTTGATTTTGCAGGCGCACGCGATGAAGGGCTTGCGAATATAGAAGAGATTGCAGCGCTCTACAAAGACAGAGTTGGATTATCATTCAACGATATTAGAGATTATCTGCTCGAAAACATCTCTTTCGAGTTGACCGAAGAGTTGCGCGCGGGGCTGGAGCTTTTCTACAGGCTCGCACATAAACACAGGATAATCCCGGAGGTGCTGCCTCTGAAGATGATAAGTGAGTGAATTGCCGGAAGTTTTGAAAATCAATCGCGGCCAAGAGACTGGGATAATTTCAATCATGCACGCCGTTCAACGCGACAACTCGAAAACGCACGCAGGGATGTTGACAGTCCAGTTGAATGAGCTTGTAAAAGAAGCCATAGCGTTTACGGAAGATTACGCCAAGGCTTCGCAGGATGAGCGCGGCGCTCGCGTGCGATTCAAAACGGAACTTGCCGACAACTTACTTACCGTTCGCGCCGACAAGGGCGAGCTGCGCAACATCTTCATCAACCTCCTGCGCAACGCAATAGACTCAATCGCAGGCGAGGCTCGCATCACAGTGCGAACGTGGGCGGAAGACGCACAAGCGGTCGCGGAGGTGCGTTACACTGACGAGAGAATGAGCGATGAAGTGCAGGGAGAGCTTTTCCGCACGCCGTTTGTAAAGGGCGGCGAGCGCGAAGCCAATCAGCGCATCGCCACCTGCTACCGTATAGTTCGTCTTCACGGCGGCGACATTGAAATCAAAAGCGCATTGAACGAGGGCACGACGTTTACGGTTAAGTTGCCGGGCGCTTGAAACTTTCCGCTTTCGGATTGAAGCTGAATTCATTGTCTCCTCGCTTCGGAAGGCGCGAATGCTGCTATCTGGTTTATAATGGCTGAAGGCTTCCTGCTCATAGCCAGTTGCTTATGAACATAGACATTCAACCCATTCTTGATCGCGTGCTCGCAGGCGAGCGCATGACGGCTGACGGGTGTAAGACTCTGCTGGAGTCCGATGATTTCGTTCGCATAGGTCTTGCCGCAGATGAGATTCGTAAACGCTTTCACCCCGAAGGCATTGTCACTTACATCATTGACCGCAACATAAACTACACGAACGTCTGCAACGTGGTCTGCACCTTCTGCGCCTTCTATCGTCGTCCCGGTCATGCGGAGACTTACGTTCGGTCAATGGAAGAAATCTATCAGAAGATAGACGAGACGATTGCTTTAGGCGGGACGGGCGTTCTGATGCAGGGCGGCCTTCATCCTGACTTTGGAATCGAGTGGTACGAAGAATTATTGCGAACGCTTCATGCAAGGTACCCAGAC
>QHXM01000048.1 GCA_003222945.1 Acidobacteriota bacterium
ATATCTTCGTAAAAATTATTTAGAAGGGTGGCTTCGTCAGCGCTCATTAGGATTCTTTCTCCTGATGACGGCCAGGCCGTGTGTTTGAAGATAGTCGAGAGCATTGCACCAGCGCGCGTCTTTCGCCCGCCAGCCCGGACGGAAACTTATAGGCGCTACAACGAGCGCGCTTGCTATTGCGGAGAGAATGATTAAGAGAAGATCGCTATTCATCAGAACCTCGCAGGAGACCGTCCTTGTTCACATTGCGGAGGAATGCGTAGCCACCGTGAAATCGCTTTCAAGATTTCACCTTCCTAGCCTTAGAGCCAAGCATCAGCCCAAACACAAACGGCGCGAATCGCCCTAAACCAATGCCGCTCCACTCGCTTAAATTCCACAAGGTAGTAGCAGGAATTTTTAAGATTTCTCGAAAGACTCGCATCATATAAACCTCTCAATAATCGCAATTCGGACACATGCCTTCGTCAAGCCCGACGAAATCATGGCCGCACTCTTGGCACTGGTCAGGCTCAAACTCTCTTTCGTCGTCGCCATCAAAGAAGTCATTAATGGACGCGCCCGAACATTCAAGACAAATAACAGGCGCACTAGCAGGCGCGAGAGTCGGTAAGATAGCGACAATCTTTGTCCCACATTCTGTGCATTTGGAATTTGGCATGTTCGTTACCTCGCAAGTGAAACCGCGCCGCTTTTAGCGCGGGGAGACTTCATCGCCCCACTTCAGCCTTATCTGCTTCGGCTATGTGTCGGACCTCTTTGTGATTGAGTCTGTTGCCTTCACAACCGAGAGCTAATGTTGCTGAGGAATAGTAATTGGATTCTTGTATGGCTGAGTAAAGTCTTTTAGCCTCGTCATGCGATAAGCCTTCAGAAATTATGACACGCCCGAATCCATCACCCGTAATTACGAGCCATGAGCGATCATCTTCGATGCGTCCATCTATGAATCGTCTGTTGACACCTCTTGCCTTCATTACACATCCTCACTTAATACGAATACGGCCTCACGCTTTCGAGCTTCGGCGCGGGCGGAATACTCGGCGATCAGGGTGACGTAGGCGTCCAGCTTCTCGTTGAGCTTTTCGCCAAGCTCGGAAAGATACTTGTCAATCAGGCCCTCAAGCTCTTCGTCGGAGATGTCGCCGCCAAATGAATCAAGAACTTGCTCCAAATAGAGGGCGTCAGATGTTAGGTCGAAAAGGGACTCAGCCATTTCTCTATGCCGCCTTTCTCATCACTGATTTGCGGCGTGCACGCCAAAAGACACCTTTAAGGTTAGCGAGCACAGTGCCTTCGTCGAGCAGTTGCCGGAGCACGTCCGAGCGCGACGCGCGGCGGTCAAGCGTGCTGAAAGAATTGAATGTGGCGCCGTAGATTTCGCTCTCCGTTGCCATCATTCTGCGATTGTTTCTAATGTCCAGGACGTTGACGGTAGGAGTCTCGTCTGCACCGACGATTGTGACTTTCACGTCGCGCTGCGCGCGCATTAGACTGAAAGGTCTGCTGCCTCCGTTGATGCGTGCTCTTTTTGGGTTGAATTTCATGGTTTGGGAGCGCCTCTCTCTGGTTTGTCGAGTTCTTTAACCTCGCTGAACGTAGAGAGAATAATCTTAAAATTTAAGATTGTCAATAGGAAAATTGCGGCAGATTGAAAATATTTTTAGGACGTTTTGTTTGGATATTAGATAGAGAGAGGAATAGACTGAAGGTAGTAAAGGAACTGGAAAAAGGCTCTTAAGGCTAGATTACTTACATACAAGTTTGGAGAGATTATCGCCCACTGAATCAGGCACGATATTGACCCATTCAAGCCTTTTCGGTTTGGCGGAAAAGATGAGTTGGTTGTATTGGTTATAATCTTTCACCTCAATGATCCTCAACTTATCCTGCGTACAATCTACATCCCAAAAGGCCATTGAATATACATACCCTGAGTAATCTACGTGGGCACCAATACTCTCTTGTTTTTCAATATACGCGAGCCGATCTTCTTCTCCGGCTGGAATCCCTTTAAGCCACACCTTTCTGATTCTACCAATCTTTCTTACTTGGGACGGTTTATAAAAATAGGCTTTATTTTTCGTTAGCGTGACGATCAACCAATCATCAGGCGCAGGCTCAGGCCTTCTATGTTGAGGCGCAGCTAAGCTGATACTCAGCAGTATGAAAGCAATGGCTAGGAGAACCTTGTTCATTAGAGAACCTCTTTATAGACTGTACAACTCAAATACCTCTAACCTGATCTGCAAGAGTCTAGTCGCAAATTCATCCAACTCGTAATACTCCCACAGCGGCATTTGCCTGACGATCTTCTCTGGAATAAGCGCGACCGCCGCGAAAAGGTTTGCCTCAGATTGCGCTTTATGCTGTATGCTTTCTGAGAAAAAGCATGTTTCCGGGGTATGTAGGAGATGATGTCCGAGTTCGTGGAACATAACCCAGAGCTTTTCTAGCCCCTTAAGTTTATCGTTAATGAAGATCGTCGGCACGCTTTCAATGACCATATAGAGACCTTTGCCGACCATATCATAGGAGCCGTCTTCAATCACACACACGTGGAGCTTTTTACAGAGCCGATAAAAGTCGCTCTCGGTGAGCGGCCTTTTATTCCATCCACTTGTGAGTTTCCTAAAGACCTGAGCGAGGAGAATCATTACAAAATCATTCCTTCTTCTTTCTTGGGCCGCGCTGCTTATGTCTGCGGATCGTTGAGAGATGTTTGGCGACAAGTCGCTCGACCTTTTCCGAATCGGCGGTGGAATAGCCTTCGGCTCCAAGCGCGGCTCTTATTGCTGTTTTTATATTAGGGGGCAATATCCGCACAGTAAGTGGGGACTCTGATGTCTTCGGTTTCCTATTCTTTTGACGTTCCGCTTTAACTTCATACCATGCTGGCATAAGGTCCGTCTTAAGTTCTCGTCCCAATTCTTCAGCTATTGATTTAGATGGAAAACTCGCGCCACTCTCATAATTAGAAACGGAAGAGTCCGCCAAATGGAGCCTTCGCGCCAAATCAACTTGCGAAAGTGTTGTCGTGTTGCGCCTTGTCTCGGCTAATAACAAGCCAAATTTATTAGGTTCAAATTCTCTTGTGCGCTTTCGTCCCGAATTTCGCCTATTAGAAACCATCAAAATTTGTCTCTTGACAATCTTAAATTTTAAGATTACTCTCTCACCTGTCACTCTACGAAGAGAGAGGTAAACGGCCACAAAATGACACTAAACGCCAACGAAAGCAAGGTTTTAGAGCCTTTAACGCCCAAAGAAATCAGAAGAATCCTCTTGGATAAAGACCTCAAAGTGGCGGCGCTTGCGCGCGAATGGTCAAAGAAACTGGGCAAGACCATATACCCGTCAGACGTTTGGGCAGTGATTGCGCGACGTGAGGATGTGGTCTTACAGGAGATCAGAGAATTACTGGCCGAAGCCCTTGGCGTAGATGTCTCGCAGGTGGGGCGCGAGCCTGCGCGCGCTGCGCACACAGAAGAAGAGCCGGAAGCTATTGCTATCGCTTCATAGTTCACGAGCGCTGAAACTAACAGAAACGCTTTTCAAATAGACACTCAATTCTCCATGACAGATTTGGAACAAAGACCAACCCCGCCGGTGCGCCGCGATATAGAACTTGAGCAGCGCCCGCTCTACCAGATGGGAAGCCAGCGCGAGGCCTGCACACATTCAGGCGAGGATGAAGGGGAGTTCTCAAAGCAGATAGACCCGGAGCGCAATAAGCCGGAATCGAACCTCTATCGCTTAATTCGTGAGCTATACGGCGACTCTTTCGCTGATCGGAAACTACGCGTTGAGGGCAGGGTCTCGAATATCGTCTCCGGTAAATTGGCAATCCTACTGCGCTACGCCGAAAGTTTCACGGGTTGTCGCAGATCAAGTCCACGCGAACTTAGAGGCCTCGTTGACAAGCTCTCCGAAACAATTTCGGACGTGATGAAGCGGCTGCCGGAACTAAGTTTCAGCGAGCAGATGGAAGTCTCAAACCGCATCGTCAGCGCAGCGAACGACCTTGTTAATGCAGCGTCCGCATTTCGTGACGGGCTGAGGCTTAATGGAATAGAGAATAGCGAAGACCAGAGGCTCCAGCATTCGGAGCATATTTCTTAAAGGCTTGGCAGGCGGTTTCGGTGATCTTTGGGATCGGAAGCCTGAAGCAGTCGGAGCTGCCCGCCGAGGTTAAAGGTTAAGGAACAAGAGACACTAACGTGAGAACGCCTTCAATCACAACCCAGGTGAAGCCCGAAGGGGCCGCACTCGACGTGACGCCGGGGTTCTCTGAGTTTCCTGTGATTCCTGGATTCTCAGAATTACCATCCGCGCGCGCGGGAATGGAAAATGGCGCATGGGGCTTTTAGCCCGCGCAAAGGATTTGATTAACACGGCAATTTCAAAGACTCCTTTAACAGAGATTGATTTCAGGCTTCTTCTTACAAATAACAAGGCAATTTTCGCGCGCGCTTCTGGCGATCTTTACGAAGCTCTGAGACTACAGACAGAGGCCGGGCATTTAGCTTCGCAATCAAAAGACGCTCACCTTTTAGGCAACCACTTTCACGGCCTCGGCGTGACAAACGAAATGATCTATGAGCGGGAAGGGTCAGAGATTTACTTTGACCGCGCTCTGCTCGCTTATACGGAAGCGTGCCATTACTACGAAGTATCTGCTTGCACGCGAGAGTACGCGAGCACCTTAAACTGCATAGCGTACCTTTTCGTCAGAGCCGAAAGGGTGGAGGACGCGCTCGACTATTCGGTTAGAGCATTTGATGAAGCGCGAATTGTGAGAGATGAAGGCCTGATAGCTGAGTGTCTTTTGACGCGCGCGCAGGCCTTTCTTTTGCGCAAGTGGTATGACACGGCGCTTACCTTCGCGTCCGAAGCGCGGCGAATCTTTCAGGCCAAAGGCTTCGGACTCCTTAGAGACGACGCTCACAAGACAATAGAGAAGATTTTAGGCGCGATGCGAGAGGAAGATTGCGCCGCGCAAGATTCAAATTCTCCGGCTCTGCATGGTGTGAGGACATGAAGAGTCGGGGGAAAGCTTCGGGGCGGCTGTCCGAAGACGTGTGGGAGCGTCCAATCAGAGTCGCCCCGGAGCTTAACTTCAAGGAGAGTGAGGGGATTGCATTGTCCTGACTTATGAAGCGGTAACCAGTCCGAAGCCCTATGAGGTGAAAAGATGGTGAGAAAGAGCGCAGTTAAGATCGTTCCAGATGATGAGCCGCTTCCCGTTGAGGTCATCGAGCAGGCAATCGTAGATATTGCCGACGGCATGAAGAAGCTTAACTCTACACGGCTCACACGCAAGGCCATCGTCACGCTCCTGCACGCATCAAGCGGAGTCAACAAAGGAACCATCGAAATCGTTCTCAACAACCTTGAACTCATTGAGCACACTTGGTTGAAGAAGAAATGAAAATGATCGCTATCACACTTCGCTACATCACGGGCACGGTCAAGGACAGAATCGTGTGCGCCGAGTGCCTTAAGCACATCAGGCGCTTTCCGCAGGTGAAAGCGGTCGAGAATCCGACCGAGATCGAGACGGATGAGCCGTGCCAGTCAATGCGACACGGGAAGTGGAAGAAATGAATGATGCCCCCCCCCTACACGCTCCGTGCCAGAGAGGCCGCACTCGACCTGTTGATAGAACTTGAGAGCACGCGGCTGGAGGTTGTGCTCATCCCGTCGGCGGACCCCGATTGCGCAATGCGCGGAGGGATGATCCGGGTGGTCCAGAACGCGAATTGTAAATGGTATCGAGCCTTCTGTAAAAGCCATCAGACCAGAAGAAAGCGCCCCAGACGCAGGCGCAACTATTCAGACACTCTCATCAAGCGGGCATACACGGTACGCGCTCTCGAAAGTCTTTCAGAAGGCAGGAGCGCTGGGATTTACGAAGAGAGGTTAAAGCCTTTCATAAAAGAGCGAATGAAAGAGATAGAGAGAAGGGAAGAGGTTTACGCGCTCGCCTCTTAAAATATTTTAAGTTGTTCTTTGAGTTAGGGACACGTGGGTCCAAAGGGCGAATCCGAAGCCGAGCGGCGGTCACTAAGCGTCGTAACGCATGGAGTCATCCAGATACGACCGGGGAAGTTGTGCACACGTTGAAGATCTTCCTCGGTGTGAGCAGTCGCGTTCTTACCTGAGTTCTGACGCGCTCTGATGAAATGCGCTCCAAACGGATGGTCGGGCATGTGAGAGGGTCATGCCCCGGATGAGAGATGAAATACGCTTCGCCTTTTATCTGATTTTCTCGGCTAACAAATGGCCTTCAATCGCCAAGGTGCGCGTGTCCCTATCAAATTTCTGGGCTGGCTATGGTGTCGGAAGGAATTTCCGAACGATCAGGACGTGGAGGATCCCATGTCTGCATGAAACACCAGCCCTGCAAAGTTCGGGCTGTGCGTGCAACGCTAGTAGGTAGGTAGCACAGCCCGGAAACCTGTGTTAGCCGAGCAGCGGACGCGCAATCGGTAGGGGCTGCGGATATGTGACCCGGAGGCTCACATACTCCAAGCGTCTTCCCTAGCTCTCCGGGACGGAAGAGCGAGCGGAGTACGCAGCCCCGAACATATTCTTTGATTTGCTTTTCAGTTACTCAATGAACAGACAAATGAAGAGAGCTATGAAGAGTATGCTCTCGGCCAACCGCGCAATCGTCGCTCGCAATAGCGCGCAGTTCGGGACTGAGTTCGTCCAGGTGCCGCTCTCTCTTTGTCCTCAGATGACGCCGATGCCTGAGCGTGTCTATCGAAATCGTGACTTTCTGGTCCAGGTGTACGCGCGCGAGCGTGGCGCGCAGCGCATCACCATCTGTCGCACAAAACTCAGACGTGATGGTGACTACGAAGACGGAATCTCGTGGGACGAGTTGCAGGAGATCAAGTCGAAGATGGGCTTCGGCGACCGTGATGCCGTTGAGGTTTACCCGCCAGAAAGGGATGTTGCCAATGTCGCCAACATGCGCCATCTCTGGGTGCTTGATTACAGGCTGGATTTCGCCTGGAGACATTAAAGAGAGTTGAAGAACTTGGCAAGATTGGAATGCCTTGCCAACCTAAAATATTTTAAGTCCGAAAGGGGATTAGTTTCGATGTCAAGAATTACAGGGATAGTCAAATGGTTCAATAACTCGAAGGGTTACGGTTTTATTGAGCGACCGGGAGAGCAAGACCTCTTCGTACACTATAGCTCAATAGATGAGAGCGGCTTCCGCTCACTTGAAGAGGGTCAAGAGGTCGAGTTTGAAATCTCGCAGGGACCAAGAGGCTTGCAGGCAGAGAAAGTGCGCAAGCTCTAAGCGGAGTCTGATAACGAACCGCATATCCCAGCTATGAGCGAAACTATCCAGGCCGATTCGGAAGGCAATTATCTACGCAAGCGCGCGGTCTTTGGCAACGCAAGGATGCGAGACGCGGCGCATCTGGAGCACGAACGGCGGATGCTCAAAGTTGAGCAAGAGTCGGAGATTTATTTGAACGCGCTTGTCGAGTGGATAGCGTATCTGCCCAGAGATGTGGTCATCACAATCGTAGGCTGGTATGCGCATGGGCATGGTCTCTCGTTTACTGAAAGCATATCAAGATGTTTCTCTTATGGCGATGAGTTCTTTATCACAGTCTGCCGGGAATTCGGAGAAAAGATGCGATGAGTATTACAAGAGAGCGACGCTCGGAGATTCTACAGAATTTAGGCTCAACCGATTGCCTGGGATGTGGAGGCAAGAAAAGGGTTGGAATGTCGCACTGTCGCGGCTGCTACTTCGCGCTCCCACAAAAGATGCGGGGCGCTCTCTATAAGCGATCTGGTAAAGGCTACGAAGAGGCTTTTGAAGAGTCTCTAGTGTTCCTGATAGATAGAGGTGTCAAGTGAGCGATCTTGAGTCTGAGGTCGAACGTCTGCGTGCTGCCATTCGTCGGCATCGTGACAGCCGCGCAGATGATCGCTGCTGGATGGATGACGAGGAGCTTTACGCTGCGCTTGGTGACGCCGTCCCTTGTGATCGCAGAGTCGGAGACAAGCTTGCGATGCTTCAGAACTGCGCGAGATTTATTGAGCGCCGGTGCGAAGGTGGCTACTGGCCTTCTTATGTTGAGTTGGAGGCTGAAATCAAGAGGCTCGAAGAAACGGCTGAGAAGTATTACCAGGCCATGCAACACTTGCGCGCGCAGAAGCTCCCGCATGGCCGCTGCGAGCCTAGAGAGGCACGAGCCTGTACACGCTGTAATGCAGCAGACGATCTTGAAGCGTTGGTCAATGCCTATAAGGGTCGTCCTATTGTTCCTGCATGAAAGTCGAGCTTCAGCGCGAACGACCGACGCGAGGCGACTTGCCGGAAAAGTGCAAGACCATAGAGCTTCGCTACGCAAAGCCATTCTATGTTTCTCAGTTTGCGTCGCGGGCACATCGCGTGCGCTCGGCTGAGATGCACTACTGGGACGGAGTTTACACGCACACATCTTTTCGCCTTTGGTGTGGGCAGGGAGGCTTCTATTCATTGAAGAAGCATAAGCGCAATTACCTGACGGATAACCCGCCGCGCGGGCTTCCCGTGTGCGCGACCTGCGAAGGGCGAGCGCACGGCGCAGGGCAGCTTGAGTCGCACTTAATCGCGGGAAGGATGGTTCTCTTTAGCCCGCGCTCATAATTTTATGCTTACCTGCGTAGAGATCAACAAGAGGATTAAATCCGGCGCTACAGTTTTCGCGCGCGTGCCAGGCTTCGATGGTGAGCAGAGAATCTTCCGCGCTCGCATCGGCATCTTCGACGCGCTTCAGGTGCAATTTCGGATAGATGGCGAGTTGCGCTGGAGAAACGCAAACTATTCATCAATTCGCGTGGAGGAAACATCTTGCGCGAAGAGTTAGAGAAAATCAGGGGCGTGCGCACGCGCTTTCGCGGCCACTTTGAAAGGTTCGGTCATCGCACGTCCTCTGGCTATGTCAAACACATGGCGCTTCTCAAAGATGTGACTGATCTGAAAGGTAATGAGATGTGCGATCACGTATGGCTCAATCTCACGAAGCAGGTTGAAGCTCTTCATCTCGTGCCGGGTGACGTAATTGAGTTCGATGCGCGCGTCAAGCCTTATTGGAAGGGCTACCACGATGACCGCCGGAGGGATTACAGACTGAGTAATCCAACTAAATTTGTGAAGCTTGGCGTGCACGAAACAGACGGCGATGGAATTTTATTCGCAGATCTCAAGCAGGGAAGTTCCACTCAAAATGTTCTAGGAGAGACGAGCGCGGAGAGGAATCTCTAATTGAGCAAACCTATTCAGTCTTCATCCCTGCTCATAAACGAAGACCCCTTGCAGGTCCTGCCCACTCTAGCCGAGAAGGTTGGTCTTAACGAGGCAATCGTGCTTCAGCAGGTCCATTACTGGCTGCGCAAAGAGAAAAACATCATCGAAGGCCGGAAGTGGACCTACGACACCTACGAGAAATGGCAGCAGAAGAATTTTAAGTTTTGGTCCGTTAAGACCGTACAGCGAGTCTTCCTCTCCCTCGAAGAGCAGAAGCTACTCATCTCCATGCAGCCCGAAAAGCGCGACCGCCGAAAGTGGTACACTATCGACTACGACCGGCTCGAAAAACTTGCCTCAGATTCACACACACACGACCTCTCCGCCGAGAGTTTTCAGCCTGACCCCCCTGACCCCCCGACATCGGCATCAGGACAACTTGAGGCGATGCAAGAAGACAACTTGTCATTATCAGACGTGACAACTTGTCCTGATGCAAGAGGACAACTTGACCTGTTGGAAAAGGACAAGTTGTCACCACCATCAGGCCAAGATGACCTCATGTATATAAAGGATTCTGAGAACTCTACTGAGATCTCCAGAGAACTCACACACTCTCACGCGCGCGCGCGAGGCGACGGACGCAAGGTGTGTGAGTGTTCGACGCCCCATCGCTCGAAGCTCTGCGACGAAGAGCGTATCCAGATTGCGCGTAACATCTCTTCCATCCGCGTGCCTGAATCCTATGCCATGTCGGCTGAGGTCCGCCGTGGCCGTGACGATGCCATGCTCCTCAAGCGAAAGAAGGAGCTGCAAAAGCCCGCCGAGCCTATCCCTGAACGAGACACATCCCAGTGCCCGGACTGTCACGGCAAAAACTTCTACTACCCGCACGGCGACACGATAGAGGGCAGAGCCAAGGGCGTCAAGAAATGTGACCACCGGCGTCTCGATGAGGAGATGACAAGGCTCGAGCGCGAGTACAACGAAGCGAAGGAGGAGATCAGCCATGCGGTATGAGATTCAACCGACTCAAAATATTTTAAGACGCGCGCAGTTCGCTTCGCGGCTGTATTGCAACAAAATGCAACAGAATTTAAGTGGAGTTGAAAGCGGGAAATCACAATGATTAAGTCATCAACAAAATGCCCTTCTTGCGGCTCCAAGATGCGCAGGGTCAAGACTGCCCGGACGCCAACCGGCAAGCGTCGCTCTTACAAGTGCCTGAACAAAGCTTGCGCCAAAACCTATCACTCGCTCGAAGCGTGGGAAGTGGAACTCCCACACAAATTGGTCAATCGCCTGCGCTCCGGCGAGACTCTCTCTTAAATATAAAGTTCGTCAACGAACTATTTTGTCCCTCTACGAACGGGCGACAATCTTTAATCCCCTAATCCTCACAACCCATTCCTATAATGTACATGAAATTTTAACGGGAGGAATATCTTGAACGATAGATTTCTTGGCGATCCAACATGGATGAGAATCGTGGACATCAGCCACCACAATGGCGATGTTGACTTGCCGAACCTTATTCAAGCAGGCGTTGGCCTCGTCATCATCAAGGCAACAGATGGAGCCTTCGATCATGACAATATGTTCAAGACGAACGTGCAGAAGTGTGAAGATCATGGGATGCCTTACATACCCTATCTCTTCGTGCGTTCACACCATGACCCCGAAGCACAGGCCGAAAATCTTCTCAACATCACAGGCGGCAAATTAAAGCTCGTGATGGCAGATGATGAGTGGGACAAAAACCGCGACACCGATCCAGACAAATGGCAGTTCCTGCCTACGCCCAAGCGACTGGAAGTGATGGGCAAGTTCTATCGCCACTTGAAGAACGCGCTGGGGTTTTATCCGCTGACCTACACTTCGGCGAGTTTCTGGGAGCCGACATTCAATCGAGCTACCAGCTTTGAAGAGGTCGTCTTCACTGACAGCCCTCTGATGGTCGTTGACGTGAGGCCGCAGAATCTTCAACCCAAACTCCCGCACGGCTGGACGGACTGGAAGATTCGACAGTGCGGCATCGGGCCGGTCGGCGCGCATGGCCCCTTCGATCTGGACATTTTCCACGGCACACGCGAAGAGTTTCAGTCTTGGTTCGCACAATATGGAAGCGCGCCAGCCATCGCGCCTACTACACCAGCTCCACAGCCGTTTCAACAAGCGCGCACCATTAAGCTTATATCGCCACTCATGAAAGGGGACGACGTGCGCGAGCTTCAAAACGCGCTGGTCCACCTTGGCCTAGCGCCGCTCTCCATTTCAACTTTTAAGGAGAAGAAGATGAGATCAAGAATTATATCAGTGCTGGTCATGGTATCGGCACTTCTGGTTTTTTCTGTTAGCACAGCACACAAAACCTGTGCGGCTACAAAAGAGAAGGATCTCGTGGTTCTGCGTACATCAACCACGTCAAGCATTGAGCGCGAGCAAGCGCCTCCGCAGGCAGGCGCAGACAGATTGCTCGCTGCAATCTTCGGCTCAGGCGGCGTCGCGGCAATGGGATTCTGGACAAAGCTCAAATCAATCGTGCCGTATGTCCAGCGCGGGGCGGTAATCGCCGGAGAGGTAGCAACCGGCCCGGCGGGCGCTATAGGAGCGGCGCTCGAAGTCGTAAACCTTATTCAGAACCATGCAAACACAGCGCAGAGTCCGCCCGCTAAACTCGCAGCCGTGCAGGCCGTCGCCGCGGCCGTGGACGATCACGAGGCGGATATAAAAACCCTGCGGGAGCAGCTCGCTCAAATTACTGGGCAGTTGCAACAGCTTTCTTCGGGAAAGCAGGGCTAGGCACGCCCGCTCTCGCCGCGTGAGGTTTTCTTAGTGAGCCTAAAGGAAGAAAGTTGAATGGGAGCATAGGAGAACCCGCGCGGCCATGGCGGATAACAAAGACCTGTCTATCAATGAAAGAGTTACCAGACTGGAGGGCAAAGTGGAAGCTTTAGCTGAAAACTATGCCTCGCAGATATGGGTGCAGGAGCGCGTCAATAAGATTGACCTTGCGCTCGAACGTATGGAGGCCGCGATTGAGAACACGAACCAGACCATCTCACAGGTCGCCAAGCGCTTCGAGCAGAACACAGCGGAAACCTCCAGACAATTAACCTCCCTTTTCAAGATGCACAGCCGCACGCTCACAGAGCAGGCCGAGCAGAAGCTTGAGCAGGAGCGCAAACTCTTTGAAGAAAAGCTCGCCAACGAGCAGCGCCGCGCAGCCGAAGAGCGAGCAACAATAAAGACTGAGTCGATCAAGCGCATTGAAGTTCTGGAGAGCCAGAAGATTGCGGCCGATACGCTCGCTGAAAAGCGGCGATTCATAAACCAGCTCAAAGATTGGAAGATCGTTCTCGGCTTTATTCTCGCGCTGGGAGCCGCTACTGGCGGCGCTTACGCTTTGCTCAAATGGTTAATCACGAATGCAAATTCAAAATAAGCGCGTGCTGGTTGTTGATGATCTCGACAGCGAACTAATCAGCTTTTGTCTGCGGCAGATCGAAGGCGTGACGGTTGTAGCCGCCGAGAGCGCTGCGGATGCGCTCCTTGAGATTGGACGCGCGCCTTTTGATCTTTATGTTCTTGACGGCTCGATGCCCGTGATGGATGGATTTAGGTTAGCCGAGGTGGTGCGCGCCGCAGGCGACGAGACACCAATCCTCTTCGTAACTGCGCATATGAGCGAGGTCACTGAGCCGCACGCTGAATCTGTAGGCGCGTGCGGTGTGATTGAGAAACCTTTCAGGGTCGAGAATTTGATAAAGCGGGTCAGTAAGATTCTGGAGCAAGATCGACCGGACCCGCGCGCGCCGCCCTGCACGGACGGGCTTGTCATGTAGCTCTTTGAAAAATGTATCTTAAGGATAGTTCCACCGACCTCGAAAGAAAGGAGGAATCACGCCATGAGTGAACGTACACCCGAAGTCGGAAAGACCATTGTCTTTCATGACGCTAAAGGGCAGCCGCATGATGCTCTGGTCACAGCCGTTTGGTCGCCGACCTGCATCAACATAGTCTTCGTCAGTCAGGATGCCCTCAGGCAAGACTCGTTCGGTCGCCAGATCGAGCGGCAGACGAGCCTGCTTCACAAGGGTAGCACGCCTGTTCATGGCATGTACTGGCGCTTTTCAGATGAAGAGCCTAACCCGTATGTGCCGCCGCAAGCGAGCTAGGGTTTAGCCTGCCCACATGGAACCTTGTGGGAACCTAAATTAGGGCAGGCTGACGGTGTTCACTGAAGAATAGAAGATGCGCGCTCAATGCGACCACTGCGGTCAAATAAACGATCATGTCAGACCAACGCGAGTAGGGTTAAAGACTCAAATCATTTGCGGCTCGTGTCGAATAGAACTTGGCGTGCCGGACGCGGACGACGTGGAAGAGCAGGACACGGAATTCGAGCACGCGCGGAAAATAATCAACTGCGGTTTTTGAAACCTAAAATATTTTAGGTCTTGAAGGATTCAACACTGGTTTTCAATGCAGTCTCCAGAATTTAAGTGGAACGCAAAGCGCGAAGAGGCCGCCTCGCTCGTCGCAGAAGATTCGCTCACAGATGAGCAGATAGCCGAGCGACTAAAGATCAATCGCGCAACCCTTCACCGCTGGAAGACGCATCCAGACTTCGAGGCCAAGGTCAGAGAAATAGTTGAAGAGACGCGCTCTCGCCTGTTGGCGCGCGGCATTCTAGCCAAACAGAACCGCCTTGAGGCCCTGAGAGATCGCCAGGAAAGAATGACGGAGGTGATCGAGCGGCGCGCGGTTGAGAATAAAGACTATCCGGGTGGCGGCGCGACCGGGCTAATCGTTAGAGACGTGAAGGGCATCGGCAAGGGTGAGGATTTCGAGCGCGTGGAAGTCTACATGGTTGACACAAGTCTTCTAAAGGAACTACGCGAGCACGAGAAACAGGCCGCCATAGAGTTAGGCGAGTGGCAGGAGCGCAGCACTAGCCTCAAGGTGGATTTGTCCAACTGCACAGATGATGAACTTGAGCGCATCGCAAACGGAGAAGACCCTGCCCGCGTCCTTGCAGCTTCGCGCCGCGGCAGAGCTTGAACGCAGACGACGCGCGCGCGCAGAGGAGGAAGGCGGAAAAAGGCCGCCCGTTTTTCGTGGCGCTAACCTGGAAGTTCAAAGCTATCGCGGGCCCGAGTGGATACTTTCAGGACCATCTGAAACGGGCAAGACCTGGGCGACACTCTGGCTCCTTGACAGCCTACTGCGCGAGACGCCGAAAGCACAGGCCATTCTCGCGCGCAAGCTTCAGGTCTCCATCACCGGCAGTGTACTCGTCACCTATAAGCGCATCCAGGAATTGCGCTCGCAATTGGGAGAGAAGCCGGCAGAGGCTTACGGCGGTGAAAAGCCTGAGTGGTATGACTACGACAACGGCGCGAAGCTCTGGGTAGGAGGCCTTGACAAGCCGAACAAGATGCTCTCCAGCGAGCGGGATTTCATCTATGTAAACCAGGCGGAAGAGCTGAAAGTGGAGGATTGGGAAATCTTGGGCACGCGCGCGACGGGCCGCGGGGCCGTAACAAAGACGCCTATGCTTTTCGGAGACTGTAACCCGGGCGTGGAAGACCATTGGATACTAAAGCGAGAAGCTCTAAAGCTCTTTTATTCGCGGCATGAAGATAATCCCTCATTATTTGACGATGAGGGGAATTTGACTGAGCAGGGCGAGCGCACGATGAGTAAGCTCAATGCGCTCACGGGGGTTCGTAAGCCCAGGCTGCGCGACGGTCTCTGGGTCGGAGCGGAGGGTATCTTCTTTGAAGAATGGGATGATGATCTACACACATGCGACCCCTTCGAGATTCCAGAAGACTGGCCCATGTGGGGATCGTTAGATCACGGCTTTGCGCATAACACAGCCTTCGGCGCTTTTGCCCAATATGAACGGGATATTTATTTAGTCGCAGAGCATGTCAAGAACGGCTGGCTCGTTCCACAGCACTGCATGGCGATAAGAAGGCAGCTTGATCGCGCACAGGTTGACCACTACCGAATCAAGCGAGTTTTAGCCGGGCACGATGTCTTTCAGAAGCGCGGAGACAGCTCTGGAAAGACTATAGCCCAGCAATACAAGGAGGCCAAAACCCCTGCCTCCGGCGAAGAGATCGGTTTTAGCCTTGTGCACGCACAGCTTGATCGTGTGGCAGGCGCACGCGAATTGTTAGAACTGCTCGGCAATAAAGAACTTGGGATCAAGGCGCGGCTGCACATTTTCAAGACCTGCCCGCGGACCATCGCTGCGATGAAGAGGATGGTGCATGACCCATCAGACCCTGAAGATGTTTTGAAAGTTAATGCAGATCAGAACGGAGATGGCGGCGATGATGAGTACGACATGCTGCGCTACGGCGTCATGACAAAACGCCGAGTGTTGACTGCTTATTAAGGGAGAAGCTTATGAAACCAACAAGCCCTGTTATTCCAGTCGCGGATCACCCAGAAGTTATTTACGCGAAAGACCAACCAGAGTATCAGCCGCTTCCGGCTGTGAGGAATGCGGAAGGCATCATCCTGACGAGATGGGAACTATCTGAAAGCGAGAAGAGGCAGATCGTAGAGCAAGGGTACATCTACTTGATGGTGATGACCTTTAACAATCCCTTGCAGCCCGTTCTTCTTTCAACGGAAGTGCCTACGCAGTTTTCTAATCAGAAAGCGGGCTAAGGGTTTGAGAATCGCACGGGGCGAAAAGGATTTTGAGAATTATGAAGTGCTGGTTCGCGTCCGGCGCGAGCCGTCGCTCATTGATCGCGTTCTCAGGCGCGAGGCCGCCGAGTTGAGACTCGTCAGGAATGTCATCGAGGCCGACGAAGAGACAGGGCAGTTGACCATGCAATTAACGGACACGCAAGGCAATCTCCTCTACACGAATGGCGTGGACGACATTGCGATTAATAACACAGTCAAGCTCCTGATGCTTTTAGGGCAGGTGAGGTCAGTCTTTATCGAAGCAGGGTTTGTTCCGAAAATTCAGACCACATATGAGCAGGTAGTGTTGAGGAAGCGCGCATGAACTCAATCACAGATCATCTCTATCAGGAATCGCGTGCGCGCAAAGCGCTGCCGTTCCCGACGCTCTCGCAATACAACGGCATCGCAACATCCGGCGCGGGAGGCTACGGATCACCTCTTTCATATATGCCGGGCTGGATCGGAAGCACCGGTGCAACCTTTGCAGGCACGAACATAGATTACGGCGCGGCTGTTGGACAGTTGACGAACTCCTCGCTCGTGATTGCGCTGGCACGCTGGCTCGGCACGGCTATAGCGCAGGCTCCCGTAGTCGTCAGAGAAGTAACCGAAGGTCAGGACAAGAAATCCGCGAA
>QHXM01000049.1 GCA_003222945.1 Acidobacteriota bacterium
TGTCGTCTAAAAGCATCACCGTACACTCGCGCCCGATGAAATACTGTTTGAGCGCAAGTATCTGCCTGCGGTAGCGCAAGGGATCGTGCGCCAGCAGTCTCATCTCGGAGAGCGAATCGAAGACGATGCGTTGCGGGTTGATGCGCTCGACCTCTTTCAACACGTCGCGCTCTGCGAGCACGTCAGAGACCGTGCGCTCGCCTTCAAACAGCTTGACTGGGTTCGTGCGATTGATGCGCTTGATAAGAAGGCCAAGCTCGCGCGCTACAGCCTCGAGTTCGGCGATCAACTCTGCCGGGTTCTCGGCGGGCTGGTCGCCTTCCTGCACCATCGCGCTCGACCCGGCGCGCGCCTTCAACTGCTCGAAACGCTTCTGGCAATCTGCGCGCAAGATCAATGCTTCGGCTAACTTCATTTCCATTACCTCCTAACGACAACTTCATGAATAAAAGAAGCGGCGACAAGTTTTCGATGAAACCTTACGCGCTCTACCGTTGAGCTACGACTCCGCAGAAGTTCTGGAGTCGCCGGGACTCGAACCCGGAACCTCGTGCTCCCAAGGCATGTAGTTCCAACCGCATTCGCGCGGAATATTGATTTGCGAGCGACGACAAGAATTCAGGAAACCCGACAGATGCTCTAGTACTTGAGCTACCGCGCGGGTCTCCCGCACGACCAGGACTTGCACCTGGAACCCTCTGGTTACAATGTAGTTCCCCTGGCATTCGTCGCCTCATTCAAAGCTTCGGAGTGACAAGTATTTGGAAGACCTCATGTTCGGAGTCGCACCGAACGCACTTCCGGTTTCAAGCCGGACGCTCTATCTAACTGAGCTAATGGAGTCCTCACAGGCATTCACTCCGCACAGATCGAAAATGAAGATGGCGACAAGATTAGTTGAGAGTTTCTCGCTCAAGTTTAATTGAGCAAGAAGGGAGTCGAACCCTTAGCGTTGAAACGCTTCACCATGTACTCCCAATCGGCATTCGCCATCTGCAAAGAGTCCTCGCAAGCGGAGCCGACAAAATTTATCGAGATACGGTTTCTACCGTTGCAGGGTGGATGTAATCCCGATGAGCATTCGCCCCGCTTGCTTTCGTTCAAGTTAAAGCGTCACGGCTTCAATGACGACTACCCAGTGTCCGTCGCTTAAGCGACCCTCGGCGAACTCGGCGACGAGACTGAACACAGCATCGGAGAAGCCGCCGATGTTGAGTATGTCCGCGCGCTCTTTCGCCTGCGTCGTCGCATTAGCCTGAACGTCAATGCAGACCATCCGAGCCTGCGGGTTGCGCTCCTTAAAGCGCGCCCACTCGGCAAGCGTCTGCGTCGGGCCGCCGCCGAAGCGACCGTAAACCGGCGAGTCAATCCACGATTCGTTATCCGAGACGTAGATCACGAGATCGCCCGTCGCGCGCCGCTTGTTCAAAAGCTGAAGCGGCGCGCTGCAATTCGTGCCGCCCGCAGGCAGCCTCGCCAGTTTCTCGGCGTTTGTCATCACGCTGTCGCGCGCGTTGAGGCGGACCTCAATCGCCTTCGACTCGAACGGGATGACTTCCGCGTGTCTGTTCTTACGCAGCACCGTCGCCGCCACCAGCGCCGCGACATCAATCGAGCGCACAGCGGAAGTGGAACCCTTGCGGTAGCCCGTCACCGGCGAGCGCATCGAGCCTGAGACATCCGGGAAGATGTAAACCTTACCGGCAATCTCCGGCACGTTCTCCGTCGCAATTTCCATCGCGTCCTGCAACGCCTCGCGCACGGGTTCAGGCACGCCCTTGCCTGCGGCCATGAACGCCGCCATCAACTGGTAAGGGAAGACGCGCGCCCGGCGCACGAGTTCCGCATTGCGTAGGCGGTCTGCGATAAGCTCGGTCATGCCCTCAACCTCGAAGACTTTGTGCCGCGCGAACGTGTTCAAGTTCATGCGAGTCATCGTCCATGAAGCTGTGCGGGCGATTTCAGCCCATTCGCCCTGGCCGAGGTTCAGCGCAGTTAACATCTGGAACGGCACGCGCGGCACATCCGCCGTGACGCTCGCCACCCCATTAGCGAGAGCGCTCGCCTTGAACGCCTCGAACTCACGGACGACCTGCGGCAAGCTTTCAGCGTTGTGCGGCTTACCGATCAGGTAGCCGTACAAAGCTTCACGCTCGGGCGAAGCAGGCTTCGGGTGAACCATCTTCAGGATGTCGGCCAAAGACGGACTCTGGCCGACCGACGCCGTGAAGACGCTCGCCTCATCGCGCGCCTCAATCCACTCGCGCACGAGGCGCTTCGGTGCTGTGCCGAGAGACTTGCGACCCACAGCGCCTGAGCGAATGATCTGGACGAAGTTGCGCAGCATCTTTCCGTTGTCGATGACGCGCGGGAACACCTGCGCTAGCAGCGCCTGGTCACGCACCGAGAGCACGGCGCACAAAAGCGCCGGCATGTCTTTCATAAAGCCGCGCTCGCGGCAGAAGACTGCCGCCTTCGCGATGAACTCCGGCTCGACCTGAGCGCACAGCTCAAGCACCTTTGCGAGCTGCTCTTCGGCGCTCGCGTAGAAGGTTTGGTTCATGCAGCCCGTCGCGGCGTACTGCGCCAGTGCGTGCTTCGGCTCGAACGCGTAAGCCGGGGCGCGCTCGTCGTTGAGCGCATCCGTCACGGGCAGTAACTTGCCCACAATTGACTTGAATAGATTCTTGTTCGCCATGATTGCACCTTACCTTCTCAGCTGCGCTCGCTCTTTATTGAATTGAGCAAGCGTCCCGCTCGTCACACCGACAACTGAAATACCTTGTAAAAGTGAAAGGCTATTAAAACTTGGCTGCGGGAGAAGGAGTCGA
This sequence comes from Acidobacteriota bacterium, assembly GCA_003222945.1. GTDB lineage: Bacteria > Acidobacteriota > Blastocatellia > Pyrinomonadales > Pyrinomonadaceae > QHXM01. The sequence goes on from QHXM01000049.1 coordinate 2,832, forward strand.
ACCTTCAGTCTCTGATTTCAAAGACCAGCGTGTTGCCTGTTTACACCATCCCGCACGAGATGAGTCGGGGCAGCAGGACTCGAACCTGCATCACGCGCTGATCTGGCGCTCGCTGCTTATAAGACAGCCGCACTACCATTGTGCTATGCCCCGAAGTTGGTAGCGGTGGAAGGAGTTGAACCTTCGTCTGACGCTTATCAAGCGTATGCTCTGCCCTTGAGCTACACCGCTATGGCTTTGGTAGTCCGGGTCGGATTTGAACCGACGATCCCTCGCTTAAAAGGCGAGTGCCTTAAACCGCTTGGCTACCGGACTAGGAATGGCTGTGGCGGAAGGATTCGAACCTTCGCATGGTCGCATTAACAGTGCGATGCCTTACCGCTTGGCTACGCCACATCAAGCTCGCTTCACCAAAAAGGCGGGAAGGCACAAAGTAAGTCTTCGACATTAGCTTCGTGCCTCTGTCTTTTGGTGGTCATTGGGCGAGGAACACTGAAAGTGAGTTGCGGGAGCAGGAGTCGAACCTGCCGGTTATGTCTTATGAGACCATCGAGCCGCCCTTGCTCTATTCCCGCGTGAAACTTGGAGGCGATGAAGGGAGTCGAACCCTTATCGTCCGGTTTACAAGACCGACGCTCTTTTGTATCCAGTTGAGCTACATCGCCGTTGAAGATTTTGGTGGACTGGGAGAGATTCAAACTCTCACAAGAAGTTTGCAGGACTTCTATGCTGTCAGTTACATCACCAGCCCGTAACATTGAAGTTTGGTTGCGGAGGCGGGAGTTGAACCCGCAACCTTTGGTTTATGAGACCAACGCTCTTAGCCGCTTGAGCTACTCCGCAATAACTTGATGGGCTTGGCAGGACTCGAACCTGCGACTTTCTGTTTAGAAGACAGACGCTCTTGTTCCACTGAGCTACAAGCCCCAAAGGGGTGAAGGCGATGGAGAGACTTGAACTCTCAGCCTTCCCTTTACGAGAGTGATGCTCTTGCCATTTGGAGCTACATCGCCGTTAAAAATTATGGACGGGGCGTGAGGCCGTCATGCCTCTCCCAACTCCACGACCCGCGCCAGGTCACGTTCCCCGCCGGGATGAGTCACGCCCCGATAAAATGGTCGCCGGTGGAGGACTCGAACCTCCGACATTCTGTTTGTAGGACAGACGTTCTAGCCGCTGAACTAACCGGCGATTTCAGTTGATTATCGGAATCTTTGGTGGTCGAGGAAGGCACGCGCACCAACGTCTTCGCCTTTTCAGAGCGACGCTAATCTACCTCAGCTACTCGACCGGACTTGTGAGCGGAGGAAGAAGTCTCGCCCTGCTTCTTCCTCCGGTTGGAGCTACGCTGTCTTGCCTCGCGCGCTTGTTGTCTCTTCAACGAAGAGGTACTTGCGCCACTCCGGGCGGTTCTCCGCGTAGTGGCAGAGCATGATGCGGTCAAGCCCGACGCGGAGTTTGTGCTGCGAAGTCAGGAGCGGCATTCGCGCCTGCTCAGGCGTGCGATTGCCCTTGCGGTTGTTGCACGCGACGCACGCCGCGACGAGGTTCTCAGGTGTCGAATGTCCCGCCTGCGCGCGTGGCGTGATGTGATCGAGCGTGAGTTCGTCCGCGCCCTTGCGCTTTCCGCAATACTGGCAGGTGAATCGGTCGCGCACGTAAATGCGCAGCCGCTTCATACCTGCCGCCTGGCGGCGACGCCGCACGTTGACGTAAGCGCGAAGGCGCACGACGCTCGGCACTCTAAAAACGGCGTTCACAGAGTGCAGGATGCGCTCCGCGTCGTACTCTTCGACGAAGACCGCTTCACGAAATACGAGGCAAACGGCTCGCGCGACGCCGACGGTGCCGAGCGGCTCGTAAGAAAAGTTCAATAGTAACACTCGACCATTCAGGGTCGTCTTCATCTCCCGACACCTCCTTTCTTGTGCCACTCCCGCTCGGCGAAACAGTGGAACTCCTGACAGGACTCGAACCTTGATTGTCCTGCTTAAGAGACAGGTGCTTTATCCAGTTTAGCTACTGACGCGAGGTGGCAGGAAGGTTCCGATTTAGATATGTCTCCAACGCTTTCCTTGCAGAATGAGTCTGATGTTTTTTCGATCTACCCTGAACCTCCTTCCAAGTTCCGTTTTGTTCATCTCTCCGCTTGCCCACAACTGTCTGATATGGCGCACATCACTGTCAGTCAATTTAGCGTTGTTCTTGGCAGTGCCCTGAAACAACGAAGGTTTCACTTGAAAGTTCAAGCGACCTTTGGCGTATGCGTCTTTCATGTTGTCTGAATGGCTGCCCTTGAAAAGATGTGATGGTCTGACACATCGCCGGTTGTCGCAACGGTGAAGAACATACTCATGATCTTCGAGGTCGCCATACGCCATGATGTAAGAGACTCTATGAGCGAGATGCGCTTTCTTGGATATTTTGATACGACCGTAGCCAACAGTAGTCGCACCAAGCCAAATCCAACACGTGGCTGTTTTCTCGACCTTCTTCCAGAATCTGTCAGCGAAAGAGTCGATGCGTTCCATAGTAGGTAAGAGAATAGCACTTGATCGCAAAGCGTCGCATTGACGATGCAGCGCTTTAGACCAGCTAAGCTACAGCCCCTTTAGAGATGAAACTATCTTTTAGATTTCCGGCGAGTGCGCGGGCGCGCATTGCGTGAGTGGACTTCCCTTTCGATTGCGTCTCGCATAGCGTTAACAGCTTCCTCCATCTGGTTGATCTTGTGGAGACTGTTCATCCGCTCGCGGCGTGTGCCCATCTGGAAGTCGAAAGAGACGCGGCGAAAGCAATCGCCGAGTTCGAGTTCGATGTCGCCCCAGTTCCACGCCTGATCCTTGTCATCGTCGGGAATGCCGGAGGTGTCTTCGACGATGCCGATGATGAAAGCCGGATACTGTGGATCGCGGTTGAGAAATTTGCGGATGCGTACACGATATTTTGTACGCCTGTTTCGAGCCATATCTTTCCTTTCTAAGCTGCTGGTTGCAGCGTCTAGTGTGTCATCGTGGTCACCTCCTTTGCTGCGTTAAATTTGTTCATCTCTTTCCTCCTCTAAGCTGAATGTTGGGTCGGCTGGCGAGAGTTGAACTCGTCGTCTCCGCGTTCACAGCGCGGCGCTCTGCCGTTGAGCTACAGCCAACATGTAGAGTTAAGGGCGACAAGTAATGAGCGTGACTCTGTGCATTATTCAGATGTAGTCACGTTCGGCATTCGCCCAAAATGTTTGGCAGGGATGACGAGACTCGAACTCGCAAATCAGTTGATTGAAGGTCAACCCGCTTTCCATTTCGCGTTCATCCCCGAAAGCCGAGTGCCGGAGAAGGGATTCGAACCCTTATGACCAAAGTCCGCCGCTTTTAAGACGGCTGTGTATGCCAGTTCCAACCACTCCGGCTGAAAATGTTTGGTGCGGAAGACAGGATTCGAACCTGCACGCCCTAGAGGGCACGAGTTTTTGAGACTCGCGTGTTTGCCAGTTACAGCCACTTCCGCACATAGCGAACCGAACAAATTTGGTGCTGTCGGAGAGATTTGAACTCTCATCATCACGGCCCTCGACCGTGCGCGTCTGCCAGTTGCGCCACGACAGCTTGAAAGGATTTGGTGCCGAAGGGGGGATTCGAACCCCACTGTCTAGCTTGCTAGACGTAAGCGGCGTTCAGCAGTTCTGATGGCATGACAATTAGCACAAACCAATTCACACTTTGCTATCTCCTGCCAAATTCTTTCCCAACTACGATACATGAGTGAAGCAACGGTCTGTGACTTAAAAGTTCCCGGCAGATGGTCAAACTCCAAAGCAGCGGCATGTTTGTTGTAGCCACAATCAGCGCAACCGATTTGCAGCTTGTACTCATCAAGAGTCTGCCTGTTGCGCAGAGCACGTTTAGTGTTGCGGTTCATCTTTCGTTTGACTGCCATGCGCAACATCTTAATGCGCCTCCTGCCAGTTGGGCTACTTCGGCTTGAGCTACGGAGGTTAGGATTCGCGCCCTACGTGTGCGAGTTTCCGCAGACTCCGTGCCTTTCCAGCTTGGCTACTCCGTAAAAGATTGTGGTGAACCCGGCACGATTCGAACGTACGACCTCGACCTTCGCAGAGTCGCGCTCTGATTCCGCTGAGCTACGGGTTCTCGGATTGGCGGAGACGGAAGGACTTGAACCTTCACAGGATTGCTCCCTCTTGTTTGAGCCTTCAAGTGCGGCTACCGTTTCGCCACGTCTCCAATTATGGCGGAGGGTGAGGGACTCGAACTCTCAAGCGCACTAAAGCGCGGCAGTTTTCAGGACTGCGCCCTTACCAGTTAGGGTTAACCCTCCTAATAGATTGGCAGGAGCGGCAGGATTTGAACCCGCACGAACTGGTTTGGAATCAGTCAGGCTACCTTTACCTCACGCTCCTGCAAAACACTTGATGCACGGGGAAGGATTTGAACCTCCGTCGGCTCTACAAGAGAACTCCAGCTCTACAGGCTGGCGCATTCAACCGGACTCTGCCACCCGTGCGAAATTTTGGTATAGTAAAAAACAAGAGGGCAGACGGACGTGCATGTCGCTTTTGGTGTTTAGATACACCTCCGGCGCACACTTCTGCGGAGGGGTAGCTGACTTGAGGGTCTCGCCAAAGTCCTTAGCAAGTCATCAACCCCGTAAGAAGGCATCCACTGCCCTCTTGTTTTTTACTGAATACCTTTCACTTACAAGGTACTTCAGTTGTCAAACAACAAAAAAAGCGGGCTTCCGTACTTCCTCATGGGAAGCTTCGGAAGCCCGCTCCGCTTCAATCTAGAACTGAAACTTAATTCTCGATTTTGGGAGCGGGAACGCATCCTCGCTCCCGCTAAATCAAATTTTCAACTGGCGACGATCTTTAATCGCCGAACCTTCTATCCTCTCGACTCGTTCTTGCAAGCTATTGCCCGCGACTGGATAGAGGGATAACGAACTCAGACAATTAAAAGAACCTGTGCCCACACCGGTGCACGGCTGCCACATCGTCGAGGCGGCCCCTGCTTGCCAGTGTCTGGCGGTTCTGATTGTCTGGTTCATCGTCATTGAATTTCTAATTTCCCTTCGCGCTTTTCGCCTAGTGCCAACTCAGCGCGAACTTGCGTTTATACGCCCATCATCTAAAACTTGTCAAGAACTTTTTTGATTTGATCGAAATTTATGGTCATGATTCAGAATTTATGATGGCTTTTTAGGCAACAATAAGGCTCAATGGTTATCGGCCTTTTACGAACGCCCAAATTGTGCATCATAAAATGTGAATCACCACCAACTATTCGGAGAGATTCGCGTCCAATACATCAACTCCGAGTCGCAGAAATGCCTGCAATAGGGTGATGTTTCATATCATGGAATGCAAAGAGTCCCCACAAAAGTCCCCACAGTGATATGAATTTAATGATTAGCCAAGAGCAATTACCTCTACGGCACATTACACTCTTGCCTCTTAGGGAACAACGGTAAAGCCTACTGTCTGAGCCGCCATTGATAGCTTGGAATCATCGCAGACGAATACTCGATTCTTCGGCTTCTCATTGCACCAAACAAGCGCTGCCGCAAGTTGAAACGAATCCAAGGCGCGTAAGCCATATGCATCTGGTAATCTTTCTGCAAGGCTGCGCACTTTGGCGCTCGGCATCATCTCGCGCCACTGCTATCTCAATATTTCCAATCGCGCAAGAGCTTGTTGCCGCCCCTTAGCGGTTAATAGACCTTCGCTATGAAGACGATTGATTGCGCTTCGGACTTCAACGGTAGTGCCCCACCAGACAACGACTCGCGAGGTTTCTCGCCACCTCTTACGCATACTTTGGCTCAAGTTTTGTTGACAACAGAGAGGTACTATCGTGCTCGTATCCCAGAACGCGCTCTCTGCATTGCGCTTAGTCTTCATCGCGCTCGGCTCTAATCACTGCTTGGATATCCGATAGCGCCACATGTGGGGCGGGTAGAGATAGAAAGTCATCCGACTTCTCTTTGGTAGGTAAGCGAATCAGGCCAGCCGCGACGAGGGCGGCTTCTTCGGCATCCAAATCTTCGCCTCCTATTAACGGCACAAGACGCGCAATGGGGCGGTTACGATCTTTAACGATTAGCTCCTCGCCGTTTTTGACTTGTTCAAGATAAGCACTCAAGTTGTTTTTCAGCTCTGCGATGTTTACGGTTTGCATCATCTTTACTCCTGATATGGCTATAATAGCCTTATTGAATGACTAGAGCAACAAAAGGGCGCCAATAATCCTTTAAGCCCTCAATCAGAACGCGCCTCCTAAAATTTATATCCATCTTGAACGTGTTCAAAAAAATTCTTGACACATATACTTTTTAAGCGTATTCTCCGGGAGTTGAACACGTTCAATTTTAAAAGGAGATGCTGAATATGAACATAGGGGTCGTCACTTACCTGCTCTACATTGGGGTTAGCGTTGCGCTCACAGTCTGGGTCGGTCGCACCCTTTTTACGAACGGGCGCGTATTTCTCGTCGATGTTTTTAACGGGAATGAGTCTTTGGCAGATTCGGTTAATCACCTGTTGGTGGTTGGATTCTACCTGATCAACTTCGGATACGTCAGCCTAGCCCTCAAGCTCGGTTATGACGTGGTGACGGTTAAAGATGGCATCGAAGCCCTGTCGCTCAAAGTCGGCACGGTACTATTGGTGCTGGGCGCGATGCACTTTTTTAACCTGTTCATCTTTAGTCGTATGCGGCATCGCGCTAATCTGCTTAACACCCCGCCTCCTATGGCTCCCGACGCCTACACCGCAGTGCAAGGAAATTAATCGATGCGCTACTTAACCGTACTGTACGACCCTGTCTGCGGCCTATGCCGCCGCGCACACGAGTGGCTCATAGACCAGCCCAAGTTTGTCGAGTTGGCTTTTGTACCCGTTAATTCGGAAGAGGCGCGGCTCCGCTTTCCGCATCTAAATCACGCTTTGACTACCAAGGATTTAACGGTCGTCAGCGATGAGGGTGCCGTCTATTTCGGCGCCAAGGCGTGGCTGATGGTTCTGTGGGCGCTGCCCCGTTATCGCGAGTGGTCCTACAGACTATCTTCGCCGGAGCTTTTGCCGACGGCCAGGCGTGTCTTTTCTGCGATCTCGCAGAAAAGGTATCAAATAAGTCGCGCCGCAGGATTATCAGGCTAAACTCATGGATGCTCCTAATCAACCATCAACTAAGACACAAAAGGGTGAGCAGACCAGGGCGCTCATCCTTAACACCGCCCTGGAGATGTTCCGCGAGCGTGGATATGAGAATACAACCATGCGCGCGATTGCCGAGCAAGCACGCGTGGCAATCGGTAACGCCTACTACTATTTCGCCTCTAAAGAATATCTCATTCAGGCTTTCTATGATCGCATACACGAAGAGCACCTAGCCGTGTGCCTTCCGGCGCTTGAAAAGGAGCGCAGCTTAAAGGGGCGTCTGCTCGTCACACTGCGCCTCAAAATTTCCACGCTCGAGCCGTACCATCAATTCGCAGGAGTGCTCTTTAAGACCGCAGCCGATCCTAGAAGCCCCCTTAACCCTTTCTCGCCTGATTCTGACCCGGTGCGGCGTGCCAGCATTGATCTCTTCGACCACATTATCGAACGCTCAAAAGTGCGCGTCCCGAAAGATTTGCGCGTAGAGCTTCCTTACCTTCTTTGGCTTTACCACATGGGGATAATTCTTTTCTGGATTCACGACGCTTCGCTAGAACATAGGCGCACATATCGCCTGATAGATATCACGGTTGATCTTGTGGTTAAGCTCATAAGTTTGGCTAGCAATCCTTTGGCGCGGCCTTTACGTAAGACTGCTTTACGGCTCGTCGCCGAGTTGCGAGAGGAAGGCAGTTAAGGCGGATACGAAAGCGGACCGCCGTGAGGTGAAAAATCTATGGAAATAAAACGCTGCGTTCTAGCCGGAGGAAGCGGTTTCCTTGGGACTGCGTTAGCTGAAGAGCTAAGACGGAAAGGCTACGAGAGCGTCGTCTTAACAAGAGCGCCGAAGAATGTTGAAGAGCAAGTACGGCAGGTCAAGTGGGACGGCAAAACGTTGGGAGAATGGGTTGATCTCTTGGACGGGGCTGAAGCCGTTGTCAATCTCACGGGAAAGAGCGTCAACTGTCGGTACACGACAGAGAACCGGCGTGAGATTGTCAGATCGCGGGTTGATTCCGTCAATGTTATCGGCGAGGCAATCTCAAGGTGTAGAAGACCGCCCAAGGCGTGGGTCCAATGTGCTTCGTTAGCTATTTACGGAGATGCTGGAGAAAGAGTATGCGACGAGACGGCACCGCCGGGAGAAGGCTTTTCCTCGGAGACGTGTCTTCTTTGGGAGCGTGCCTTTAACTCTGCCAAAACGCCCGACACACGAAAAGTCTTACTCCGCATCGGTTTCGCTCTAGGTCGTGGTGAAGGAGCGTTAGGGACGCTCGTAAAGTTAGTAAAGTTTTATCTAGGCGGGAAGGTGGGAGATGGCCAGCAGTATATAAGCTGGCTGCACTTGAGAGATTTGAATCAGATGTTTCTCTGGGGCATCGAACAAGCAGACATCGAAGGAGTATTCAATGCCACCAGCCCGAACCCTGTCACAAATGCTGAGTTTATGAAAGAGCTGCGCCGAGTCTTTAATCGCCCGTGGAGTCCTCCCGTACCAACGTGGGCTGTTCATATAGGTTCTTGGCTGATGGGAACTGAAGCGGAGCTTGCGCTCATGGGGCGGCGTTGTTTCCCGAGACGTTTTCAAGAAAAGGGTTTTGAGTTTTTGTATCCTTCGTTAAGAGAGGCTTTAGAGAATCTGTTCAGGTAGTGATTTGAATTTGCTGGAGTATAAAGAACAACTTTGGCTAAGAATTTGCCCTTAGGCAGGTCCTACGTAATGAAAATTTCTTCTATAGGGTTACAGTGATTAATCAGAACTTTATTTGATCAATTCTTAAATTGAACGCTTTAATCATAGAGTCCAGTCACTTACATGTGGAAAGCTAATCAAACCGTTCCAGTTGAATGGCCTGTTAGACGGTTGCCTCAATATAAGCTTATCTCCGCAGGCCAAGCAACGCGCCTGCAGTTCTCCCACACTTTATCGATGTATGTCAAAGAATAAAGGCATTGTAACCTGTGCGCCCAGATAGCTCCGCGTTCCGTAACTCGAAGGTTATTCGACTCAGAATCACACCACCCGAAAAGTTTAAGGCACTTGGCCAGCAGGCCGAAATCCTGTTCGAAAGATCGCCCGAACTTATTCTGATACTCGGCCAGGTCAAGCGATGTCTTGTAAATCTGCCAGTAGACCCAGTGAAAACGGTGTAGGCGCTCCGGCAGTTCAAGCATGAGAGCCGGCTTAGGCTCTTCGAGTTTAGAATATTCTTTGACCGAAAAAGTATTGAACCAAAAGCAGGCATCCACTTTGGAGCCGGCGCCCGCACCGAACCCAATGTAGCTGTCATGTGTGACTGTCGAATAAGGCGAGACTCCGCCGCGCGTGTAACTCCACACGGAGGTTCTTTCTAACCCCTCTCGCAGGCAGGCTTCGGCGATGGCCTTCTGCGAGCGTAGTCTGGCGAATTCACCGTAGTTTTGTGCTCTTCTTCTCTCGACCTGAGCCCCTAAGCGAGTATGAACAAATGTGAACAAAGGGTATGCGGAAATCTGGTCTGCGCCAGACCGCACACACTCGATTGCATCCTCTACCGAATCGCCACAGGGCTGCCCCGGAATTCCGTAAATAAGATTTACATCAACGCAATCAAATCCAGCCGCCGCCGCAGTCTGGAGTGCACGGCGCGCCTCCGCTGCGGTATACCCACGTTCAAGAAATCGAAGCGTGTAATCGCGCAACGTCTCTATGGCTAGACTGATGCGATTCACGCCGACAGCTCTCAAACGTTCAAAAGTTTCGGACGTAGCATGTAACGGGTGAACTTCAACCCCTGTCACCGTCAAGATAGCCGTAAACAGTTATATCGAAAGGATTGCCCCTATAATCATAAGCGATACTTTTGGTTCGGTTCCCTTGTTCGTTGTAGTAATCCATTGACGCAGGCTTTCGCTTGCTCACCGTCCATGTGCCAGATAGGTCTGCCTCTTCTGTGAAGACTGATTTAACTCTGCCCTTCAATCCTTCGTCCTCCGCATCCGACTTCAACTTCCTGGCGGCAGGAGTTTGCGGCAGAGGGCTTGGTGTGGCTTCATCTATTCTCCTTTGTATCTCCGCATCAACATCGGCCTGCGAGAGCAGTTTGAAAGAGTCCAGTATCTTGACGACCGTAGGCTCCTGAGCTTTCTTGTCCGCAGGGATTGAAGCGAACACTTGATATATGCGATTACGGACCAGATAGATTCTGGCGATTGAAAAGCCATCAGGGTACTCGACCCTCAGCTCACGTCCGGGATGGCCTTCTATTGAAATATCTGTTTCGCCGACCAGCTTCGCTTTCCCGTTAGTTCCCGAAAGAGCGCCGTCGCGTAAGTAATCGAGCACCTTCGCCGACGGAGGTGCTCTCGTCCGACTTCTGCCGCGGCCTCGTCTCCGACGACGAGAACGACCAATCGGCGACAAAAGACGCCTTCGAGATGCTGCACTTCATCGCCTCGAAGCGCTTGGCTGCGGGACGCCTGACGGTCGTTGACGCGACGAATGTGCAGCCGGAGGCGCGCAAGCCCCTGGTCGCGCTCGCACGTGAGTATCATGTGCTGCCCGTCGCCATCGTCCTCAATCTCCCCGAAAAACTATGCCACGACCGGAATCGTGATCGTACCGACAGAGACTTCGGGCCGCACGTCATACGCCAGCAGAGTCAGCAACTACGTCGCTCAATACGGGGACTTAAGCGCGAGGGCTTCCGCCACATCTATGAGTTCTCGACGCCTGAGGAGGTCGAAGCAGTTGTCATTGAACAGCAACCGCTCTGGAACAATCTGAAGCATGAGCACGGTCCCTTCGACATCATCGGCGACGTGCACGGCTGTTTCGACGAGTTGCGTGCGCTGCTCGAACGACTCGGCTATGGGATCACATCTGCAAGTGAAGATCAGAACTCTTTCGGTTATCACGTGCGCCACCCGGAAGGACGCAAGGCCGTCTTCCTCGGCGACCTAGTTGATCGCGGGCCGTGCATTCCCGATGTGCTGCGCCTAGTGATGAGTATGGCGGCGCAAGGGGCGGGTCGCGCACGCAGGCTTAAAAGAGGCGCTTCAAGGCAGAGGCTCGGGCACAGTACGCGACTTCGCCCTGTTTGGTGAGACCACGGGCGAGACGGACGAGTTCGGCCTGCCCGTCCGCTACAACTGGGCGGCGGAATATCGCGGGCGCGCCATGGTCGTTTACGGTCACACGCCCGTGCCCGAACCAGAATGGCTTAACCACACCATAAACATTGACATGGGCTGCGTCTTCGGCGGACGTCTGATGGCGCTTCGTTACCCGGAGAAGGAATTGGTCCTGTGCCTGCGGCGCGCCTACTATGAGTCGGTCAAGCCATTCCTGCCGGAAGCAGAGAAAGCCCCGGTGCTCTCTGCACAACAGCAACACGATGATGTGCTGTATATAGAAGACGTGCTCGGTAAACGGATCATCTCGACCCGCCTCAATCACAACGTCACGGTCCGCGAGGAGAATTCAATAGCGGCGCTCGAAGTGATGAGTCGCTTTGCAGCCAATCCGAAGTGGCTCATTTATCTGCCGCCGACCATGTCGCCGTCAGAGACTACGAAGGAGTCGGGGCTGTTGGAGCACCCGGCTGAGGCTTTCTCTTATTACTTCAACCGGGGAGTGCCGAAGGTCGTCTGCGAGGAGAAGCACATGGGGTCGCGCGCAGTCGTCATCGTCTGCCGCGCCGAAGAGGCAGCACGCGGGCGCTTCGGCGTCGAAGGCTTGGGCTTCGGCATCTGCTACACGCGAACGGGGCGACGGTTTTTCGATGACCGCGCGCTTGAGGCGGAGTTTCTGCTGCGGATTCGGACGGCAGTAGACAAAGAAGGACTGTGGGAGGAGTTTGAGACCGGCTGGGTCTGTCTTGACTGCGAGCTGATGCCTTGGTCTGCGAAGGCGCAGGAGCTGTTGCGGCAGCAGTATGCGGCGGTAGGCGCGGCTTCCCGCACCTCTTTAGCCGACGCCGTTTCGGCTCTTGGACAAGCGGCGGACGGCTCAATCGAGGTTGCGCCGCTTCTCAAACGCTACAGGTCGCGCGCACGGGCGGCAGAAAAGTACACGGAGGCTTACCGTCGTTACTGCTGGCCCGTGCGTTCAGTTGGCGACCTCAGGCTCGCGCCCTTTCATCTCCTGGCGACCGAAGAGCGAGTGCATACGGATCGTGATCACGTCTGGCACATGGAGACTCTTAAACGTCTCTGCGCGGCGTCAGGCGACCCTCTTCTTTTTGTCACCTCGTACATGGTCGTGGATGTGACGGATCAGGAAAGTGTGAAAGCCGGAATCAGTTGGTGGGAAGAGCTCACGGGTAGAGGCGGCGAAGGAATGGTGGTCAAGCCGTTAGACTTCATTACACGCGGCGCGCGTGGGCTGGTGCAACCTGCCGTGAAGTGCCGAGGGAGAGAGTACCTGCGTATCATCTACGGGCCTGAGTATGATGCGACGGAGAATCTTGAGCGTCTGCGCTCGCGCGGACTCGCGGCAAAACGCTCCCTGGCAATGCGTGAGTTTGCGTTGGGCGTCGAAGGGCTGGAACGATTTGTGCGCTGCGAGCCGCTACGCCGCGTGCATGAATGCGTCTTCGGCGTCCTGGCGTTGGAAAGCGAGCCTGTTGACCCGCGCCTCTGATAAATCCCGGCGACACAGTAGGCCGAAGACAAGCTATGCCTTGATGGTAGAAATTGATGCGAACTCTTATTCGCGATGACCGCTATTTCACGCGCCTCGCCGCTGCTTTTGTGCAAGGCAAGCTGGGGCATTTTCCATCTCATCTATCCCCCGATGAGATAATCGAAGCGGGTCTCGCAAACGGTTTGCGCCTTCATAAATTCAAACGCAATGCGGAGCTACCGCGTGTGCGCAAAGTCCTTGGCATCCTTCAAGGACTCCGGCCCAATAGCCTGCTGGATATAGGCAGCGGTCGCGGAACATTCCTATGGCCGCTCCTTGACCTCTTTCCTCATTTGAACGTAACGGCTGTTGACTTCAATCCAGTGCGGGTCGCCGACATTAACTGCGTGCGTGCAGGCGGAATCTTTAATCTACAAGCGTTGCAGATGGACGCGAACCATCTCGACCTCAAAGATGATTATGCAGATGTGGTAACTGCACTAGAAGTCTTTGAACATCTCTCTTCTCCTGCGCGGGCTGCTGCGGAAGCAGTGAGAGTAGCCAGAAAGTTTGTAGTTGCCTCAGTGCCATCAATGGAGGACGAAAACCCGGAACACATACAACTCTTCGACAAGCAAGGCTTCGAGTCTCTACTCCTTTCTGCCGGGGCAAGGAGCGTGAAGATAGATTACATACTTAACCACATGATCGCAGTTGCGCGCGTTTGAGGATTAATGAATAGGCTCTACAAATATCCGCGTACACCACATCTCACCGGCTCAAAGTTACAGCCGGGTGATGAAGACTTGTGTATCATTTCATTCGAGCACCTCAGAGGCCAACATTTGGTTGTTGAAGAGAAACTTGACGGTGCGAATTCGGCCATCAGCTTTGGCCATGAAGGTCAACTGCTGCTTCAAAGCCGCGGCCATTATCTTGACGGCGGGCAGCGCGAGCGCCATTTCGGGTTGATGAAAGCTTGGGCCACACGCCACAAGGCCGCGCTTCGTGAAGTGCTTGGCAGCCGCTTCGTAATGTACGGCGAATGGCTCTATGCCAAGCACACCATTTTCTACGACCAACTCCCGCACTACTTCTTCGAGTTCGACCTGTTCGACAAGGAGCGTGAGCTATTCTTGCCGACAGAGGAGCGCCGGAAACTTTTGCAGGGCTTGTCAGTCTTTTCTGCTCCCGCCCTCTTCTCAGGCTCTATTCGATCAGGGCGACAACTTCGCTCACTCATCTGAGCTTCAGACTTTCAGTCCGCCGAGTGGAGTAAGAGGCTTAGAGAAGTATGCGAATCAAGAGAGATGGACGCAGAGCGGGCGCTCAGGGAAACCGACCCGTCGGGTTTGATAGAGGGACTCTATATTAAAGTTGAGGACGAGCGATGCGTGACGGAGCGCTTCAAATTCGTGCGCGGTAACTTCCTGCAGGCAGTCGACGAATCTGGTGACCATTGGCTGAACCGTCCCATTATTCCTAATCAGTTAAGGGAGGACGTTGACCTGTTCGCGTCTGAGCTATGAGCGAGCAATTATCTTGGTGTCCATCGCCGCCACTTTATCGGGTTGACTGGGAGAGCATTGAGCAAGAGTTTCCCATCACCAGACGTATGGCGAATTGTCCGCAGGACAGTATTCACCATGCTGAAGGTGATGTCCTGACCCACACGCAAATGGTCGTAGAGACGCTCGCCTCCGACCGTAGGTGGCGTGATTTGCCGCCGCTAGAGCGTGAGATAGCCTTCGCCGCTTCGCTCCTGCACGATATAGCCAAACCCGACTGCACCAGAACGGAAGATGGGCGAATCACCAGCCGCGGCCACTCAAGGCGCGGCGCAATCACGGCACGCTCACTGCTTTGGGGTAGAGGGATGCCTATCGATGTGCGAGAGCAGGTGGTCAATCTAATACGCCATCACCAGATACCCTTCTTCCTCATTGATAAGCCGGAGAGCCAGCGGACTCTTTTTGAAGTCAGCCAACGCGTGCGCTGCGATCTTTTGGCGCTTGTTGCTATGGCGGACGCTCTTGGGCGCGTCTCAGAAGACCAGCAGAAACTGCTCGATAACATCTCGCTCTTCCGTGAGTTCGCGGAGGAGCAGAACTGCTTGCGAGTGCCAAGACTATTCCCGAGCGGCCACAGCCGCTTCCTCTATTTTCGCAAAGAGGGCCGCGACCCGGATTATCTGGCCTACGACGACACCATCTGCGTAGTGGTCATGATGTCTGGCCTGCCGGGAGCCGGGAAAGACTGTTGGGTTGCGTTGAACCTACCGGACCTACCCGTTATCTCGTTGGATGAGTTGCGACGCGAGATGAAGGTTAAGCCTTCGTTGAACCAAGGCCCTGTGGTCTCGAAAGCTAGAGAGATGGCGCGCGAGTTTCTTCGCAAGAAACAACCATTCATCTGGAATGCGACTAACATCAGCCGCCAGATGCGAGAGTTGGCAATCAACCTCTTCGCCGCATACAATGCGCGCGTCCGCATCGTTTACATAGAAGCCTCGGAAGACCATCTCTACGCGCAGAACCGAGAGCGCGCTTACTCCGTACCAGCCGAAGTCATTCGCAAACTTATTGATCGTTGGGAAGTGCCTGATTTGACGGAAGCGCACCGCGTAGATTGGATAGAGGAATTTCCCAACGCGGCGCAGGTTATAAAGTTTTAGACGCTTGCGCCTTAATAAAAATATGGTGATAGAGCATTTAGATATACCAGGTCTGGATAAAGCTTGTGATTACATTTCGAATATAGAGCGTGACGGCTTCGCCCTTTTCGAAAAGGTATTAGATGACGGAACAGTCAATCAGCTTCTTACTGTATTAAGGAATCTGAATTCAGATGTAGCGTTTAATCAGCGGGCTGGCAAGGCGTTCGGAATCAGAAACCTGCTAAACGTATTGCCTTTGACTCGCATGCTGGCCAATAGCGCTCCTCTGCGGGCGTTAGTCGAACCGGTGTTTGGTTGCGAAGCGCGTGTCGTTCGCGGCATCTATTTCGACAAACACAGGGACGCTAATCGGAAGGTCGCGTGGCATCAAGATTTGACTATCGCCGTGCGTGAGCGTGTGGAGCTAGAAGGTTATGGGGTGTGGTCAGTAAAAGCAGGGATTCAACACGTGCAGCCGCCGATTGCTGTATTGGAGAAGATGGTGACATTAAGGCTGCATCTGGATGATACCAATGAATCCAACGGGGCCTTGCGTGTGATACCAGGCTCGCACAAACATGGTCGCCTTGACGTTGAGGAGATTCAATCGTGGAAAGAGCATCAATGGACAGTTCCCTGCCCTGTTAATCGAGGCGGAGCGATGTTAATGAGGCCGCTACTTCTACACTCATCATCGGCGGCCACAAATTCTAAGCATCGCCGCGTGTTGCACTTTGAATACTCTTCAGCCAATTTACCTTGCGGAATGAATTGGTATGATGCCTGAGAATTCAAGATCATGATATGGGAATAAGTATTACCATGCATCATAAAATTTTTCGCTCACTACTAATTGCTATTTTAGTCCTGCTATCCGCTTTGTGGACATACGGGCAATCTGTTCAATCACCACCGAGACTACGGCCTATTCAGCAGAACGGCAAATGGGGCTACATCGACAGCACGGGAAAGATTGTTATCGAGCCGAGGTTTGCTTGGGCTGAAGAATTCTCCGAAGGACTGGTTGCCGTCTCGATTGATTTTAATTGGGGCTACATTGATAAGACCGGCAAATGGGTCATACAGCCGCAGTTCGCCGTTGGCCGTCCGTTTTCAGACGGCATGGCGCTTGTCGGCATACCGCTTAACGGCAAAGTCACCTTCCCGCCCGGGCCCGAGAAGCATGTATTCATAGACAAGACCGGAAGTGTAGTCATTGATCCGAAGGACGATATTCTCAATGGAAGTTTCTCGGGAGGCTTCGCGGCGGTTCAGTTCATCACCCAAAAGGGTCCTGATGAAGTAATCATCGACAAAACCGGAAAAGTCATCATTGCCGCAGAAAAGGTAGGGCTCGAAGGCTTCAATGAGGGATTAGCGCCCGTTCAAAAGAATGGAAAGTGGGGGTACATAGATGCTGCCGGAAGATTTGTGATCGAGCCGCAATTCGATGACGCGAACTCATTTTCGGAAGGACTGGCCGCTGTCCAAGTAGGAGATAAATGGGGCTACATAGACCGTGAAGGTAAGTTCGTCATTAAGCCGAAATATGGTTTTGGCTACGACAGCCGGACGCATGCTTTTTCAGAGGGGTTGGCGTTGGTTTATCTCAAAGATGCCTGCGGCTACATAGATAAGACTGGCAAGATAGTCATTAAGATTCAGTGTAGCGAGGCGGACAAATTTATTGGTGGTTTGGCTTCCGTCCATGTCGGAGAAGGCCCTGCAGAAAGACGCGGGTACATCAACAGGCAAGGCAAGTACGTGTGGGGCCTTCACAGTTCAAATACAAATCACTCGAAGAGATTCAAGCGCGGGTTGAGAAGAATAAGAAGGACGAGGAAGTCTTAACCCCTCTGACAGACGAAGAGCGCGCACTTAATCCGCGCGACATCGTAGCCAACCAGCCTGATTTCGTCGCTGACCTGACCTTCTTCTACGGCGAAGGATTCGGCGGCATGAGTGGTGGGGAGCGTATCGCCCGCAAGGGAAAGAGATATCGAGAGGAGAGTCAGTTCTGGCTCTTTATCGGCGAGGAGGGTAAACCTGCCGCGCGCGTTTCGACTGAAGCCAAAGCTTACGACGACATGGAACCCACCAGAGATCAATCGGCGAGTGGCTCCAGCCCGTTCAATCCCAAGACCATAGCGGAAGAGTCGGACGTGACCTTCACCGCTCTGGGAACCGTGATGCTCAGTGAGCATAAGTGCATCAAGATCGAGGCGGCGCGAAAAGGAAAGCCCGAAAAGATTTACCTGTACGCCGCACGCGACCTCAAGAACTTAATCATCGTTGCTCAAGTCCTTAACCCGCCGCGCGGTTTCGTCCAAACGCTGAGTAACATCTCTCTTGAAGTGCCCGACAATCTCGTTGAGATTCCGGCGGACTATAAGCCGATTGATCACGACCGCTGGACGAAGGTTGAAACCGCCCAACTCACTTACGGCGGCAAACCGTCTAAAGATTTCGGAGTCTTCCGCGCCCCCGGCGGATAATTATTCATCTGGATCAATGATGCGCCCTACGCTTGGCACTATCTGGTCCGTCAGCGAGAAGCTACAGTGGAAACGGCTTTTCAAGGTTTACTTGTGACCAGAACTGGTAAATACATCTGGGAAACAAAAGAGACTGAAGCTTTCAGTCAAACCTATTATCGAAACAAGAAATCTCTTGACGATAGACAGAAAGAAGAAGGAAGAGTCATCGTTAAATCAAACTCGGTGAAGTTCCGCTCTAATGATTACGATAAAGACCACGCGATGATCGAGGTTCGTTGGTAAAAACCTGACAATTATAACTTGCAGGAAACTAAAGACTTATTAGAGTGGTCGAATTTCAGGGTAAGAATTTTACCGATTGTTATGTAAAACCTTTACCCGGCAACAGTCCTCGACTGCAGGTAAGTTGTTGAAAAGAATGGGATTGTTGGAGGCGGCGATCGGAATCGAACCGATGACTAAACCACTATGCACTGAAAGTGCATAGGTTGTGGCGATGACTGAAAGTCGCGCCGCTTCTTGATTATCAGTTGCCGCAATGCCGCGATGCTTCTTAGATTTCGCCGGAGTGCTTCGCAACTGAAAGTCTTACATTGAAAATGCATAGTTTCGACTAGCGCGTTTAGGATAATGAAGACTTAAAAGAGGAAACTAAAGATTAAGCCTATCACTCAGACTTTGCGTCGTGCGGTATTATCGAGCCACGCCCACCCGACGTACACCCTCACAAGCTCCCGTAAGATTAGGCAGGGGGCGGGGAGGCTCAAGCGGGATAGCCCCTTCAACTCGTATCAGAGATAAGTCTAGGTCTTCTATCTGTATTTTACGCTTCCGCAACCTGATTTATGTCCTTTAGCTTCTGGTGGCGGTTGGCTGTGTTTCTAGCCTAGGTTAATCGCCAGTATCTCAGTCATGCTCAATAACATTAAGTACCCAGACGCTACCTCGCGGTATCAGAGATTCAAGGCTAATTTTGATTGGCGGACGCCGAGTTTTCACACTTCTGGCGGGCTATTCTTCTCTAGATTTCTGCCTACTAAAAGGGCGTGTTACCGACTGAGTTGGACTTGAGGCCGAGCGTCTCTCCGAGACTTTATTCCGCCGTGCTCTTCCGCAGGGAAGTAATGCCGCAGTCACAAAGGCGAAGAGATTCTGATGCCGTTACCGATGCCCGCACTCACCCTAAGCTCGCACGTAGAAAAGTGGCGGGAGTGGCGAGGCTCATGGGTGTAGGGTTACTATAAAGTTTTCGCAACTCTACTGTTGCTCTATGCTGATTCGCGCCAACTGTTCCTTCAACTGTTCGTATTGCGATTGGTTTAGATCGAGTGAAGCTCCATACTCTAAATGAATTTCAAGGGGTGCTATCCAAGTGTTGTAGAAATCGCTTACATCCTTCCTACTTAGTAATGAAGAATGCCTATGTAGAAAGGCTTTCAATCTTTTTAGCTCTGAGGCGATAACAGGCTCAAGAGTGCTGAGAATAATGTTCGCTTTGATTTCTTCAAACTCAGGCGAGAGTTGAGTTGCGCTAACATTAGCTTTTGATTTCTCTTGTGCCGTCAAATCACGTAACAGCCTATCAAATGCCACCTCGAAAGCATTGTGGTCTTTCCAATTAGAAAAGTCTGGTATGTAATACTCCCGCAGTTCAACTGCTAAATCTTTACCGGAATCCGCATCGAAACATTCCCACTTTTGAATAGCATCAAAGTCAACTAATCGGATAGGAAAGAGCTTGCGGCGGTTCTCCTCTCTGCTTTCCTTGTACGGCGAATCTCAGTCATTACCCACTCACTCTGTAAGCTATGTTCTGATAATACTAAAAGCAGTTTGTCGTGAACCTGTATAGCATTGAAAATCTGTTTGTGGAGTTTCTGTCCGCCTTTAATCTCTTCTGGGGCATACCAAACACGAAGGCCAGCGCCCCGCATTCGTGCATATAGTTTTTTTGCAAACTCTTCGTCTTTATGGCTGTAGCTGATGAAGCAGCTATAGAAACGATGCTTTGGTAAATACAGTTCATCTTCATTGACAGGGTCATATTGTTTAATCCACTCAATTACTCTCTCGTAGTCAGCTATCTGTAGATCATACCTTGAGGCGCTGAATTCTGCCGCGTCTTTTGTAAAGCTGGACGTAGTAATGAGTAAAGCATTAGAAGCGCCCATGAGCGTCTTAACCCCATATAAACCACGAACTACATCAATGCCGATTTTGCGCTCTGATGTTACGAAGGAGTTGAGGATTAGAAGCTATAAGCTGTATTAAATGTTTCGCGTTTGCCATTTTCATCCACAGATTTTGTTTCTTACTCGCTAGCTTTCAAATCACGAAGCAATCTTTCAAACGCCTTCTTATACTTTTCAGGCTCATTCCAGTTCTTAAAGTCTCCGACATTCTTAGCTATGACATCAGCCTTTCGGTGATGATTCCATCCGTTGAAAATGTAATCGTCCAACCGAATCGGAAATAATACTTCAGCCTCTTTGCCTTGTCGCGCAAGCTCATCTTCTTTCTGTAATGCACGTTCAATCTCACGAATTACGGCAGGAGCGTTCAATGATTGCTCGCTACAAATCACCACTACCTTATCATAGAGACGCACAGCTTCATCTATGGAGCGCATCAGAGTTTTGCCCCACTTCGCATCCTCTTTCCATCGCCAGCAGCGCACGCCTGCGCCTTGTAGGTCGTTATAGAGTCTTTCTGAGAATACATCGTCTGCTTCTGTAAAAGAGATAAAGCATTTATAAAACTCCAATGCCTGACCTGTTAGCGAGTGCATATAGGTGATGAAATTTTCAGGCACACCGCAGCCACGCAAGAAGATTTCGGGGATATTACCTTTGGAGCGATAAATAGTTGCTATACCAATAACCGATGGGGCATTGTGAATTACTGAATCAAGTCCTATTACCTCGTCAAGATAATTCTCGCCAAAGACGGTGCTATTCAGAGTAGAACCGCTCAAATCTGCTTGAGTAAGGGCAGCTTGGGTGAAATCCACGCCGCCGAGATATATTCCTTTTAGATTTGCCTTCATTAGATAGGCTTGTCGGAAGTCGGCGGCTTGTAACTCAGCGCCTTCCAAGTTCGCTTCAATTAGGTCTGCCCTGTAAAATACCGATCTTCCTAAATCAGCTTTTGTCAAATTAGTGGCGTTAAATTTCGCTTCTGTGAAATCCGAGAAGGAAAGATTCATCCTGCTCAAATCTCTATTGCTGAAATCCACGCGAC
>QHXM01000322.1 GCA_003222945.1 Acidobacteriota bacterium
CGATAGGGCTGAGTGGAGAATGAAAGGAAAGCAGCCGGTCGCGTTGATCGTGCGGCTGAAAGTCTCCGATCAGGGTGATGAAAAGCCGCAGACCTCCTATCTGATAGTTTCCAAAATCATTGGTACGGATGCCTGTGTGACCGATATTATCAAGCCGGGTAAGAATCAGAACGCGCAGGCTCAGCGTCTCGCTAATGAGGCAGCAACCAAACCCTGTAAACCAATCGCTTGAAGTAAACAAACAAATCAACTGAAGGAGAGAGAGAACAATGTCACTGAGGAAAATTATTACGACAGTAAGGGCGACCAGCGTTGCTCGCATGACGTTGAGTGTTTTTATGCTTTTCGTTGGGTCAGCCATCATTTTCGGCAGCGCGACGGCTAGTGTTGCCCAAGAGGGCAATAAGTATGAAGAACCATGGCATCCCGCAGCCAGGTTTGCAGTTTCTGAGGGCGGCAAAAAAGAGAAAGCAACCATCACACTGGTGAAAGTCGAAAAGGCTGATTTCCAGAATGGTGAAGGAGGTTTGACGTTTCAAATGTGTCTGGCTGTAGATGTACAAAAGGGTCACAAGAAAGCCGTCAGACGATATGCCCGAACCACAGTTTTTCGGAATGACAAAATAAGTGACCAAGCAATGGCTTATTCGCTCAAGAGTTGGAAGCTGTCTAAAACTCCTCCACGGGATTGTCATTGACGCAGGCAGCTTGTCGCGAAATGGCATCGGGTTGGAGTCGGAAATCACGAGATCGAGTTATGAAAAGAACAGCATCTCTTTTATTGATGACAATCATTCTGTGCTTTTCTGCGACAGCACAGACAGCCAAGACCAGACGCTTCACCTTGCCATCTAACATTGCTGCAGTGGTGGGCCAAGACTCCGACATTCTCCTCAAGAATACGGCGATCAAGGCCCGACTGAAAAGGCTGCTGGGCCAGAAGTATGCTTCGTTCATGGAATCGTTCGAGACTCTCAACCCGGTCACGAAGGAAGAACACTATCTCTTCTCAACGGGCTGTCTGATTCACGCCTGCACGCATCTGGAATCGGCCATCGCGATTGATTTAGTCAACAGAACAGTCCACGCCGCTATCTTTCGCCAGGATGAAAAGACCAGATATTTTAACGAAGGCGGGAAGGCTACGCCCAAAGTCATCAGAGCTTGGGCAAATAATTTGAGACAGATCAATAGTGGGACGAACAACTCACAGTCCAAAAGCGCATTCGCCACTCCCGATGCTACCTGAACGCAAGCTGTGGCTTCGCCCGCTAGAAGATTGCGAAGTTTAGTCCCTGTGCATGGCTTCATCGGTGGCGAGTCACATGACGGCTATGTAGTCGGTGCGCGCCAAGGCCAAGTCCTAACAGTGCGTCTTTCATGGCGGCGTGAAGGTGATAACCGAGCATCGCTCGCCGTGAGCGAATCGCCGGACTTCTACACGGGCGAGCCAGTGGAGTTCGGGACTGAGTATAATAACGGCAAGCGATGGGTCGGCAGGATTCCGAGGACTGGAGATTATTACATTTACGTGGTAGCACACCCCTCTGCTCATTACACGCTCTATGTGAGCATCGGGTAGTCACTGAGAAGACCGAATGTAGCATGGAAACGTTCACCAAGAGGGCGGCGGCGATAGAGTTTCTCTTTAAGCGAAATCCAACATGCTTCAGACGTCGGTTGACTTCTTTATCAGGAAAGGTAAGAGATATGAGAAAAGATTGGTCATTACTCATAATCTTCTGCGCGATTGTTGCTAATGCTCATGCCAGCACCGTGCCTTTCGAAGCCCGGAAGTTCGATGAGTTCGGGGATGTCTGTTGTGAAGATGAGCAGGCCAGGCTGGATAATTTCGCCAATGAATTGCAGAACAACCCTGATGTTCAAGGTTATATTGTTTTCTATGGCGGCAAACGCCACCATTATCCATCTTGTCACAGCTTACGAAGGGAGCAAACCCGCCAGTCCCAACCCCTACGGTTAAAACTCAAGAGATTAGATTCAGGAGAGGCAGAATTAAGAAACGAGATTATGAATGCGGAGTGTAGTCGTAAGGGGAACAATGGAAATCAGAGACGTCGTCTATTAACTCATCCGACCAAAGTGCGAACAGCATTGCTTTCATTAATGGGAAGGAGGTGGAAGCTGAAAATATTTGCAGGTTTAACATCACGGTGAATGAGGCGCACTCTATGTAATCCGTGTAATGCGCTAGCGACTTGAATGGCAATATGTAACGTTTCTCGCCTAATCCCAAATCTACCCCCTCAGCGGATGTTTTGGTGCGATTCTTCGTGAACTCCTCGGCGAAGATTTGGCGCGAGCCAGCGCTCTGCTGCTGATCTTCCGTTACGGTCGGAGGCTTCATCGCCGTCGGCGGCTTGATCCCGGAGCCTTCGTCCTGCTGCTGCGCCGCGACCGCTGGGGTGAAACAGAAAAGCGATATTATCAGGCCAAGGCCAGTAAGCAAGACAAATCCAAAGGGGGGATGTTTCTCTTGAAGGCGCTCACGCCCGCCGGGCGTGAAGTTCTCTTGATTGACGGCAACCCGCGCCCCATGAATGAAGAGGAACTCGTGCGCTACGTCATCAAGGAAAAGATCGAACTCGTCGGTATCGGTGCGATGACCAGAATGGTCGCGCGCGCCTACAATATGGCCGACGCCATTCGCGGCGCTGGCGTGCCGGTCGTGATGGGCGGGCCGCACGTCACTGAAGACCCGACCATCACACGGGTACCGCATTCATTCTTTTTCTCTGGAGAAGGCTTCGACTTCTTCAAGATAGACGAGGGCACGGCCTTCCACTTCTACCGAACGGAAGCGCCTGCGCCGCACAAGGTCGTGGATCGCATCCCGCGTCATCCCACATCTCCCAACAGTTACCCGTTCTTCGTGACGATGCCCCTAGACTTGCAAGTCAAGGAGTGAGACTTGCGATAATATCGGACACTTTCATAAACAGGTGATAGGCATCAATCGGGGACGGCTCGAAGCCGAACTTCTGATAGAAGGTTTTAGCAGCATCATCTTTGGCGTGCACGAGCATCGCACGCAGGCCAGCGATCTCCGCTGCCTGCACCGTCCGCAGCAAAGCGTCTTTGAGTAATCCAGCACCGAGTCCTTTCCCGCGTTCGGTGACATCAACTGCCAGACGAGCAAGTAGAATCACAGGGATCGGATACTTCGCTAACCCTGCTTTGACGCTCGGCGGAGCTTCTGCCAAGGACACAGAACCATATGCGAGCGTGTAATAACCTACGATGCGATTAACTCTCGTTGCTACATAAGTGCGGGCAGCATTCTTCCGCTGATTCTGCAGCGCATACTGCTTCAGATACTCGTTCAACGCCGACACGCCGCAATCAAACTCTGTGCCGCCGCCAGTGACTGATCGAGCACAAAGTCACTCATCGTCGTCTCTTTAATGCGTGCGGCCTGCGCGATCAGCTTCTTCTGGGTTGCTGAGGCACGGATGCTGAAGCGCGACTCTTTCTGTTTCGTGACCGTCTTCCTTGTCACTGTAGCCCTAGCCATAAACAATCTCCTCCCAGCTAAGACAGAGCATATCACAGTGGGTGTACATTGTACACCCAATAACTTGAGATTAACCATCGCTTATTCAAAGGACTATGTTCTTAACACTCACCCAGATTTGTATAATGTTCAAGTGGCTTCTGATTTCGAGATGTGACGCTGCCGTTTTTCGGAGGTGTTCTAGCCTATGCTTTTGCTCATAATATACTTCTCTCACCCGATGAAAGAGGATTTTCGCGTGTCAGTACACGTGTCAGTAGAGGTTGCGTAAAAGGGTCTTTTCATGTCGCTACATGATGCGCTGTGTCGCCCGTAACTTATTGATAATAAAGCTAAATCGTTGATTTTATTGAGGTAGAATTTACTCCTGTCACGTCGGAGGTCGCGGGTTCGAGTCCCGTCGGCTCCGCCATTTTGAGGAGCGCGCCTGTATCGTCTAGGGCGCGCTTTT
>QHXM01000050.1 GCA_003222945.1 Acidobacteriota bacterium
CGTTGCGCCTCTTCGTCCAAGCTCTATTGCGAGCGCGCGACCTATGCCGCTGGATGCGCCAGTGATGAAAACTATTTTGTCGGACCAGTCAAAAGGCATGACAGAAAATCATCCGAGCAACTCAAGCATCTTCGGCGTATCAATGTACGCCTCGAATCGCAGCACCCTTCCCTTCTTCAAAGTCCAGACATGAACGGCGCGAACCTTAAACTTACGCCCGCTTGAGCGCACAGTACCTTGCGTCCACCCGATTGCTATGACCTGGTCGCCAGCTTCTACGAACTCATCAACTTTAATCTGGGAATCAACCTTTTCGAGAAGCTTCGTCGCCAAATCCACGACGCCCTTAAAACCTTTGTACGTCCCGCCCCAGGGAAGAAGCGACGACTGCCGCACCTCTATGTTCGGATCAAAGAGCGTTGACATCATAGTCATGTCCCTCTGCCCGAACGCTTCATAGAGACGCGCAATGATCTCTTTGTTCTTTCCCTTCATCAATCCTCCTAATACCTGCCTTTCAACATAATTCTGCGACGTGCTTGCCGAGTACGCGCAACGCCGTGCCTAAGTTCTCTTGCTTGATAAGCAGGTGGTCGCGCGAGAAAGCTGAGAGCGCGCCCGTGCTGATTTGAGCGTCGGCCAAAATGCGCGTCACGTGCGCAAGAAAGCCGACAACGTTCCAATTCAATTCAATCGAGAATGTCAGAAGACGAAAGCCGCCTTCGACGCGCGCGTCCCGGACCATATGACGCATAGTGAGCCAGTCAGTCTCATCAAGCAGAAGCGTCACTTCATGCTCATCTTTCAAAAGCATGAAGATAGCATTGCTGCGCGGGCTGAGTTCAGGATTCTCAAGAAGCCGCGCCCAGTCTTCGTGTCGCAATCCTATCAGATAAAAAGTTGCGGGCGCGACCTCCACTTTAGCACGTCGCAGCAACTCTTGCGCGCTCTCTTTCAGATGCTCGCTCTTCAAACCTGGACCACGACGGGGAGTATTACAGGTCTTGCGCCCGTCTGCTTCTGTATAAATCGTTTCAGTTCGAGCCGAACGTGCTCTTTCAAAAGCGTCACATCATCGCGCTCGGCTCGCGGCGCTGTCTTGACCGCTTCGGCCACGACGCGCTGAGCATCTTTGATAAAGCCGTTTGAGCCGTCTGTGCCGATTATCCCGCGTGCGAGGATTTCGGGCGGGGCTTCGAGCGCGCCTGTCTCCAGGTTGACTGTGACGACCAATGTAACGACGCCGTCGTAAGCGAGTTGCCTGCGCTCGCGCACAGTCTCGGCCTCTATCTCCTCAAAGCCCGTCTCGTCAATGAAGGTTCGGCCCACCTCTCGCTTATCAACGACGCTTGCGCGCTCACCGTCAAGCTCAAGCACGTCGCCATTTTCGATCAGGATTATATTCTCTTCCGAATAGCCCAGATGATTCTTTATAAACTCCTTGTGGCGAAAGAGCATCCGGTACTCACCGTGAATCGGCACGACGAATTTCGGGCGGACGGCCTCCGTCATAATCTTTATGTCTTCCTGCGAGGCATGACCGCTCACATGAATCAAGCGGCGCTTCTCTTCTATGATGTTCGCGCCGCGCTTATAAATGTAGCCTATCATGCGCGAGATTGCGCGCTCGTTTCCGGGAATGATGCGGGCTGAGAGAACAACTGTGTCGCCCTCTTCTATCGTCAACCCTTTATAAGACTGCATAGCCATCTGCGAGAGCGCGGCGCGCGCCTCGCCCTGCGAGCCTGTGACCAGAAACACAACCTCATCGTCGTCTAGGTTTTTCGTCTCGCTCAAGCTGACAAGAAGGCCGTCTGGAATGTCCAGATAACCAAGCTCGTCAGCAATCTCAACATTCTTCAGCATCGAGCGGCCAAGCACACAGACCTTGCGATCAAACTGTTGCGCGACATCCAACACAATCTGTATGCGATGAATGGAAGATGCGAAAGCAGAGATGATGATTCGCCCGCTCGCTTCCGCAAATATTTCCTCGAACGCCGGAATGACTGCGCGCTCCGATGGCGTGCGCCCCGGAACGGTAGCGTTAGTCGAATCGGACAGAAGCGCCAGCACGCCCTCCTGTCCGTAGCTACGCAATGTGCGCAGGTCAATCGGCTCGCCTATGACGGGCGTTTCGTCAACCTTGTAATCGCCTGTATGAACAATCGTTCCGACGGGAGTGCGAATTGCGAGCGAGAAGCAGTCAACCAATGAATGCGAGGCGCGTATGAACTCGACTTTGAAGGGTCCGATCTCGACGACCTGTCGAGGCTCGACTCTATGAATTAAAACGTCGTTGAGAAGTTCGTGCTCTTCGAGTTTTTTGTCTGCCAATCCTGCCGTGAAGTGCGAGGCATAGACTGGCACGTTGAATTGTTTGAGTATATAAGGCAGAGCGCCCAAGTGGTCCTCGTGCCCGTGCGTCAGAATTATGGCCGTCAGATTCTCCCTGTACTCTTCAAGAAAATCGAAATCCGGCACAGAGACATCAACGCCGTAAACGCTCTCTTCAGGGAAACCCATGCCTGCGTCAATGACGATCATTTCATCGTCGTAACGCACGGCCATACAGTTCATCCCAAACTCGCCGACGCCACCGAGCGGGACGATCTCTAAAACATTACCCACTTTGTACTTTACTCAACTCTCCTTGAAAACCCGTTGAATAAAAGCCCATAAGCCGCGTTCACCGGATTGAATTTAGCCGAACAGTATAACACAGAGAGCTATTCGATTGCGGAACGCGAATTTGGATTGTTCAAGAAGAATTTAGACTGAGTGTACAAGCACGCAATAGCTGGGAGCGCAGGCATCCCTGCCTGCAAGCGTGCTTGCACGCTCAATTGTTCGCGCTATTGGCGCTCAATGCAGGCGAGCCGCCTGCGCTCCCAGCATCAGCTTGTGTTTTCAATCCGCAATCGCTTCTGTCAGTCTCGCCCACTCTTCAAGCGTAAGGGTTTCAGCGCGGCGTTTTGATTCAATGCCTGCGTTCTCAAGCACAGTTGTTGCCCCGCCCGCGTCTTCAATTCTTGATAACATGTCGGCGGGAGCGTTGCGCAGATTGTTGAAGATAGTCTTTCTTCGCTGAGCAAAACCTGCGCTCACTATTCGCCACAATAAACTTTCATCCTCGACCTTTACTGCAATTCGCGGGCGCACGCTGAGGCGCACGACGCTGCTCCAAACCTTCGGCACAGGACGAAAGGCCGTCGGCGCAACATCGAAGAGCGTTTCCGTCAAGCAGTAAGCCTCGACTGAAACTGAGAGGAAACCGCGCTCAGTTGATCCGGGCGGCGCACAGATTCTTTCGACCACTTCGCGCTGAAGCATCAAGACCATCTCCGTCAGGCAAGCGCGCTGTTCTATTAGTCGCTGAAGAATTGCGGTTGAGATGTAGTAAGGGAGATTCGCCACGACGCGAGCGTTCGTGGCTGGCTTAATCAACGCGCACAGGTCAGTTACAAGCGCATCAGCTTCAACCAGAGTAAAATTCGCACGCTCGCCAAACTTCTCCTGAAGCAGAGGAATCAGGTCTCGGTCGAATTCAATAGCGACGAGGCGTCCGGTAGTTTCAATTAGCCTTGAAGTTAGAGCGCCGCGTCCCGGTCCGATCTCGACAATCGTCTCACAGGCACGCGGGCTAACCTCTTGAACGATCCGCTCGACGACCCGCTCATCTGCCAGAAAGTTCTGACCGAAACGCTTCTTTGGAAGGACGAAGGATGAAGGATGAAGGATGAAGGACGTACGTGAACGATTTTTCTTTTCTTCATCCTTCATCCCTCATCCCTCATCCCTTAAAGGGTATCCTGTGATTTCAACGTCGCGTCCGCGCTCTCGTATTTCAACGTCTTGAAGTTTGATTGCGTCAGCAATCTTTTCCGCACCAGTGCCCTTGATTGCAGTTGGAGCATCGCGGCCTCCAATTATGATTGGCGCAACGAAGAAGCTAACTTTGTCAACCAGGCCAGCATCCAGAAAAGCTCCTGCGACATTTGCGCCGCCTTCAACCAGAACGCTTTGAATAGAACGCCTGCCCAGTTCCTGCAAGACTCTTTCGAGATTTCGTCCGCCGCCAGCGTCTCTGAAAACTTCTGCGCCAAGCTTTTCGAGAACTATAGATTGAGACTCGCTTGCGCTCTCCGAAGTGAAGATCAGCAAGGGAAACTCTTTCGCCGTCGCCGCCAAGTGAGACGAAGGCGAGAGAGTTAACTCCGCGTCCAGCACGACGCGCACGAGCGCTCGGCGTCGCGCCTTTCCCGAACGATCAGTCAAAAGCGGATTGTCTGCCGAAGCCGTCCCTGCGCCAACCAATATCGCATCGTACTTGTGTCTCAACTCATGAACACGAGCGCGAGATTCTTCTCCTGTTATCCAGCGCGAATCACCTTTGCGCGTTGCGATCTTGCCGTCCAATGAAGAGGCTAGCTTTAGATGAACGAAGGGCCGCGCCCTTTTCATAGAGTGAATGTAAGCTTCATTCTGCCGCGCGGCTTCTGGCTCAAGCAGACCTGTCTGAACTTTCACACCAGCCTCGCGTAAACGCGCGAAGCCTTTGCCAGAGACAAGAGGGTTCGGGTCTTCGATTGGAGCTACGACGCGAGCAATGCCAGCTTTAATCAGAGCTTCTGTGCAGGGCGGCGTCCGCCCCTCGTGGGCGTGCGGCTCAAGCGTGACGTATGCAGTTGCACCTTTTGATTTCGCTCCAGCTTGCTCAAGCGCAATCGTCTCGGCGTGCTTGACCTCCTGATAAATGTAGAAGCCTTCTCCTACAACCTCGCTGTCGCTTGAGACGATAACGCAACCGACGAGCGGACCCGGACTCACTTGTCCAATACCACGCGCGGCGAGCGAGAGCGCGCGACGCATCATGTACCGGTCTGTTTCAGACCAGGTTTCGAGTTTCGGGTTTCGAGTTTCGGGTTGCAATTTGTTACTTGTAGTCTCAAGTTGATTCGGATGTATTGCAAGACTCGAAACTCGCAACCCGAAACTCGAAACTTCTATTCAAACAGTCCGTTGACGTACTCTTCGGGGTCGAAGACAACAAGGTCATCAACCTTCTCGCCTATGCCCGCGTAGCGAATCGGGAGGTTCAACTCTTTGGCTATGGCGACGGCGATGCCGCCTTTGGCCGTGCCGTCTAGTTTTGTAAGAACGATTCCGGTCACGCCCGCGACCTTCAAAAATTGTCGCGCCTGTTCAAGTCCGTTCTGTCCGGTCACAGCGTCAACTACAAGCAAGGTTTCATGCGGCGCGCCGACGACTTCGCGCGCGGCGACACGCTTCATCTTCTCAAGCTCCGCCATCAGGTTCGATTTAGTGTGAAGCCGTCCGGCTGTGTCAACAATCAAAACGTCTGAGTTGCGCGCCTTCGCAGCCTTCAACGAATCGAAGAGAACCGCCGCAGGGTCAGTTCCCTGCTTCTGTTGAATAAGCGGAACGCCCGTGCGCTCCGCCCAGATTGCAAGTTGGTCCGATGCGGCGGCGCGGAATGTATCAGCCGCGCAGATCAACACGTCGTTTCCTTCGGCCTTGATGCGCTGCGCGAGCTTTCCGATTGTGGTGGTCTTGCCGACGCCGTTTACGCCCACGATCATCATCACGTAAGGAGTGACATTTTCAGGGACGCTCATCTCTGAAGAGACACCTTCGCGCTCTGAGGCTTGAAGTATGTTTAGAAGCTCCGTTTTGATAGCTGCTTTCAGAGCCTCTATGTCATTTATCTGGTTGCGCGCGATTCCGCGACGAACGGTTTCGAGAATGTGCAGTGTTGTTGGAACGCCTATATCGGCAGCGATGAGCGCCTCTTCCAACTCGTCCAGGAGCGCTGCATCAATCTTACGGCGAGATTGAAAGACAGTATCAATAGTCTCTGAAAGAGATTCGCGCGTGGCTGAGATTGCGCGGCGAAAGCGTGCGCTGAACTCCTGTTCGAGCGCGGCCTCCTGCGCCTGCAACTCTTCCATCGTAAGATTGAGACCGAGTACGGATGTCTGGAAGGGCGAGCGCGAGGCAACGGGTTTTTGTTGCGAAGCAGGTTTTACAGGCTCTCGTTCAAGCGAAGCGGTTGAAGGAGTTTGCGGCGCTGCTGTTCGCGTGCTCTCCGTTACCGAATGGCTTTCGCGCGCTGGAGGCGGAGTGGGCTGATCGCCTGTTATGACAGGTTCGAGCGTAGGCATTGCCGCAGGCGGCGGCGCAGCGCTTTGCGACGACGGTGCGGCGGGCGGTTCGAGTCTCTCTGTCGCCGCTTCAGTTTGCTCTCTCTCTCTTGCAGGCGACGGTTCGTTGAGGCCGAGCGTAATGTACTGGTCCTTATTTTTGCGTCTCCAAAAAGCCATGAATCGGTGGAATACCTTTGCGCGCTCAAGATTGGTTAAGTATGCGTGAGATTATAAACGCAACTACCGCATAGCGACAAAAGCCGAGCGCAGACTATTTTCTTTTCACTTAAGTCTAACGTGCATGAATTCATCCGCGAGCAATCAAAAGAGAGAACCTGATTGTGCGCCCGGTCAATCGAGTTTTGATGTTTCTAACCGCGAACAGAAACCTTCACTGCCTCTTCATAAGTTTCTAATAATTCATCAGGTCCAGTAATGCTGAGACCCAGAGCGCGCAGCAGGCCATCCTCCAAACTGTAAATACATCCGTGCACGGCCAACTCCTGTCCGCGATTCCAGGCGCTCTGAACAATCGTTGTCCGGCTGACATTCAACACCTGCTCTATGACATTCAATTCGCACAATTTGTTCAGGCGCTCTGCCTCACCCTTTATCTGCGAGAGCGAGGTTTCGTGGCTGCGCATCACGTCCTGAACGTGGCGCAACCAATTATCTATCAGGCCGAGTTTAAGATTCTGCATCGCGGCCTGTACGCCGCCGCAACCGTAATGACCGCAGACGATGATGTGACTGACCTTCAGCACATCAACGGCAAACTGCATCACAGACAGGCAGTTGAAATCAGTATGAGCCACCACGTTCGCAACATTGCGATGAACGAACATCTCGCCGGGCAGAAGTCCTACAAGTTGAGTCGCAGGCACGCGACTATCCGAGCACCCTATCCACAGGTAAGTCGGAGACTGCTGCCTGGCTAAGGTCTGGAAGAACTCAGGATTATTAGTCTTGATAGCTTCAGCCCAAGCTCTGTTATTCTCAAGAAGGTTCTTCAAATCATTCATGTCTTGAGATTTTACCAAGCGGGAACGTTGACGCCTAATGTCAGAAGAGTTTAGCGTCTGCGGTCGTTAGCAACGACATTGATTCGTGGGGAGCGAGGTGACAGGAATGATATGCGCGCCCCCTGTTGCTGCCTTCCATCACGCTCTGGCTCTTAGGGGCTAACAAAAGGCGAATGAAGATCAGCCCCTCTTTAGCAACTTCCAGAGGAGTCTCAAGAAAACAGCCCCCGACGCTGAGCGAAGTAACCTGCCCCTTATTAACGCAGGCTGGCGTCTCTCCCCAATCAACATCGAGAGAGTACTTAATGCGCGGATGCCTGCGGCGGTCATTAAATGGTGTGGAGGAATGAGCATTCATAATAGATACAGAGGAGTTGATTGTAAATTCATAGCTGATGTTTACCCCCGATATACCTGAATTGCCGCCGAACTATCGTACTTTATACACCTCTCGCTGCTCGAATCAATGCTTTCAGCAAAAAATTTGCCTGACTGCTCGCGCGCCAGCCTATAGAGTTCCCGGCGCGCCTGCTTCTAACCTTCAAGGAGAAACCTCTAACCGCGAGCAACCTGCTCAACAAGGAGAATCAATCATGCCTTACCAGAACATCAATGCATCACTCCCGGATGAAGACATTCAAGATGCCAAACGCTTAAGCCCGGAATCCAAAGATTTCCGAAGAACTGACCTTTGTTGGTGTAACTCGTGCAAATATTGAAGTTGCGGGCATAGAGGTTGATACTCTGAGTACCAGCGTTGGTACTCAGAGTATCTCCGTTGATGTTCTGAGTATCTACGAAGCAGTTCAGAGAATCATCGTTGATACTCAGGACTTCATCCGTGCAGCTCAGAGTATCAACGTTGATACTCGGAAGACCATCCTTGATGCTCTGAGTACCAACGATGTAGCTCTGAACTGCTTCGGTGGAGTTCGGAGTATCAACGTTGATTCTCTAAGCTGCGCGGATGAAGCTCGGAGGTTCACGGTTGATGCAAAATGAGAGTAACCTAACTTCTGTTCGCGCTATCGCGCTCAATGCAGGCGAGCCGCCTGCGCTCCCAGCTATACGTTTCGCGCTTGAGCCTCAGAGATACTTGTTCTTAAGCTTGAAGGAGTCCAGGAATTTACTTCTGCCCTCGTAAACGCCGGAGGATGTCGAACCGCCTACGAACAGAATGTAGATTCTGGGTGAAGCCCAGTAGATTCTGCATGTGGCTTTGCCTCCGCCGGGAATCTTGCTCGGCGGCACGTCCATCTCGACTTCAATCCCCTGATAACCGTCGAGCGTAATCTCTTTCTTGCTGAGCACGCTCGCGCCTGAGTTGTTCACTGCTCCCTGCGCCGCAAAATCCAGAAGCATCTTAGTGGAGACGTTGTTGGAAACATTCGGATAGTCAGTATAAGCGGCGATGTATATTCCCTTCTCCTGCATACTTCCCGCCATCATGTGCATTGTGAGTGGTCCGGCGGGACTCTGTTGGCTCTCTTCGGACTCAAAGGGCTTCGCTGGCATTTGAACTGTGAAAGAACCGTCCTGAGCAGTGTACTCCTGCCAGCCAGTGATTGTCGGAGACGGCTTCGCAAACCTCCAGATGAAACCTGTGCCGAGAGCAATCGTGATGGTTAGACTGAGCAGAGTCCACAGCACCGCGTTCGTCATGCCGTTTTTCGATGGGCGTGGAAGCGGAGCGATGGGCGTTGGGAAATATGAAGGTTGGTAGGCGGGCTGCGGCCACTCAGCAACGATTTGATAGCCGCCCTGTAAGGCTTGCTGCGGAAACTGTGCGAACTGTTGGTTCAGGTCAGCCGCAGACAACTCTTCAAATATTGCTTTGCAACGCTTACAGGAAGCGGCCTCTGAAAAGTTCAGAAAGCCGCAGTTGCTGCATCGTATGTTGCTCATGTTGGGAGAGACCCCTTTTGAGTTACGCAACCGTGAGAGGAGCTTGAGGTGTTAATGGTTGTTCTTGTATTGGCGTGGGCGAAGGCTTCGAGCCGTTTGCTTTCAGAGGACGTTTCAGGCGCACGCGACCCGGCGTTATCTGTCCAGATTCACACGCGGCCATGAGCGAGGCCACAACATGCTCATCGTAGCGCGTGCCCACGAAGCTCTTGATCCGCGCGAGCGCCTCTTCAAATTTCATCGCGCGCTGGTAAGGACGATCTGTCGTCATAGCATCGAAGGTGTCTGCGACGGAGACTATGAGCGCTTGAAGTGGAATCTCTTCGCCTTTCAAGCCCTGCGGGTAGCCCTGGCCGTTTACCATCTCGTGGTGCATGTACATTCCTGGCAGAAACTCTTTCATTGCGGGAATCTGCGACATAATCTTGTACCCTTTTTGCGGGTGCTGCTTCATAACTTCAAACTCTTCGTCGGTCAAAGCAGCGGGCTTCTTCAATATGTTGTCGTCAATTCCAATCTTGCCCACGTCGTGCAGTAACGCGCTGATTCTTATCTTCTCAACTTCATCGTCCGGTAAATCCAACCCTTGCGCGATAGCAACAGAGAAACGCGATACGCGCTCCGAGTGGCCGCGCGTGTACGGGTCTTTGCCGTCAATAGCTGCCGCCAGACCTTTGACTGTTCCAAGGAAGAGTTCGCGGTTCTCGTCCGCCGCACGTTGAAGATCGCTTATGAACCGTTCAATCTTGTCCGTCATAAGATTGAACGACGCCCCAAGCTCGCCGAGTTCCGTGCGGCTGTTGATGTTGATGCGCTGTGAGAAATCTCCTGCGGCGATGCGATGCGCGCCAGCCGCTAGTTCCTGAACGGGCTTGGTTAACTTTTTAGCGAAGAAGAAACCTATGAGAATTGCGAAGGTCGCAGATGCGAGGCTTATAACGAAGGTCTGTCGTCGCATGTCTGCGACTGACGCTAGCGCAGCGCGTTCATCCTGAATTGCAATTACGCCAAGACGAGAGTTTCTGCCAAGCTCCGCTGTCGCGTAAGAGCCGATCATCTCGATCTCTTTCCCGTCGCGCACAACAGTGAAGGGAGCAAGAGCCGATTGAACCTGCGTGCCTGTCTCCTGCCAATCCTGCACGACCTTCAGGTCCGTCATTGGTTTCTGGGAGAAAGCTATGCGCTCGTCCGGGTGAGCGACCGCTCGCCCTTCGTTGTCAACGACGAAGACTACGGGCAAGCCTGCGTCAAGTAACTCGCGCTCCGTCATGGTTGACTGCTGCTGCACCGCTTTGAAGACTTCGCGGAAAGAGACGATTGCTACGACTGCTGCGACCACTTCATCACCATTCGGTCCACCCATCACGGGCGCTGCAATCGTCAGAGCCATCTCCTGCCCGGAGCGAATCACCTTCGGGCGACTCAAGACCAGCCCGCCTCCGTTCATCAGAGCCAGCACCTCGCCCACGCGCTCGTCAACCTCTTCGCGCGAGATTGCATCCATCTGGAATGCCCTGTGCGGCTCGCCCTGAACAGGCTCAATCGAGAGCGCGATTAAGTTCTGATCGTTCTGAAGCGCCTTGCGAAGACGTGCATCCGAGCCTTCTGCATTCAGCACGCGGACGCCACCTGCAAGCTCGAAAGCTTGCGCCAATCCCATAACAACGTCGCGGTAGCGCTGCCCGTAAAGCTCTATCTGCCGCGCCTTGTCCTGAACAAGCTGAGCCTGATAGCGCCTCTCCACAGAACCAAGCTCCACCGCCGAGCGGTCAGACAACTGCCAGCCAGCCAGTGCGATTGGCAGGACGCCGACCACAAGCAGCATTCCTAAGACAATGTAAAGCAGGCGAATTCGACCGGGACGATCAGACATAACAGAATGCAGAACAGCGATCAGGGTTGACGATTGAACCTCATCAGGGCAGGCCCGAAAGAGTTGCAAAAAGAGGTGGCGCTTCTCCATCGCGCCCCTCTTTCTCATAGTACGAATCTTAACCAAGCTGTGTCAACCATAGTTTTTTAATCTTTAACTGCTGAAATAATAGGAGTAAACTATGCCCATTGCGGAATGCAGAATGAAGAGACAGGAGCAGTAGGCCGGGAAAGGCGAAAACATCCCTTACTGCTTCCCGCTCCTGCCTACTGTCTTTTCTAAATCCGAAATCGGTAGGTACTTTTACAGACTTAAATTCACGGCGGAGCGTCTAAACCCATGAGCGCATTCTGGCAGTTACGTTTGCGCCGGGAGGATTTGGGGAGGCTGCTCGCGCCCGCGGGGGACGGCACGAGAGGATGGGGACGGTAACTTCCGACGAACAGGTCGTTGAGCGAGCACTGTCGGGGGATGCAGAGGCTTTCGGCGAGATTGTGCGACGGTGGGAGCGACGCATCTTCGCGCTCGCCTACGGAATGCTCGGACGCGAAGAGGATGCGCGCGATGCAACGCAGGAGACTTTCCTGTCGGCCTTTCGCAACCTTCGAGGCTTTCGGGGCGAGGCGAAAGTTTCATCGTGGCTGCACAGGATAGCCGTCAACCAGTGCATCACGCGCCAGCGTCGCGCTAAGGTTCGCAGCGAGACGGCGCTCGAAGATGAGCAGGAAGCGGACGGCGCTTCATACTCCGCGCCAGCGATGGAGTCGCCCGCTCGCGCTGCCGAGAGCCGAGAGAGGACCGCAATTGTTCGACGCGCTATTAATGCTCTTCCGGCAGAGCTAAGACAGGTGGTCGTGATGAAAGAGTTTGAGGAACTGACGTTCCAGGAGATAGCCGACGCGCTCGATTTGCCCCTGAGCACGGTCAAGAGCCGACTCTACACAGCGCTTCGGCAACTTCAGATGCGACTGAAGAACATGGCACATGAGGTGGCCTGAGTTATGAAAGAGATGTGGGATAAGACAATGAGAGAGAGAAAAGAGATTTGCGCTCGCGCCGAAGACTTGATCGCTTATCTTTACAGCGAAGCAAGCGAAACGGAAGCGAGAGATTTCGAGAAACACATCGAGCGCTGTGCGCCTTGCCGCACGGAGTTGGCTGCGTTCGGCGACGTGCGCGAAGCAGTGGGCGAATGGCGCGAGCAGGCACTTGGCTCAATTGCTTCTCCGGCGTTTGAGAACAAAGATGTGACGGCGTTTGCTTCTGCTCAAGAAATATACAAGCCGAAACGTTCTGCGCTCGCGGCGATTCGTGAGTTCTTCACCCTCTCGCCTCTGTGGATGCGCGCGGCGACAGCTGCAATCGCTCTCATCTTCTGCGCTCTCGCCTTCATCGCAATCGCGCATTTCAAAGAGCAACCGAAGGTCGTGGTCATTAACGAACCGAATAAAGCGAACCCGGTGCAAGAGAACAGGAACGCAACAGTTGCATCGAAGGATGAACAACCGAACACTCCGGCGATTAAAGAGCCGACTGTGCCGCAGCAGAAAGTTTTTGTGGCTAATAACGATAAGGCGCAAACGACAAGACAAGTTAAGAATGGCACCATCAGTCATCAACAATTAGCAGGGACTCGCAAGCCTGCTCTGCGGAGCAATCTGAATGCGTCGGAAGAACTCGTTGAGAACGATTATCTTCCGTTCACAGCCCCTAGCCATGAAGAGAAGTTGCCGAGCCTCGCGGACTTGGCTGATGAGCCAAACCAGTGATAAGGAGTTTTTCCGGGCGAACTTTTGAAGCTCGATCAGGATCAAGGCAGCGAAGCTCGAGATCAACAGAGGTTACGAAGAATGAAGCGACTATTCATCAAACAGAGAGCGGCGGCAGTCACGCTTGGCTTTATTCTGCTATTCGCTGTTTCATCTTCACGCGCGCTTGCGCAGAATTCCAATGATGCTCAGCAAGGCGATCAAGCACAGACGCAAGGCAACGATTGGA
>QHXM01000051.1 GCA_003222945.1 Acidobacteriota bacterium
AATCCGCACGCTGATGGACTCCTGCGCAATGCGATTCATCCAAAAGCTACTGTCGCAGAGTCTGTGCAAATGGGAAAGGGAGTCGTGGTTTGTGCCGGAGCGGTGATTAACCCTGACGCCATACTTGGTAATCACGTGATCGTTAATACTGCCGCTACGGTGGACCACGATTGCGCTATTAATGATTTCGCGCACATTGCGCCCGGGCGTGCATCTGGGAGGCGGGGTGATGGTGGGCGAAGGCACATTTCTGGGAATCGGCAGTTCGGTGATTCCGGGCGTAAGAATCGGCGACTGGGCAATCGTCGGCGCTGGCTCTGTTGTGATTCGTGACCTGCCCGCAAAGTCAAAAGCCTTTGGCGTTCCTGCCAACCCACTAGAGTAGGGATTAAACAGAGAATGAATTATCTGCTCTCTTCCTTTTCGCGCCATTTCGCGTATTTCGCGCTCAATTGCAAACGGCTATAATGGGAAACACCTCCGACATCCCGGCTTCTGCTTTATGAAATAATTTCAATTGAAGACGGTGCGATCTCAAAGGTCATAGGAAGTTGTCCGGTCAGTTCGCCGTCAATTTGAACAGGCGCGTCGCCCGTAACGCGCGCTCGCGTTGTGCGTATGAATCGGACGCCGGGAATTTCTTTAGTCACGCCTTCTCGCCGCATGGCGTGTGAGAGAAGGTGTAGAAAATGCAACCTGCTATTTGAATCAACTACGCAAAGCTCAAACTCAGGCTCTTCCAGTCGAGCGCGCGGAGTAACAGAGAGGCCGCCTCCGTAGTGCGCCGCTTTGCCGA
The DNA here is from genome assembly GCA_003222945.1 of Acidobacteriota bacterium. Classification (GTDB taxonomy): domain Bacteria; phylum Acidobacteriota; class Blastocatellia; order Pyrinomonadales; family Pyrinomonadaceae; genus QHXM01. Next base: position 797 of record QHXM01000051.1, read on the forward strand.
TTGCAGCAAACGTCGCGCGAAGAGTTTGACCATCAACCTCCACGTTGAAAGGGATGGGACGCCAGCGCGCAAGGTGTCCGAGTCCTGAATACCAGAATGCAGCCTCGCCAATCTTGCGCTTCAGACGCGGGCGCACGCGGCTCACAACGGAAGCATCAAGTCCGACTCCTGCCATCAATAAGAAGTAACGCTTCTCGCCTGTCTCTTCGTTGATTGCACAGCCCGCGTGCACAGCCTTTGAACGCCCGCGTGCGATAACTTCAGCCGCGCTCTCCGCGTCGAAAGGTAATTTCAACTCGCGCGCCAGAACATTCGCAGTACCTCGCGCCCATATGCCCAGACGCGCGCCCGTTCCAATCAAACCTTGCAGGGCCTCGTTAATCGTCCCGTCGCCGCCTGAGACGATCACATCACGCGCGCCATCCACAGCCACGCGCTTCGCCAAACGCGCAGCATCATTAGGCCCTGAGGTGTTCAGGACTTCAACTTCAACACCGCGCCGCTTCAGACTCTCATAGAAGCGAGCAACTTCGCTCGCTCTATGCTTGCCGCCCCGCCCAGCATTCGGATTCGAGATTAAAACTGCTTCGCGTCTCTTCATAATTCTAGCGCCTACAAATAGCAAGCTTGATACCACCAAGAAATAGAACAGAAATCAAAGGGCGAAAGTGAGAACAAACTACGAGGCATGATAAAAACTCGAGGTGCAACTTTATACTTATCCTTTCACCTGTAAGGCGATTCATGCAGCCTGTTATACAACTATGTTATAGTATCAGCACCACACATTCGGACACGCTCAATCTTTTTTGCGAGTGTACAGCCGCAAAGCCGATTCAGAAGAATAAAATGAGTCTCTATCTAGGCGTCATATCCTTTTTCGTCATTATTACCTTTGCTTTTCTCTTCGTAGGTTTCAGCAAGGGATTTAAATATTTAAATCCCCATTTTGATCCATGCCCCGAAAGCTCTAGCCGAAGAGGAACGTTAATTATCATAGGCCAGAACTTACTATCTCAGACTAGCCTATCTTCAAAGAACGACATGCGTAAGGATGCTAATGATGTGGTATTTAAAGCTTTGGAAGACAATTATGCCAGATATTTTGACAACATCTTCAAAGCCACAGGGTTTATCATTATTGCCATCGGCTGGATTTTGACTTCAGACAAAAGTCGGGAGTTTCTGGAAAGACATAATCTGGCTTATTGGGTTTTACTTGCCGGGACATTCCTTATTGCCTGCGGTCATGTAGTGGCTCTTGGCTATAATTATATCTCCTCGATAAAACTAATCCAGCAATTGCGCGAAATAGGCTACATTGATTGCCGATACTTTAAGCATTATCAAATTTCATATATACAAATCTGCGGAAGTGTACTGTCCGATAGTATTCTCTTTTCGGCTTTAATAACCATTCTCTCACTCAGAGGACAATAGTAAAAGGATGTGGCAGGTGCGTGAAGCTGTCAGGGTCAAAGAGTTGCTGGGAGTTATCTGAACTGCAAATGTTCCCGGCCCACAAGAGCACTCGCCCGCAGGCGCATATCCACAATCGTCCCTGATTATGAAGCTCGAATGCGGTGGCAACTAGAATTGCAGCGATGACAACGACAGGCCACAGCCGCTTTCTGGTAAGCGTTAGATACTTTGCGAGCATAAAACTCTTCAAAGTGGGAATGAGGACGCACACTGAAGATTAACACTTACCTTATCTCAAAAAGCTCCTTACCGATTTGATGTCTCAGGTCTATTCCAGACGATAGTTCGGCGCTTCCTTCGTGATGATAACATCGTGCACGTGCGACTCGCGCAGTCCCGCGCTCGTGATGCGAACGAATCGCGTCTTCTCCTGAAACTCGCGTATGTTGCGGCAGCCGGTGTAGCCCATGCCTGCGCGAAGGCCGCCTACAAGTTGCGTGACCATATCGGCGAGCGTGCCCTTGTATGGAACTCGACCTTCGATGCCTTCGGGTACGAGCTTGGATTCAATCTCGGTCCGCTCCTGACTGTATCGGTCGCGCGAGCCTTCGCGCATAGCGCCGATTGAACCCATGCCGCGATATGTTTTGAACGAGCGACCCTGAAATAGAATCACTTCGCCCGGCGCTTCTTCCGTTCCCGCAAATAGCGAGCCTATCATCACAACGTCCGCGCCCGCCGCAATAGCCTTCGCAACATCGCCGGAGAATTTCACGCCGCCATCTGAAATAAGAGGCACACCAGCTTCTTTAGTCGCCCGCGCGCAATCCTGGATCGCAGTTATCTGTGGAATACCTGCGCCTGTGACGACCCGCGTTGTACATATACTTCCAGGGCCTACACCAACCTTAACTGCATCGACTCCTGCATCAATCAACTCGCGCGTGCCTTCAGTCGTCCCTACGTTTCCGGCGACGAGTTGAACATCCGTGTGGCGACGCTTGATCTCGCGCACGGCTTCGATGACGCGAGAGGAGTGGCCGTGAGCCGTGTCTATCACTAGACAATCAACGCGGGCTTTGACAAGTTCGTCTGCGCGCTCGCGGAAGTCTCCTGTTGCGCCGATGGCTGCGGCGACTCGTAGGCGTCCCAGATCGTCTTTCGCGGCGGTCGGATACTTGATTGCTTTCTGGATGTCTTTGACCGTAATCAACCCCTTGATGTGTTTGTCAACGTCAACGACCAGAAGCTTTTCTATGCGATGCTTTTGAAGAACCGCTTTGGCCTGTTCGAGCGTTGTGCCGACGGGAACTGTAACGAGCGGTTGCTTGGTCATCACTTCGGAGACAGGGATATCGAAGCGCGTCTCGAAGCGTAGGTCGCGGTTAGTGATGATGCCGACCAGATGGCCTGCTTCGTCAACTACGGGCACGCCGCTTATCTTGTAGCGCTCCATCACGACTAATGCTTCTGAGACGGGGCGGTCCGGGCGAATCGTCACAGGGTCAACGATCATGCCGGATTCAGATCGCTTCACCTTGTCAGCCTCTTCCGCCTGCCGCTCAATCGAGAGATTTTTGTGTATGACGCCTATGCCGCCCTGCTGCGCAAGAGCTATGGCGAGCGCGGCTTCCGTCACCGTATCCATTGCGGACGAGCAGAGCGGAATCTGTAGTCGTATGCCGCGCGTGAACTGCGTGGAGGTTTCCGTCTCCGTAGGCAGCACATCGGAGCGCGCAGGAACAAGAAGAACATCGTCGAATGTAAGACCTTCTGGAATGTTGGGCGTAATCATGGCTTTACTTTTACTCCTTGACTTATTAATTAGTGAATAGTGAAATCCATGCTCCCGCTTTTCATTTTTCACTATTCACTATTCACTCAAACAAAAAAGCCCGCAGTTTAAGCGGGCTAGCCGGTTTCACACTGTAAGCGCAGGGCGAGAGTGCAGCGCGCCTCCTCACGTGCGCAAAGTTCTCTGCCTCGCGTGCGGTTATCTTTGTAAGAGTCGTTGGTAATCTTCCTTTGCAATGACCATCTCGGCCTTGTCCGCAGGCACTGAAGCCTGGCGACCGTTGACGGTGATTTTTAAGGCGCTTGCGTTCACCTGCGCATATTTTATAGTCAAACGATCTGCCGGGTCGAATCTCTCAGGCGGGTCGCCCGGCTTTAATATAAAGTCTTTGCCCTTTTTATCATCGTCGGTCCTTGCGTTAATCCAAACGTTCTTGTCCTGCGCACCGACTTCGATGTGAAGAGCGTTTGCAGGCGTGGAAGATGTTGGAGAGACGTTTGATTGAGTCGTCTGATTCGTGGTCTGCGCCGTGCGCGTGTTCGGAGCTTGTGCGCTGTTAGCCTCTTTCGCAGCTTCGCGGCGCTGATACCAGTGGACCGCCGCATAGACTGCGAGCGAGAGAATCGCAAGAATCAGAATGGTCAGAAACAGCGTGACGATAGGCGAGCGCGTGTTGCCGTCCGTATAGACGTGCGACCTGTAGGGCGAGGTGGCTACTTCGTCAGGCTCGCCCTGTTCGCGTGCCGTTCGCAAGTAGCCTTCGATTGCTTCCTTCTCGTCGAAGCCGATCTGTTTGGCGTAAGATTTTATAAAACTTCTGTTGAAGATGCCGCCGGGCAGTTGCTTGTAGTTGTCCGCTTCGATTGCTTCGAGATAACGTATGGAGATTCGCGTCTGGTCCGATATTTGACGCAGAGTGATGCCGCGCGCCTCGCGTGCGAGTCGCAACTGTTCTCCGAAAGAGGCTGCCATCACCAATACGCGACTGCCCTTAGAGGTTCAAAAGGGCAGCAGTAGAACTCCATCCTGGATTAAATTGGTATCGAATAAAGCTTGACCTGACCGTCACTGTCTTGATTCCCACGCGCTTGTCTGTCCCTTTGCGACAAGATCGGCCTGACTTGAACTTGGCGCGCAATATAACGTGCTGTGCAAAACGTTGTCAAACTATTATTCTTCAAAAGTCCCGCGAGTCTGTCGAGTCCGGCGAGTCTATCGAGTGTAGAGCGGCTTGACTCGCTGGAGTTGCTAGACTCGACAGACTCGATAGACTTACTCGCTTTTCGTCTTGATTCTTGCGCCGCACAGGAATACGATTGCAGGGCTAGGAACAATCAGGCAATTCGCTTTTAACTTCTACAACTGAAAAAGTGAGGATTGAGACTCATGCCTATGGAAGCATTAGGAATGGTCGAGACCAAAGGGTTCGTGGGCGCTGTCGAAGCGGCTGACGCAATGGTCAAAGCGGCCAACGTACAACTTTTAGGCAAAGAATATATTGGCGCAGGCTACGTGACGATTTTTGTTCGCGGCGATGTTGGTGCAGTGAAAGCCGCAACGGACGCGGGCGCAGCCGCAGCACGTCGCGTCGGAGAACTTATAAGCGTTCACGTCATCCCGCGCCCGCACACTGAAGTCGAGCGCGTGCTGCCCGTAAATGGCCGCACAGGCTACAGCCCGGACGAACGCGCAATAGGCGCTGGCGGCGCGAAAGGACAACTCGGCGAAGGCGATCAGGGACGCTCTTTGTCTGGCGCGCGTGAGAATAATAAGGAGCGAGCGAAGTAAAAGTTTTCAGTTTTCGGTTTTCAGTTTTCAGAACGGCGCTACGAGTCTTGTACTGAAAACTGAAAACTGAAAACTGTCAGGAGGTACAACCATGTCAGTTGATAAAGACCTCGTGTCGGTGCAGCAGGCGCGCGATCTTGTAGAGGCGGCGCATCGTGCTCAGGTGGAGCTTGCAAGATTCGATCAGGGCAAGATTGATCGCATCTGCGAAGCTATGGCGAAAGCTGCTCTGCGCGAGTCTGCGAGACTCGGCGCGCTTGCTACGGAAGAGACTGGCTTCGGCATTCCAGCAGACAAGCAGGAGAAGAATCGCTTCGCTGCTGAAGATGTCTGGAACTACTTTAAGAATCTGCGCACCGTAGGCGTCGTCTCAGAATCAAAAGATGTGGTCGAGATTGCAAGCCCGCGTGGTGTGGTCGCCGGAATCATACCTTCTACGAATCCGACCTCGACCGCAATCTTCAAATGTCTAATCGCAATCAAATCGCGCAACGCCATAGTCCTTTCTCCGCACCCGTCAGCCGCTCGCTGCATCAACGAGACAGTCAAAGTTATCAAAGAGGCGGCCATCAAAGAGGGCTTGCCCGCAGACGCAATCGGCTGCATGACGACCGCTACGATTGAAGGCACAGAAAGTTTGATGAAGCACAAGCAGACCGCCGTCATTCTCGCAACCGGCGGCATAGGTCTTGTGCGCGCGGCATATTCATCCGGCAAGCCAGCGTTCGGCGTTGGTCCGGGCAATGTTCCAGTCTTCATAGAACGAACTGCGGATGTTCCGAAAGCAGTTCAGGATATTTTGACGGGAACGTGCTTTGACAACGGAACAATCTGCGCTTCGGAGCAAGCTGTCGTCGTTGATGCTCCCGTTGAAAAGGCTGTGCGTGAGCAGTTCCGCGCGCAGGGCGGACATTTCTTATCTCCTTCAGAAGCGGACCAGCTTGCGAAAGTTGTAGCCACACCGCAACGCTCTCTGAATCCTGCGATTGTTGGAAAGTCCGTTGACTTTATTGCAAAGCTCGCTGGCCTGACGATTCCGCCGGGAACGCGTTGCCTGCTTGCCGACGTTGGCGGCGTTGGGCGCGATTATCCGCTCTCTATGGAAAAACTTTCGCCGCTATTAGCCTTCTACGTCGAAGAGGGAATCGAACGCGGCGCTGCGCGTTGCTTTGAAGTCTTGAGCTACGGCGGCATGGGCCACACCGCGGGAGTTCACACGCGCTCGCGCGAAGCGGCTGTGAGATACGGGCGAGAGATGCCAGCCTCGCGCGTCATAGTCAATTCGCCGACGACTCACGGAGCTATCGGCTTTTCA
>QHXM01000075.1 GCA_003222945.1 Acidobacteriota bacterium
GGTTAATGCCGAGTGCGGCGGCCAATGAAGGGTCGGGCGGGGCTATGTCTTCGTCGCCTCGCTTGTCCGTCAACCAGCGGTTGAAGGTACGCACGACTGCGCGTTGTTGCAGGCGCGGAGTCTCCGCTAGAAAAGCGCCGCGCAGGTCATCCAACTCCGCGACCTCAAACTTGTTCTCGTCGTAGTATCGCCTGAGCGCTGCGAAAAATTTCGCGTCGCCCACTAGCTTGTGAAGCTCAACGAACATCAGTGCGCCTTTGCTGGAAACAATCGCGGCGTACTGGAAAAAGTTTCTGTACTCGCGCGCGGCTCTAATCGCTGCCATGTCCTCGCCGCCAAAGGTTCTATAAACTTTATAGACGCCGCGCAGTTGGTCGTCCAACACAGATTGCGCGCGCTCTTCGCCGTGAACATCTTTGTAATAGAGCAGCGCGGACCAGTTTGCCAGAGCTTCGTCCAGCACGGGGTCCTTTTCAGGATTGTTCCCGACGGCGATGCCCCACCATTGCTGCGCCGCCACGTGCGCGACCGTAAACTCCAGACTGTCTTCGAGCGACGCGCGCTGGTCGCGCACAATCTCTGGAAGGTTGCGCATCGCAGGCGAATCGAAATCAACGTAGAAGGCGCTCGCTATCACTCCGAGTCCAGAAAATTCCACGCTGCCAAGTCCGGCAACGAGCGGCGCATCAACGATGCTCACGAGCTTATATGGCAACGGACCGAATCGAGCGTTGAAGACGCGCACTGCATCGGCGGCTTCTGCAAGCACGCGCCGTCCAGTAGTCTCGTGCCCCTGCATGAAGACGGAGCGGACGGTTACATCGCCGACCGTGCGTTCTTCAGAACGAAGCTCGCGCCCGGCGACGATTGCGAAGTCTCTCAGGTTCGAGCCTTCAAACTCGCGCACACTGTTCCCGTCGCGCTCGCTCTTAGCAGGGGGAGTCGAGCGGATTGGCGATGCCGCAAACAGATTGATATCTGCGGGCGCGTCAACCGCGACTTCATAATCGGCTGGCTCTGCAAAGATCGTATCTCCGATGGTCGTCTCAACTTTGCGTTGCCAGTCGCTTCGGTCGCGCGCGGCCAGAACGGGATAGCTTGTGCCCAGAAGCATCACGCCTTTCGAGCGATAGTTTATATCGCGCGCGCGCCTCGTTTCGCGCTCGCTGCGAAGAGCCGCGCCTACCTGTTGAAGAACGTGAACAATCAGTCCTGTCTCTTCAGCATCAATCTCAGGTACACTGCCCCTGAACTTAACGAAAATCTCTGTCGAAGAGTTTGCGGCGACAGGCTCCCTCAAGTTCACTCGAAGGACTGTTCCCTGATCTTCGAGTAAGAACGCTAGAGGCGTCTCTTCTGTAAGAGACCGCACTTCGCTCACTTCAATCTCCGGCTCATCCGGTGCTGTAGCAGTAGCAGCGCTCTCGTTCGAGTTGCGCTCTCTGTTAGCGCGCATGTTTGAGTATAGATGAAAGTAGAGAGTGGACGTTGGATGGTCGTCGCGGTTGACCCAGCGCAGTTGCTCCGTGCCTGTGTATGTTCGGTTGTCGAAATCGAGTTGAAGGTTTATCCGATAGCGCGTGTGCGGCAATTTGTCTGTCTTAGCTTCTACGGCGGTCGCTGAAGATTTCTGTTGAGAAGCAGCGTCCTGAGCGTGTGCGACTGAGGATGTGAGTAAAACGAGCGCGGCTAAGATTGCTACGGACGCCAGTGTGACTTTCAACTCTGCTTGTGCCGGAAGTCTCTTCAATGCTTTACTGCGCGCTTCTTCCTGGTTTCTGCGGGGGGCGATTTCTTCTCCGCGTTAGATGCGGCCGGGGCGCTTTCCGTTACGCTGATTTTGATTATTCTATCACCGCGCGCGATGCGATCAACAACGTCCATGCCAGAGGTTACGCGACCGAAGACAGTGTAGCCGCCATCAAGGTGTGGTTGCGGGCTGTGCGTGACGAACCACTGCGAGCCGCCGGTGTCTTTGCCCGAAAGTGCCATGCCGACTGCGCCCCGGTCATAAGGGACTTCGTTAATCTCGCAACGAATCTGGTAGCCCGGACCACCGTTTCCGTCGCCGCGCGGGTCGCCGCCCTGTATGACGAAGTTCGGAACGACGCGATGAAACGTGATGTTGTTGAAGTAGCTGCGGCGTGCAAGCTCTACGAAGTTGTCAACGTTCAAGGGAGCGTCGTCGGGCAGAAGTTCAATCGTGAAAGAGCCTTTCTCAGTATCAACTATTGCGCGAACATGTTTACCCGCGCGAGCCAGAGCGCGGTCGTAATCCGCCTGAGTGTTGCGCGTAGCCACCACACCTATGCGCTGCGAGAAATCGCCCGCGCCGTTAGCTTTTAATAGAGCGACTGCGCGACGGCGTATCAGATGGTCCTGAGAGTCAAGCGTCGTCTTGATAGTTTCATTCACCGCGTTCGTCTTCTGTTTCGCAAGCGAATCCAGAATAGCTAGCGCTGCATCGTTGAATTCATCATGAAGGCTTACCGGAAGAGCATCTGCCAGTGCGCGCGTCGTTGCTTCACTTGGCGGAAGATCGCCCAAGAGAGTGGCGGCTGTCGCGCGCACTATCACATCTTTCGCCGTCAACTGCTTTCGCAGGACCTGAGCTAGATCGTTTGGCTTGTAAGCGGCGAGCGCGTTCAAGACATCGGGCGCGGCCATAGGGGAAAGGTTCGCGTCGTCCAGCCACGAGCGCAAAGTTATCTGCGCGTCCGCCTGAAGTCCCACGATGCCGCTTCCTGCTTCAGCCGCAGTGATTCCGGCAATCTCACTCAATCCCTGAGCAAAAGCAGAGACGCGATGCCAGTCTCTCAACAATTCTGCGCGCACTCTCTCATCCGCGAGTTTATTAAACGGCGTCTCGCGCACATAGACGAAGGGCGCTATGCGCGCAAACGCAATCTCAACTTCGGGCGCTGAGGTCTCTGTTTGACGAAGCGCGCGAAGCCAGGAGACGGCGCGCTCGTCGCCTGTGTTGGCGTCTGCGTGACCGAGGCTTGCGGCAAGCTCAAGAAGCTCGTTGGTTTCCGCAGGGTGGACCGCCGCGCTCGCCTTCGCGGACTTGTACGCGGGCATTAGAGTTTCAGCGCGTTCCAGCAGAGGCGCGCTCGCACGCTTGTCCTTCAAAGCGCCCAGAGCGCGAATGGCGCTCGTGCGAACGCGCTCGTCCCTGTCATTAAGAACGCGCGCCGCCAATGCGTCGAGCGATGCAGCATCTTCAGCAGCGCCTAGCGCGCGCGCTGCGTTTGCGCGAACAATTGGGTCCGTGTCGTTTGCCAGAAGCTGGCGCAACTGCCCTGTGGCCTCTTTCGCGCGCAGTCGCGTAAGCGTGTTCAAAGCGTCTGCGCGAACACGCGCGTCCGTCGAAGAGAGAAATTTGGCTACCGTTGAGCTTGCGCCCGTGGGACGCGCGCGCAACGTAGCCGTTAGTCCTAAAAGAATCACCTCGCGGTTAGGCTTCGGGCTGCGACCTTGTTCATCGCCGAGCGCCTTCAAGATTATTTCGCCTATGGCATGGACGCGTGCCTCATCCGACTTCGGCAACGCAGCCGCAATCTTTCCGAGCGCTTCAACAGCGCGCGCGCGTACCTCATTTGTCTCGTTCGTCTTTTCCAGAGATTCCGAGAGCGCAGACGCGCCTGTCACGGATTCAATCTCGCCGAGCGCGAAGGCCGCCATCGCGCGAACACTCGCTTCCTTATCCGTCTGAAGCAAATTCACCAGAGAAGCCACCGCGCGCTCATCCCCTATGCGCCCCGCCGCAAGAGCAGCACGCTGGCGCACGCGCGCGTCTTTGTCGAAGAGCAGCACGCCAAGATCGTTATCGTATCGCCGCTCGTCCTCAGCGCGCACGATGCGCAGCATAACTTCGTTGGGAATTGACTGAGCGGGCGTTGACTTCGAAGCTTGCGAACTCTTCTGCTGACCTGACGCTTTGTCTGAGGTTATGAAAACGAATGCGCAGGCGAAGACAACAAGGACGCGGGCGCATTGCACAAATGTTCGCTTAGAATTTTGCATCTGATGATTTTGGCTCACTGAATCAGGTGGTTGTAAGCACACTTAATAATGGTCCTTCGCGCGTGAGCGTTTCCACGCGCGAAGGAGATTCTGACTATCTATTAGGGAGACCAAGCTGCTGATGTCAAGCGGAAAAGAAAGGAAGGGAGAAGAATGCAAAATTAAAGATGCGAAATGAAAAATTCTGCCGCAGGCCAGTTCTCAATTTTTAATTTCGCATCCCTTCCTCCTGTTTCTCAATCTCTACGAGCGCATCATAGAAAGTCGCGCCTCCGCCCATGTCCGTCAGTTTCTGCGAAGTCAGTTGATTGATGTTCACTCGTCCGGGCGATAGCTTGTTCCACCAGACTGAGGGAGAAACCACGACGCCTTCGCGTGCGCGAGTTGTAACGACAGCGTGAAGCGTGCAGGAGCCGCGCTCGTTGAAGGCGCGCACCACGTCGCCGTCCACTATGCCGCGCGCCTCTGCATCCACAGGATTGATCTCCACGAACGGACGCAGTTCCTGTCTGAGTTGCTTTGGAAGATTGGCAAAGCTCGAATTCAAGAAAGCGTGCGCCGCAGGGCTTATCAGTGCGAGCGGATAATGATGAGCAACTTTTGGCGCACTCTGTTTCGATTCGTTAGGCGGAATGAATTCCGGCACGGCTGGAAGCCCCTGAGCTTCGAGCATTTCAGAATAGAGTTCGCACTTGCCCGAAAGGGTCGGGAAGTTTCCTTCCGCAAACGGCGCGAAAGTTTCAGGCAGATTCAGCCGCATCCACCCATGTTCACGCAAAGCTTCCAACGTGATTCCGCGAAGCGCAGGGTGATCGGAAGCGATGGCTTGTCTCGCAATCTCCTCATCCGAATCCTTGAAGCACTCTTCTTTAAATCCCATGCGCTCGGCCAGGAGGCGGAAGACTTCCGAGTTGCATTTAGCTTCATGAAGCGGCGCAATCGCGCGCTCGTTGATAACCAGATAGAGATGGCCGTAAGCCTTGTGCAAGTCAAAATGTTCTAACTGCGTCGTCGCCGGAAGAACTATGTCCGCGTAGTCTGCCGTGTCGGTCATAAACTGCTCGTGCACGACCGTGAACAAATCCCCGCGCTCCAGTCCTTCAATCACTTTAGCCTGATCGGGCGCGACCGCCGCAGGGTTGGAGTTGTAAACGTAAAGAGCGCGGACGGGCGGATCATCAACACTTGTGAGCGCGTCGCCAAGCTGCGACATGTTGAGTGTGCGAGGCGTTCGCTCAGGCATCAGATCGGAGCGTTCAAGCGCCTGGTAATTGAGCGGGAACGTGCCGCTTGTTGAAAGCAGTATGCCGCCTGATGGATCGCGCCAAGCGCCCGTTATAGCTGGCAGACAACTGATTGTGCGAACGGCCATGCCGCCTCCGGCGTGACGTTGCAGGCCGTAGTTGATGCGGATGACTGACGGTTTCATCGTCGCGTAAAGACGCGCCATGCGCTTGATAGTCTCAGCTTCAAGGCCGCAGATCGCAGCGACGCGTTCGGGGGAATACTCGCGCGCACGTGAACGCAACTCCGCAGCGCCCGTCGTGTATCGCTCAAGATAATCTTTGTCTTCCAGACCCTCTGCGAAGATGACGTGCATCAGGCCAAGAGCGAGCGCGGCGTCTGTGCCCGGAAGCGGAGCGATGTGCTCGTCCGATTGGTCCGCTGTGCGCGTGCGGCGCGGGTCAATGCAGATGATGTGCGCGCCGTTTGATTTGGCTTTCAGAATTTCAGGCCAGAGATGAACGTTCGAGCTTATGGTGTTGCTGCCCCAGATAATGATGAGCTTCGCGTCGTGGAAACGCTCAGGGTCAGTTCCGATTGTTAACCCGATTGTGGCTTTGTAACCCGCCGCGCCGGCAGAGGCGCAGATTGTTCGGTCCAGTTGCGACGCGCCCAGACGATAAAAGAAGCGGCGGTCCATTGATTGCGATTGAACAAGCCCCATCGTGCCGCAGTAGCTGTAGGGCATGATGGTTTCCGCGCCCTCGCTGGATTCTGCAAGTTCACGAAAGCGAGAAGCTATCTCGTCCAGAGCTTCATCCCAACTAATCTCTCGAAAGCGCCCTTCGCCTTTCTTGCCTTCGCGCTTGAGACAGGTGCGAACGCGGTCAGGGCTGTGCGTGCGCTGCTCGTAGTTTGCGACCTTCGTGCAGAGGAAGCCGCGCGTGAACGGGTGATCGGGATCGCCCGCGACGCGCACGGCCTGTCCGTCCTCTACGGTCACGAGCATGGCGCACGTGTCCGGGCAATCATGTGGGCAGGCGGCGCGAACTATCTTCAGGCTGCGCTCGGAGTTTCCATTTTGACTAAAAGGTTGAACCATCTTCGTTCTTTGAAATGACGAGTCGGGATGTTCTGACGGAAGATAGTTTATCAGTTGAAGATGAACACACAAAGAGGCGCTCGCGGGTTGACTCTCCGCAAACGCCTCTTTTATCAACCATCTGGAATTAAAGAATTCAGCTCGCCACTTCTGAAACGTCCGAGTAATTGGATGATTCGGACGCGGTGTCGGCGATAGGCTCCATGCTGCTGGTATCGAGCGCGCCCGCCGATGCGCCGCGTGCTATCTCATCGCGCTGCTTTTCGGCGGCTGCCTTTAGCTGAATCATCTTGCAACTGCCTTCAAAGACCGCGCCCTGTTCGATGACGAGCGAAGGAGTTTGAATGTTGCCGTTGACTTTGGCTGCGCGGCCTAGATCAAGGCGCTGGCTCGCGGTGATGTCACCGTTGACCGTGCCGTGAATCGTTGCGACAGCCACTTCAATGTCTGCATCAACCTGCCCGTTGTTGCCGACGATGAGCGTGCCGCCTTCCGATTTGACCTGACCTGATAGATGCCCGTCAACGCGCAGCATACCTTTGAAGTTGGCCTCGCCCGTTAGCGAAGTGCCGTTGCCAACGAAGCCGCTTAAGAGTCCCTCTTTGATATCACGCGCGAGCGATTCGCTCTCAGTCACGGCGCGCGAGGGAGAGACACCCTCGCCCTGCGGCCTGTACTGAGGCTCTGAGCTTTGATATGAAGATGTGTTGTAGCGCGATGTGTTGAATTGAGTTGTCTGGCTGTCCGCAGTTTGTTCGCTTTCAGTCTCTTTCGTATTCTTTCCCATTCTAAGCATAACAGAAACCTCCAATGTTGATGTCGCTTGCAGACCGCCTACAAGCGACGGTTGTGCCCGACGAGGGCGGCAAAAAATTGTTGATGTCCAGGGCGATTCAATTAAAGGCTAGCTTCCATGAAGACTAGGCCGGACCGAGCGTGGCCTGATCGTCCGAAAAGAGCAGGCACTTGGCCGTCAATGCCTGCACATAATAAAGAAACGCAGGGCTTGCTGGCAAGGAAAAAATAGGAGCAGGGGGCCGCGAGTGGGAGGCAGTAAGAATCTAAAACTAAAAGTTGGACTCATTCTCATTCACACACGGCTTCAGCCGGATGTAGATCGAGAGCCTCTAAGATTTTCTAACTGTTTCAATGGTTTCTCTTGTCTGCATCAAAACGCTGAAACCGTTGAAACGGTTAAATTGAATTGTCCTCTCGTGCTTTTTCACCCGGCTGAAGCCATGTGTGAATGAGAGAAAAGCTTACTTTCGTTCACTTCCGGCGGTTGTCAATCGTGCATTTGACATGGCATTCTGAAAGCGTCCGTTGTGAAGTTTTGTAGGGATTGATTTCAGAGGATGTTCGTGGAGAGCAAGATTAAGACTAAGCTTCTGAGGCGCATGGGCGAGGCCGTTAACGACTTCCGTATGATAGAGCAGGGTGACCGCGTGATGGTCTGCCTTTCGGGCGGCAAAGATAGCTACACGATGCTTGATCTTCTAATGGACGTGCGCGAGCGTGCGCCCGTGTCATTCGACATTTTGGCGGTCAATCTGGATCAGAAGCAGCCAAACTTTCCTGCCCATGTTCTGCCAGAATATCTAACGAGCCGCAACGTCCCGTTCCGCATCCTTGAACAAGATACTTACTCCGTAGTCAAACGCCTTGTGCTCGAAGGCAAGACCTACTGCTCAGTCTGCTCGCGCCTTCGTCGCGGCATTCTCTACAACCTCGCCGTTAAAGAAGGATGCACGAAGATTGCTCTGGGCCATCACGCCGACGACATCATCACGACCTTTCTTCTCAACCTCTTCTACACAGGAACGCTGAAAGCGATGCCGCCTGTGCTTCGCTCCGACGATGGCCGCAACACTGTGATTCGCCCGCTCGCTTATTGTCGTGAATCGGAGATCGCAGAATACGCGGCGGAGAAGAATTTCCCGATAATCCCATGTGACCTCTGCGGCTCGCAATCGAATTTGAAGCGTGCGCGAATCAAGCGATTGATTGCGGAGCTTGAGCGTGAGATTCCAAACATACGAAGTTCAATGTTGACTGCGCTCGGCAACGCCGTGCCGACGCATTTGCTCGATCCAAATCTTTTCGACTTCAAATCTCTTTCAGTTGGCACAGGCGATGTGGAGGCGGAGCTTGATCTGGCTCTGGGTCACACGGATGAAGGACTCGCTCCGGCGCTCGTCTCAATCGCTTAAAAAAATCCACGATGCCCGCAACGCAAAAAAGGCGCGAGCTTGATCTAACGGATTTTCCACCGGGCACGGTGAGCGAGTACGCCACGCTTGTCTGCCTAGCCTGCATCTTCGACATTTTCACAAAACAACTCGGACTCGCGCCGCGCACTGCATACTCCGAAGTCAAACGTCATTCGCCATCGGTTCAGGAGTTGACCGCGCCGCAGGCGATGCGCCCGTACTTTGATTCCGAAGAGAAGAATCCGCACTGCCCTTACTGCAACGCTGCGAAGCGATGGCACGCGCGCTTTGATACCTATCGCATAGAGGGTGGAAAACTGACGGACGCCGCGCGCCGCGCGCTCTTGAAATCTCTGCCGAAAGCTGAGGACCAGTTTCAAGTCGTCGAAACGAAATCGGACCGCCGCACGCTCTTCTTCGAGTGGCTTGATGCTCTGGGACGCAGGCTTGATTTTGAAACGGACGCGTGGCTCGCGGATGCCGCGCGCGCCTATCTTGAAAGAACGGAGCCGAAGACAAACTGGGCGGAGGTCTTCGAGGGTCTTCGTGCCGTGCGCCGCTCGCAGAGATTAGAGACGGGATGGGAGCGCGACGGCGACCGGCTCTTTTTAGCGCCTGCGCTCTACAACGATGTCTTGTTCGTTCAATATTTAGTCAGCCGCTCGCACAAATACGGTGGGCGCACCTTTGAAGGAAGACTCACGCTGATGGAACTCGTTCGTCGCCTGCGCTACAGCGGGCACCTAGATGCTCAAGGCATCACGGAGCGCGACCAGTTCGATGTTCTGGAAAAACTCGTCGAGCACATGACCGGCGGCGAAGGCGCAGTGAAACTCTACTACATAGTTGACCGCCGCGATTTTTTAGAGAAGGTGAAAACAGTTTACTCTCATTACGCGACGTAAAAGCAGAATTCAGAATAAAAGAGAATCTGTAGAAGCGATTCTTCGGCCTTATCCACTTCTGGCTTCTGACTTCTGACTCCTGCTTTTTCTGCCACAAATAGACCCTCTGTGGTGTTCTCAAAATAGCGATGACAGAAAATCTTAGCGAGACGGAAAGCTCAGGCGCTTTCGTCTGGATTTTCCGAGGTGGTTTTCGCAGACCATTTCGCCCGTCTGATTAATCTTAAAAAACGCAAGGAGATTATATTTATGAGGAATAGTATTCAGATTACGCAAAGCTCTTTTCCGAATCGGAAACCTCGTCAGTTCTTAAGTATCATGCTTATAGCGGGGCTTTTCGCTTTAACTTCCATCGTAGCCGCCTTTCCACACACCGCGATCACAGTCGGCACTCTCCCGCAAGAATCAGTTACGGGCGAATGGACTGCGGGATTTTCTAAAGACAAAACGGACAGAATCCAGTTAACCATGACTCGTCGGACCAGTGACGGCAACTCCAACATGGGGTCCAACTTTTCTCTGGCAGACCTGCAAGGATTGACGCGCGAGCAAATGATGGCGGCGAAATCGGACGTGAAGTTTCGTCTGGTGCGCGAAGCCGGGACGTTCGATTTTGAAGGCACATTCAGCGCTGGCCGTGGCTCAGGGACTTGGACGCTCATCCCTAGTCAGAATTTTATAAGCGACATGCGCGTTCGCGGTTTTGATTTGAGTCAGGAGAAGCTGATTGCCTCGGCCATGCTCGATGTTAAGGTAAAAACGGTTGACGATCTGAAGGCGGCTGGCTTCACTCAATTAACGATGGAAGATGTTATCAAAGCCACCATCTTCAAGATTACGCCCGAATACATCAGCGAACTGAAATCGGCGGGGTTCGAGAATCTGAGTTTAGAGGAACTCGTAAAGGCGCGCATCTTCAAGATTGACGCAGAATTTGTGAGAGAAGTCGCGGCGATGGGCTTTGCGCATAATTCGCTGGAGTCTCTTGTGAAGCTGCGCATCTTCAAAGTGACGCCGGATTTCCTGCGCGAGATGCGCTCGGCTGGTCTTGAAAATCTCTCAATAGAAGATTTGGTCAAGCTCAGGATTTTTAAGATTGACTCGGATTTCATTCAACGCGCAAAGGCGAGCGGTCACACCGACCTAGATGTTGAAGAACTCGTGCGGCTGCGCATACACGAGAAAGTCAAATAACGGCGAGACTTCTTTGATTGATTCGCTCACGGCCTCGAAGACCGCCGCGATGTCTTCGGCGCGAAAGGGTCTAATGAAAATATTTCCGTCTGAGAGTGTGATCCTCTGAGACATGATTCATGCGTAAAGGGCGCGACACGTTGGTCTTCACATTAGTTGCGTGTGACGCTCACTCGTCCGTCCTCAGTCGGTTGATGACGACGATAGTGATGCGTGACGGGACGACGGCGACCTATGCCTATTGCGTTCTTCGAGATGATTAGAGTCGGTGGAAGTTGACGACGCTTGAATTCGTTGGCGGGCGATTCGACGCGATTGAGAAGGTCGTAAACCAGTTCGGCGTCATGGCCTGCGGCAATTATCTCTTCTGGCGTGGCCTTCTGCTCGAAGTAGAGTTTGAGGATTGGATCAATCTTGTCGTAAGGCGGCAAAGATTGGTCGTCAAACTGTCCGGGCGCAAGTTCAGCAGATGGACGCTTATCAATAATTGCGCTTGGAATAATCTCGCTCTCGCGGTTGTAGTGTCGAGCGAGAGCATAGACTTCCGTTTTCAATAGATCGCCGATGACAGCTAATCCACCATTAGTATCGCCATAGAGTGTGCAGTAGCCTAGCGCGAGTTCAGATTTGTTTCCGGTTGAGAGTAGCAATCGTCCTTCCTTGTTCGAGATGGTCATAAGAATATTTCCGCGCAGGCGCGACTGTAAGTTTTCAGCCGCGAGTTCCGAACCGCCTCTACTTGGTTTGACCAGACCGAGTTCTTTCGACAGCACCTCGAACGCTTCGCTGATAGGATGCTCAATCGTCTTCATGCCGAGCCGTCGCCCAAGCTCAACGGAATCTTCGATACTTCCGCGCGAAGAGAAAGACGAGGGCATCATAACCGCAAGCACATTCTCTGAGCCGAGAGCTTCGCACGCGAGCGCTGCGACGACGGCTGAGTCAATGCCGCCCGATAACCCAAGCACTGCGGTTGTGAAACGATTCTTGCGTGCATAGTCGTGAATACCGAGAACGAGCGCGCGATGCACAGTCTCAATATCATCGCCGGGCAAGCAGTAATCTGTTGCGACGCCGCAATCCAGTTCGACCGTGCCGAAGAACTCTTCAAACGGCGGCGCTTGTAAGATTATTTCACCCTTGCAGTCGGCCACTATGCTCGCGCCGTCGAAGATAATTCCGTCGTTTGCGCCTACAAGATTCACGAATACGATTGGCAATCCTGCTGCCTTCGCGCGGTGCGAGACCATAGCACAGCGCTGCCCCATCTTCCCCTTGTTGAAAGGTGAAGCGTTGATTGAGACGAGCACACTCGCGCCCAACTCTATCAACTCGTCCGCAGGGTCGTGCGTGTACAGACGCTCTCGCCAGAAAGTCTTGTCATTCCAGAAATCTTCGCAGATGGCAACGCCGACCTGCGCGCCCGGAAGCGGAAAGAGATGGCGCTCGCGCCCAGGCTCGAAGTATCGCGGGTCGTCGAAGACATCGTATTCGGGCAGAAGCGTTTTGTCTGCAAAACCCACAAGCTCTCGATTACGAATTATCGCAGCAGAGTTGTAAAGCCTTCGCGCTGCGCCGGGTTCGGTCGGTCGCACAGTGCCTACGACTGCTGTGATTCCTTCCGTCGCAGCGATAATCTTTTCAAGCGGGTCAAGAGAGGAGCGCGCAACGTCGCGGTCCAAAAACCAGTCGAACGACATATAGCCCTGTAGGCAGGTTTCCGGGAGCACGACGAGGTCTGCTCGGTCACGCCGCCCGCGCTCGATTGCGCGAATGATGCTCGCAGAGTTGCCCTCGTAATCGCCATTCGTAGTGTTTATCTGTCCGATGGTGACGCGCATGGGATGATTTTATCATTGATTCATTCAATCATTGAATCAATGAGCTGGCGGCGCGGGTGAATCTATCACCTGAAGTCTTTAATCAACACGACATCGCTCGTTTGAGTGCCGCGCGAAAGGGCTAGTTGTTTGCCATCGTGCGAGAAGTCGAACCAGAAGATGCGGTCCGATGTGAAGTTGGTCAACTGTTTCACTGCGCCGCCGTCAATCGGTTGAGCGACGATGTTCGAGAAGGCGTTCCGTGTGTCAATGTAAGCGACGGCGCGACCGTCCGGCGTCCAACGAAGCGGCGCATCGAAAGTCGGCGGAAGCGCGAAGGTTTTGAACGGCTCGCCGCCTTCGAGCGCGGCAATGGCGATGCGAAACGGCGCGTTGTCGGTCTCCTTGTAAAAATAAGCAACCGATTTGCCGTCGGGCGAAACGGTTGGCGACGACGATACTTTGCCAGAAAACTGCACGGGCGCGCCGCTGCCGTCCGATATGATTTTCCAAGCCGTCCTTCTGTTTCCGTGCGCGGTGCTATAAACAATCCAACGACCGTCGGGCGAAAACTGCGGCGTTTGTTCGCCGAGCGCGCCGTTCGTCAACTGCCGTTGGTCGCTGCCGTCCAAGTTCATTCGCCAGATGTGCGGAGTGCCGCTTCGGTCTGAAAGAAACACGATGAAACGTCCGTCGGGCGAGACCGCCGGCAGCCGATTGACGCGGGCGTTGCTCGTTAATTGTTTCTGATTGCCGCCGTCGGCATTGACAATCCAGATATCATCGTTGCCGCTCGCGTTCGATGAATAAACGATTCTGCCGCCGTCGGGCGTCCAAGCAACATACCGGTCGGCTTTGCCAGAACCGGAAGTGACCGGTCGGGCGCGGCTCACGTCGTTGTTTGGAGCAATCCAGATGTTCGCCTGCGTTACTTGTTTGACGACGGCGAGCGTCTTTGAGTCCGCCGTTAAACTCATCGCCGTGTAATTGTCTAAATCGTTGGTGAGCCGATGCGCTTCGCCTTCTGGGTAAGAGAGTTGCCAAATTTGGAAAACGAATTTCTGTTCGGCAGCAGCAAGCATCAACAAGCTATTGCCGTCCGACATCCACGCCGTGCCATAAGCGATTCTAAACCATCTTTGCGCGGTTAAAGGCTTTGTAGAACCGTCTGCGACCTGCGCTTCATACAAAGTCTCATCGTTGCTGTCATAATTCAGCACATCGTAAGCGATTCGCCTCCCGTCCGGCGACCACGCCGGAGAGCCTAAACTTTCGGGCGGATTCTTGACCGAGACGATTTTTCGCACATTTGCGCCGTCCGCATCGGCAATCATCACAGACGATTCTTTGCCCGACGCCGTTCGGATGAATGCGAACTGCTTGCCGTCGGGCGAAAAACTGATGTGGTCAGCGTCCAGATCTTCCAAAATCTTTTTCGGCGAGCCGCCAAGCGTCGGAATTTGGAAGAGAACGCGCTGCGGATAGCTTTGCCCCGACACGCTGTAATAAACAAAATTTCCGTCGGGCGAGAACGCGAGAGCGTCGAAAGATACGGCGGCGGGCGCGACGATTTGCACGTTGCTCTGCGTCGCCGTCTGCCGCATCCAGAGGCTCCGCTGCCCGCCGTCGTCCTGCACGTGAACGACGTATTTTCCGTCGGGCGAGATGGCGACGTTTGACGCTTTTCCGCTCGTCGTCAGCCGCGTGATCTTCGCCGCCTCAAGCGAGACAACTTGCTTAGATTGATGCTGCCCTAGCAACTTATAGAGCGCAAAACCAACTCCGCCTAAAACAAGAAGCGCGACTATGAGCAACACGCTTTTCTTGTGGCTCTTGATCTGATTGACGACATACTCCGCGCTCGAAACATTCGTCGCTGCTGCGGCAACTTCGCCAGTGCGGGTGGTTGCGCTCTCTGTGGCTGCGAGCGCGGGCTGAACGCTCTGCTGACTTGTGCCGCTCACCATTGAGCCGCCTGCGCCACCACCACTCGTGCTGCTCAAACGTTCGGGCGAGACGGAACGCTCAACCTCCGCATCTGCATCGACGCGCTGCTTCAGTCGCTGCAACTTCTTCAATAGCTCGCGCGCCGTCTGCGTCCGCTCCTCACGATCTTTCGTCAACGCTTCCGTTACAATCCACTCAAGAGCTTCCGGCACACCTTCTACATAGGCTGAGAGCGGCAGCGGCTCTTTCTCCAGAATTGTTACGATGACGTGGCTCGGCGTCGAGCCTTCAAACGGCACGCGCCCCGTGACCATCTCGTAAAGCACAACACCCAGACTCCAAATGTCCGTTCGCGCATCAACCTCGTGCCCGCTCGCCTGCTCAGGCGACATGTAGCTAATCGTGCCCATCACTGCGCCCGGGTCAGTCTGTATGAGCGCGCGCGTCGCAGCCTCAGTATCAATCTCCGCAGCGCCTCGCGGCTCCGTCAGTTTCGCCAAACCGAAGTCTAAAACTTTGACGTAGCCATCCGGCCTAATCATTATGTTCTCTGGCTTGATGTCTCTGTGAACTATGCCTGCTGCGTGCGCGGCTGAAAGAGCGGAGGCGACCTGCGTGATTATTTCGAGAGCTTCCGTCAATTTCAACGGGCGCGCGAGGCGGGCGCGCAAAGTTTCGCCATCAATGAACTCTGTTGCGATGAAGGGCGGAGAAGCCGTGTCTTCGATTTCGTGGATCGTGATGATGTTCGGGTGATTCAGAGAGGACGCGGCGCGGGCTTCCTGAACGAAGCGCTGCATACGCTTCTGGTCCGAGACGACTTCTGCGGGAAGAAGCTTCAGAGCAACAGTGCGATCAAGCTTCATGTCGAGCGCCAGATAGACCTCGCCCATGCCGCCTGCACCGAGTGGTCTGCGAATCTCATAACGCCCTATGCGCGTTCCCGCCTCGATAGTCATAGATGCCGATTGGTCCGAACTGTTTCTACGAAAGAATGTTGCTCTCAGTTCACTCGACGAGTCGAACGTCAAGGCCGTAAATCTTCTCAGCAGCAATCATCAACCCGTCGCCTGCGGAAGCGCCAAGCATACCCTGTTCGGAAAGTAATGTTTCCGCCTTCTTCAAGGATGAGACACTAACGACAAGCGTTTTGATTCTGTTCTCGGAAGACTGAGCGATACACACGCTTGGTTCGTCATCAATCTCCCAAACTATTATTTTAGATTGCTTATCATCACAACGTCGCTGATTATCGAACCGCGTGCAACTGCTAACTGAGAGCCATCCGGCGAGAGATCGAACCAGAAGATGCGCCCCTGTTTGAAATCTGTTAGCTGCACGGGTGCATTGCCATCGAGCGGTTGACTCCAGATGTTTGAGATGCCGCCTTGTGTGTGCGCGTAAAGAAGCGCACGCCCGTCCACAGTCCAGCGAATCGCGCTCAGTTCGACCGGCTCATTAAAACTTTTGACAGGCTGTCCGCCTTCAAAGGGAAGAAGCGACAGCTTGTAAGCCGAGAGCGGCTGCTCGCGGTACAAGCAGGCTATCCACTTGCCGTCAGGCGAAACCGACGGACGGGACGAAATCTTATCGAGCAGAGGCACAGACTCGCCCCCATCAATCGAAATCTTCGAGAGCGTTGCGCCGCCCATAACCCTTGAGATATAAACCACCCAGCGCCCGTCCGGTGAACAACCAGGCGAATTCTCTCCCGGTCCATTCGTCAACTGTTTCGGATGGCCGCCGTCCCGGTCAACTCGCCAAATGTGCTCAGTGCCCGTCCGCATGGAGACGAAGACGACGTAGCGCCCGTCTCTTGAAACGTCCGGCGCGCGGTTTATGCCTTCTGAAGCAGTAAGCTCTACAGGATTGCCTCCATCACGCTCGATCACCGACAGGTTCTGCCCGTTTCCTGCGCGAGTCGTGTAGATGATCTTTCCGTCGGGTGTCCAACTGAGTCCGTTGACACCGTCATAATTGCCGTAGGTAATCTGCACGGCGCGCGTAGCATCTGCGCCGGGCACAACCCAGATGTTCGACTGCTGGTCCGTCTGCACTGTGACGATTGTCTGCGCGTCTGCCGCAAGGGTCGCATCACGATAGTTGCTGAGATCGTTCGTCAACTGCCGCGCCAAGCCTTCCGGGTAAGAGACGTACCAGACCTGTTGCGAGAGTGCGGAATCCTGATCGGCGGCGGTAAGCACAAGACCTTTGCCATCTGCCGCCCATGAGACCCGCCCGACCTGCGACCAGGATTTAGAGGTCAAGGGTTTCATCTTTCCATCTTCAAGCGCGATTGCCGAGACGCTCTGACGCTGCTCGCCACTAGCGTCAATGGTTCGGACCGGACAGGCTATGACTTTTCCATCTGGAGACCACGACGGGCCTGTGTTTGGCATGAGCGTGTCAGTTGGTCCTTTGACCGACACAAGCCTGTGCTCTCCTGTGCCGTCCGTGTTTTCAATCATCATCGCGGTCTCGTGTGAATCCGGGTAGCCGCGAACAAATGCCAACTGCTTTTCGTCGGGCGAGAGTGTGGCTGGACCGTCAACGTCTTCGGCGAGTTTCACGGAAGCGCCTCCGAGCGTTGGCACGCGGTAGAGAGCGCTCGGGACAAACTTTTCAGAACGGACGTAGTAGATGTAGCTGCCGTCGCGCGAGAAAGTCAGACCGTGATAGTCGAACTCGGCGGGCTGGACTATCTGCACGCTGTTGCTTGAGGTGGAGAGTTGCCTGAGCCAAATGCTCTGCTGTCCCGCTTCTGCCGTAACGTAAGCGAAGTTTTTCCCGTCGGGCGAGACGGCTGCTGTAATTATCTTGCCCGTGGTCGTCAACTTCGTAAGCCTGATCTTTTCAAAGGGAGGTGGACTGCGCCTTGCGGCAAACTTATAAACTCCGAAGATGACCAATCCCAAAATGGCTGCGACTGCCGCCCAGAAGACGGCGCTTCTGTGTAGCTTGACTCCATTGCCTGCGTTCTCTGCGGGCTGCAAGGCTTTCTCTATCTTAACGAGTTTGGTTTCAACCGGCTGGCTTTCATCCTCCAGGACTGCAGCGCTTCGTTCTCGAACTAAATCTTGTACGGCTTCCTCCTCGCTCTCCCTGATTGTGATGCGCGAGCGCGTTCGCTCACTGACGATCAGGTCCGCTTCCTCGTCAGAAAATTTCCTGACATCCGCCACGAATTTGTACCCGACCTTCGGCACGGTCGTGATGTAGCGATTCTCTCTGGGGCGTTCGCCGAGCACTTCTCTCAGATTCGATATATTCTCCGTCAGGTTTGATTCTTCTACGAAGCTGTCCGGCCATAGAAGCTTCATCAACTCCTCTTTGCCAAGCGTGCTGCCGCTGTTTTCGACAAGCACCAGAAGCGTGTCGAAGACTTTGGGCGTGAGTTTCACAGGCTCGCCATCACGCAGCAGGACTCTCTTCTCTGCGTCAATACGAAAGACGCCGAACTCATAAAAATGCTTTGTTTGCTCACTCATCTTCGCTTTTGAGAATTTTTGAGAATTTTGAGCGCCTTTTTTAGGACTTTTAGGCGGCCTCAGAAAGATTATGCGCCGCGTGACTGAAACGATTCGAGCGCCTTTAGCCCCGCCAGCGACCGGCTCAACACAGATTGGCTGGGCCGCTGAAATGATTTTCCAAACGCGCGCTCATTCTATCTCAGCAACTTTGCACTAAACAACAAGAAGGAGAAGCATGATGAACCGAAAAGTTATTAACCCGAAAGAGAGCCGCAGGCTCTTGACACTCTTAACAATCTTCGCCCTAGCCCTGACGCTCCTGACTCTACAGCCCGGAGCTTCTGCGCAAGGTGACAATCACACGACCGAGCGTTTCACTGAAAACCTGGACATCGTCATTCCTGCTTCAGACGGTTGCAGCGGCGAGGACGTTCACGTCTATGGCCCCCTTGCCGGAATGATTCAGACGACAACGGACGCGCAGGGCGGCACGCACGTGGAACTACACTACACGCCATATCTGACAGCCGTAGGCTTAACGAGCGGCCTCAAGTATCAGGCCAAAGGACCGGGACAATATCACACCAATCTCACACAGTCCTCTGCTTATGTCTTCAGCGGCGTCAACGTCACTCAACTCGTCGCGCCCGGCTCTACGGCAAATCTATTTCTGCTTGAGACGATACACGTCACAATCAACGCAGACGGCACGAAGACGGTTGATTTTGACAACGTTAGATTCGCATGTCGAGGCTAACCAAAGGCAGCTAGAAAAAGACAGGAGAAGAAGAAAGATGAAAAAAATTCTGTTATCAACGCTCTTCATTATTCTTTGCACCTCTATTGCAGCAGCGCAAGGTGCGGGCGACTACAACAAGGTAGAGTTCTACGGCGGCTACTCGCTAGGTCGAGTGGAATCGAACACTCGCGGGCAGACGGTCGCAATTAGCGGCGATGGCACAATACAACTCGCAGACATGTGCAGCAGCAGTTCTACGGACGCGCTTGGGCCTAACTTCCAGAAATTCTACTGCACGCGCCGCAGCTTCAATGGCTTCGACGCTTCAGCCACCTACAATCTGTCGAAATATTTCGGGATCAAGGCGGACGTGACAGGCCATTTCAAATCGGACCGCTTCGTTGATACGGGAGGAGGCGTGACGACCACAGTTGACACGCGAGAGCACTTGTACAATTTTCTTGGCGGGGTGCAGGTGAAGAACAACAGCAAGACTGCGCGCTTCAAGCCGTTCGCTCACGCGCTCTTTGGCGCGGCGCACTACACGGCGCGCATTCAACAGACCGTAACTGTTGCGGCTTTCAACTCCACCCTGGAAGATAAAGAGACGAGCTTTGCCATGAAACTTGGCGGAGGTCTTGATGTGCGTGTTAGTCGTCGCATTGACATCAGGTTGATAGAGTTTGACTACAACCCAATGTTTGCCGGCGACCGCGCGATCAGTACGGTTCAAGGTCCATTCACAGTCTCGTCAACAGGAAAGAGAGCCAACAACTTCACAATAGGCTTCGGCATAGTCATTCACTGAAGCTTCGTATGTTTGATTAGAATCGGATGAGACTTCTGTGTGGAGGCTTTCCAAACGTGAAAGAGAAGATCATAGAGGTCACAATCGAACGAGAGCACATACAACGAACCAGCCGCCGCATACGCGCCGTAGAAGTCTGGTGCGAGCGGTGCCAACAAACGGTGATGATGCTCAGGCCGGACGAGGCAAGCTCTCTCTCCGGCCTGAGCGTCCGCTCGCTCTGCCGCGCAGTCGAAGCATCTGAGCTACATTTCACAGAAACGACCGACGGCCTGCTCTTCATCTGCCTCAACTCGCTAATACAAATAAGCAGTTAATCGTCTGACTTCAATCCTTCTCTTTTCCATACCCTCCGCCACCCGGCGTCTCAATCCGCACGCGATCACCGGCTTCCAGTTGCCAGCTTCCCTTTGACTTGATTGCTCGCGCACGGCCATGATGAATAATCGCGTCGCGCCCTTTCTCTCCATCTTCCCCACCGTCTAATCCATAAGGCGCGCGCCGACGCCGGTCCGACAAAAGAGACATGCGCGCGGGCACAAGAGTCTCTATCTCGCGCACGACGCCGTCGCCACCTTTATGCATCCCGCGCCCGCCTGAATTTTTACGAATGCTGTAGGCGCGCACGCGCAGAGGGTATGCGTATTCCAGAGCTTCCGCAGGAGTGTTCAGGCTGTTCGTCATGTGCGTGTGGACTGCGCTCATGCCGTGCGAGTGGGGACGCGCGCCCATGCCGCCCGCGACAGTTTCATAATAAGAGAACTCCTGATTCGTTCTTGAATCAATCCCGCCTATGGTCAGGTTGTTCATAGTCCCCTGACTCGCCGCCGGAATTTTTTCGGGCAGCGCTTTGGCAAGAGCTTTGAACAGAACGTCAACGATGCGCTGCGACGTTTCAACGTTTCCGCCAGCAACCGACGCAGGATGCTCTGCATTGACAACTGTCCCGCGAGGCGCAATCGTCTCAATCGGCTCCATCAAGCCCGCACTCGCAGGAACATCGCCTCCGACCAGACAGCGAAAGACATAAGACACGGCGGAAACAGTTATAGCTTCGACTGCATTTACAGCGCCCGCGACCTGCGGCTGACTGCCTGTGAAATCAACGCGCGCTCTCTCGCCTTTTATCGTCACGCGCACACGAATCTTTACCTCCGCATCGCTCACACCGTCATCATCAAGCGCATCTTCCGCCGTGTATTCTCCATCAGGAATCGAAGCAATGGTCCTGCACATCAGGCGAGCAGAATAAGCCATTAGGTGCAAGGCATAACGGGTCGCCTGGCGCACGCCTCGTCGCTCTACAATCTCAATCAGCCGTATCGCGCCCGTCTTCAAAGTGCCTATCTGCGCCTCGAAGTCCGCGCGACGCTCCGCCCGGCCTCGCACGTTCGCAAGCACGAGCCGCATCATCTC
>QHXM01000052.1 GCA_003222945.1 Acidobacteriota bacterium
CATCGCCAGTCGCATCATCCTTTAGATCAGATAGAAACTGCCGCGCATTGTCAGCAGTCTGTAGCCAGTCAGGTGTCGGCGTCGGTGGCACTCCCGGGATTGGTGAAGTTGGTCCGAGCACGCTGACAGGAGACCCCTGAATCTGAGAAGCAGGTTTCTGAATTCCAGCGAGCGTCGGAGTAACGTCCGGCGCTGTGACTGCGAAAGCGGATACGCCTGCGCCTCCGGCAGCGTCATTGCCCGTGTAGAGAACGGAGTTGCTGTCGCCTGTATCGAATGTAACCGGAGGCGGCGGGTTTGCGTCCGAGCCGCGCAAGGTTATCGTCGCAGGAACTTGAAACCCATTAAGGCCGGAGCGCAGCACTATCATGTTCAGAACTTTCTTTGCACGTCTTGGCCCGTATCCTGTCAGTTGAACGACAGCGCGCGTGGGCTGATAGTTCGGGACTGTATTAATCTTTCTGAGCGCGACGATAGGGTTCTGATCGTCCGGGTCTGTGACCATGACGCTGAAGGCGTTTGTGCTGACGAGCGTGGTGTTTGCTCCGCTGATGACCGGACCATCAAAGGGAATCCAGTTGGCGAGCGTGGGGTTGCGAATGATGTCTGCAAGCTTCAACTTACTCTCTCCGGCTGGCATCGTTCCGGCTGGAATATCGTGGCTGCGTATCACGTTGAGCGTGCGCTGCAAGCCTGCCTCGGCAGCGTAGTAAGCCTGCATCTCTGCGGCAGAGTCAGCCGTGTTGGTCGTTGACATGGAGGTCGTCAGAATCAGCACGCCGCCCGCAGACAGTAGCAGCGTACTGATGAGCAGCGCCGTGATTAAAGCCGCACCGCGCTCGTTATTGCGCGGCCTCCCTGTGTAATTTAAGTTCTGTCTCTTTAGCATAATGAGAAATCCTTTTGGGCAAGATTCACCCCTGTTCAGTAGTGGCGAATTGTCGTCGGAGCATTGCGCAGCGCAATCTCGGATGTCAGTAGAACCTGCGAAGCGGGCTGACCGACCGTTGCCGGAAGATTGACTTGAATGGTTAGGCGAACGTTCACGGCGTTTGAAACGACAGCCGGAGTCGCAAGCGTTGACGGATTGCCTGCCGCGTCCACGTAAGTGATCTGCACGGCGTCAATGCGGTTTGCCAGAACGGTCTGCGTGTTAGTGTTTTTGTCGTAGCGGACGATTGCGTTCGTCGGAGTGCCTTGATAGACGTAAGTTACGTCTTCATCAGCCTGATCGGTTGAGCCATTAGTGTTGGTGACGTTAGAGCGTATGCGTATCTGCGCGATGTTCGGGTCGGCAGCGCTTGTCGGGTGGCAGTCGGCGGCGACTATTCCATTGTAGTCAAGACCGAAGCCAGAGTTTCCTATCTCGCGCGACATGATGTTTAGCGCGCGCTGAGCGTCCGCAAGAGCGTCAGACTTCTGATTCTCGCGCGTGCGCGTCCCCAACGAGTGCATCAGAAGTTCGCTTGCGCCCGCCATCATTATGAGAAGGATCGCCATTGCGATTAGAAGTTCTATTAGCGAGAAGCCAGACTCTGTGTTAGACGCGCGAGTATTGGCGGCACACAGCTTCACACTCTTCTCTTTTGATGGACTCAAAATATTTCTCATGGCTGATCGGATTTGGCGCGTTGCGTTGTAAGCGTCACAGTTGCCCAGCTTGCGTTGTTGGCCCATGCAGGGCCAGCCGTTATGGGCGTAACGCTGACTACGATGGTTTTGACTGTTGGAGTTGTATCCGTAATGTTGACCACGACGTTGTATTGGCGACCAACAACCCCACTTTGCCCGCATTGTCCTTCTGCTCCGGGCACTCCGCGACAGACCGTTTGCGTATAAGTTGGCGTGTTAAGTACCGAGTCAGTTCCGGCGGTTGAGAATCTCAATCGTCGCAAGGTCTCCATAGTCTGCTGCGCTACTGCGAGTGTCTGCGCGCGGTCGGCTGCGTTCGAGTTGTTGAAGGTTGCGAAGGCGAAGAGAGATGCAGAGCCTAGCATCACGATCATCATCACCAGAAGGGCAATCGTGGTCTCGATGAGCGTGAAGCCGCGCTCGCTCTTGCGGCTCTTCTGTTTCGTGCGTGCTCTCTTCTGCCAGATCATTGCTACTGTTCTCCGGAGGTGACCGAAAGGTTCGTCTTGAGCTAATAGGTCCTCGGTCTGATGTTTGAGTTGGGACTGACGCCTGTGACGGTTGTGGGACTCAAGGCCACGCCCGTGCCGAGCGTTGCGTCGCCGCCGCTCGTGACTGTAATCGGGTTGGCGGGGCTAACTCCGTCCACCAGGCTGAAAGAGAGATTGAGTCCGTTGCCCGCAGCATCGACGGGACGACCGCGCCAGTTGTAGTAGATGGTCGTGGGGAACGTCAGCCCCGTGAAATGCGCGCCGTGTGTCGAAGGTATAGTTATGCTGCGCGCAGGATCAAGTGTCCCGTCGCCGTTCTGGTCAATCGTTATGGTGTAGGTGTTAGCGCTGGTGATAGTGACGCTCGCCATCTCTACGTTCGACATCGCGTGACGGCGCAGAGAGTCCAGCCGGGCTTTTTCCAGCCAGCCGAGGAATTCGCGCGCGGAGTTTGTAAGGCGCATGGCACGCTGAGCAGCGCCTATCTGCATGACCGCGAATGTTGTGACAATCGAGATCATGGCGACGACGATGATTATCTCCAGGATGGAGACGCCGCGCTCGCCGCGCTTCGACGGGTCACTTTGAAAATGTTTGTCGTTTCGCTCTCTCATCAAAATTCAGTCCGCATCAATCAGTATTCGCGTATGCCTCCGACAGTTACTCCGGCTGCGCCCATAGCTTTTGAAAATGCTACGGAGTCGTACTGCATGGTCGAGTTGCCGCCGCCGTTTGTGTTGAAGGTGGGTGCTTTGAAACCGCTGTTGCCATTGCGATTGAAGCTGGCAACTACCATAGCTCCATAGACGTTGCCGCTGCCGCCGCCGTCACGATTCACTGTGCCCGCGCCCAGAACAAGTATGACGCCGCTAAAACTCGGATTGCCGCTCATGTCGAGATTCCCCGTCACGACGAGCAATCCAGATCCGCCAGTCAATTGGCAATCGCCGTCAACGAAGGTCAGGCTCGTAGGGCTTGTGTTTGAATCGCTGACCGTGTAGGAGGACGAGGGCGCAGGCTGGTAATAGCGACCCTGGCTTTGGGCAGCCGCTTGAAGTTGATCCAGAAGCGCGCGCGCATCGGCGGCAGTGTTCAGAAACGCGGGCGTCTGCACAGGAAGCGTCGTAACGGTCGTGCCAGCGGGAAGAGTGCTGTTGTCCAGGTATGCTATCTCAGGGTCAACAACCGTATCGTGTTTGCTGATGCCGCTATCAGTATTCGTCACATCGCAGCCTGAGACTGCGAAAGTCGGAAGTTGACCTTCGGCACCTGCGTTGTCAACTCCTGAATAGTTTTTAGCGCCGCTGCTGCCGGTAGAGAAGGTGCTAGAGGTGCAGTTGTCCGAGCCGCGCATGGTCAGGATAGCCGGGGCGTCGAAGTCGAAGAGACTCTGGTTCACGACCATCTCCAACTTCTTGATAGAGCCTTTTGGTCCGTAGCCCGTCGTGTGAACCAAAATCCTTCTGGGCTGTGGAGCCGTAATCGTACTACTCAGCGTCGTCACTCCGGCTAAGACAATCGGATGATTGACGCTCAACGGATTGCAAGCGGCACAGAGCGTGACCTTCGTGCCGTCAACTTTGACGGTTGAACCGCTGAACGAGATTTGTAGATTGCTGTTAACGGCGGTCGCGCCTCCCGTGACCGTCGCTATGAAGGTGTCCTTCGCGGCCCAGGGAAGCGTCTGGTTGAATGTCAGGCGGAAGCGGACGGTGACGGGATTGCCGCTAGAGTCAAAGGCGGGGATGGAAGCGCCGTTACCTGTCACGACGAGTTGAAATTTGCCAAGGCCGGAACTCGCCGCTGGGTATGCCAAAAGCGTAGTCGCAGATTGCGGAACGTATGTGAGCACGAACGAGTTGACCCCTGGTCCATTACACGTCAGGCTCATGCCCGAAACTGTACAGCCGGAATTGCCAACGTCGAATGCGCCAGTGGTCGTGTACCTCACGTCCTTGCTGTCGTCAAGGTCGCGCGCTGTAACGTCGAATGCTATCTGGTTGTTCGAGTTCGGGACGACGACGCGGCCACTTGAATTGTAGCTTAGCCAGTTGGAAAGTCGCGCAATGTTCTGGCTGGTTGCAGAGTCGCCCGTGACGTTTGATGCGGAAGGCTCTACGACGGCGCGAAAGCTTGCGTCGGGCGTAGAGGCATTGTTATAGACATTGCCGCGAAGGATATTGATTGTAGCCTGAAGACCGGACTCTGCGCCGTAGTAGGCCTGCATCTCTGCCGTGGAATCAATGGCGTTGGTGGCCGAAAGCGTACTGGTCAGAACGAGCGCGCCGCCTGCGCTCAAGATAAGCGTTGCGAGCAGCAAGACGGTGATGAGAGCCGCGCCGCGCTCCTCTCTTCTATCTTTGACCGTTCTCTTTTCTCTTCTATTCATCTTCAATCAACCTCTGGATCACAATTCTTCAAGGGCGCTTCTTTTAGTAGGAAAGAGCGCTTACATTTCGCAGAGCCACGTCGGAGACCAGAAGGGTTTGCGAGGCGGGCTGATAACCGGGCGAGCCTGGCGTTCCTTCCGCTGGCAGGTCAACGCAGAGAGAGAGCACCACGTAGGTCGCGTTGGCTATGTTCGAGCCTGACAGCTTAGTTACTCCTGTCGTCGTAACCGTTATAGGGTTGTTGCAGTCTACCGTCGTGTAGTTGACAGGCTGCGGGAAGTAGAAGACGTAAAGCGAATTGACGCGATTCGCCAGCACGGTCTTTTGCAGAGGGTCAGTGTCGGGGCGGTTCTTGTCGTAGCGCACAAGATACTGCGTGTTGTCCGAGATAAAGAACTTCACGTCCTCGCCCGCTTCGGTCACGCCGTTGTCCGTCTCGCCCGTGTACTTGTTCAGGTTGGCGAGTATGCGTATGGAGTTGTCGTCGTTGGAATCCTGCCAGACGATTCCGTTGGTCTTCATCCTGAAGCCTGCGTTTGAAATCTCGCGCGACATTAGGTTGAGCGCGCGCTGCGCGTCGGCCAGAGCGTCCGAGCGACGGTTCTCGCGCGCACGCACCTTCAATGACTTTGCGATCATGGTCGTCGCAATGGTCATCACCGTCAGAGTAATAGCCATCGCAATCACTAGCTCTATCAGCGAAAAGCCTGCCGCCTTATCGTGCCTTTTGTCTCGCTCGCGCATAATCAAAATCGTCTTCCTTTATCTTCTGAAACACTCTGTCGAAAATCTAACTACTATGTGACGCGGTGCGGCCCAAACTGATTGAGTGAGCGTTGCGTTGTGAGCCACACAGAGCCGAAGACAGAGTTTGCCTGCGACCAGCCCGGGCCTGAGCCTATTGGCTGCACCTTGACTGTGATTACCTTCACGGTCGCGGGCATTGCGGCGGATGCAGCCGCAGGGTCTGCATTCGTATTAAGGTCGCTGATAATGGTCGTTACCAGGTAAGTTCGGCCTGCGCTCACTGTTGTTTCCGCTGCGCCTGACGCCGATGTCGCCGCCAAGCCACCGTTCGGGTAAGAGTAGGCAGTGCTCATTGTCGTCGTGTTGAGCGGGATGCTTCTGATCCACTCCATGCGCTTCTGCGCGACTGCCATAGCAAGCTCGCGGTCGTTTGCGCCCATGTTGTTCTGCGCGGCGAAGAAGAAGAGCGATGCAGCGCCCAGCCCAACGACCATCATGATGACGAGCGCTATCATCGTCTCAATCATGGTAAAGCCGCGCTCACTTGATTGCTCACGCTCGGTCGAAACTTCAAGGCACAGGTTCTGTTTTGCTCTCTGGTAATTCATTTCGCTTCCTTCATCTCTCACTGCACTGTGATGGGGACGCTGCGCGCGCTGCCGCAGCTTGGGCTAATTGTCACCGAGCCGCTCTTGGTCTTAACGGTGACGTTGAAAGTTACCGTCCCGCTGCCCGTGAGCGAGCGCGACGCGGGTGTTATCTGAATCTGCCCTGTGTTGCTTGAGCTTGAAGTGATAGTTGCAGTGCCTATAACGCTGCCCAAGGTGACGCTCAGCGTCTGTCCGCCGTTCTTAGGTATCGTCAGCGAAGTCGGGCTGACAGTCATAGAGCACGGAGTAGGTGTCGGAGTAGGTGTCGGAGTAGGTGTCGGAGTAGGTGTCGGCGTCGGCGTTGGTGTCGGAGTTGGTGTTGGCGTGGGCGTCGGAGTCCCTGATCCGCCCGGCGTTGGCGAAGGCGTAGGCGTCGGAGTTGGTGTCGGAGTTGGTGTGGGCGTTGGCGTAGGTGTAGGCGTTGGCGTCGGAGTTGGCGTTGGTGTTGCGTTCGCGCCATCGGCAACCGGAGCGGAATCCACGATCACGTCGCCCGAGACGTTGGTATTGTTCAGCGGGATGTCTGGAATTTCATTGTCATAGAAGACCTCTGTGTCGAGCGTAACGTCGCCTGAGCCTGTCACGTTAATGTTACCACTGTCGCCATTATCATTTACCATGCCGATAGATACTTCGCCTTCGGAACGCCCGCGCCAGTCAAATCTGATGATACTGGCCGAGGTGGTAAACCTGACTCCGCTTTCCAGAGTGATTGTCCGCGTCGCGTCAAGAGTGCCGTCTTTGTCAAAGTCCATCGTGACGGTGTAGGTGTTGCTGCCCTGAGTGGGAATCGAAATGTTTGCCCTCAAGTCAGTGTCGCCTGCCGTTACAGGAATGGTCGCGTGGCGACGAATCGAATCGGTGCGAGCCTGCTCGATGTAGCCTGCCAAAGCGCGCTCGGAGGCGTTAAGGCGCATGTGGGCGCGAGCGCGCGTGACACCAATGACGGCGAAAGTCGAGACGATGGCTATGATAGCAATCACTATCAGCAACTGAATCACGGTAAAGCCGCGCTCACTTGCCCGCGCCACCTGTTCTCTCTTCTTATTTCGTCCGATTCGCTTCAGCATTACCGCCTCCAAATGAGTTTGCTCGTCTCGCCGGTCCGCACACTGCCCGCAGACCTGTGCCTGTTAAAGCAGGGCAACAGCCATGCCATCATCTTTGATCTTGAAAAGTTAGCGGAAACTAAAGGGAGCGGACTCTGTTTATGAGCGCAAGCGTTACCTTAAGTGACAAGGTGTGAAGCGCGCTACATAGTTTGGTTTAGAGTCTCGGGTTTCGGGTTTCGGGTTTCGAGCACTCAATTTTCAAGTGATTTATTGATAACTCTAAACCCGAAACTCGAAACTCTAAACCCCGGGTTTGAATGTTAAGCGGTGCGGCGTTTACTTCAACACTCACGGCAATCAAGCGTGAAGCTCAAGCAAAACCGTTCAAGGGATCGTCCTGTGCGTGCGCGGCTACCGCACGCTCGCGCGCGTGTGGGGCGTAAAGCGCTCCGGCGACTCTCAGGCCGCCGGAGCGCCTTCTAAGGTAAAAGGAAAAAGGTAAAAGGCAAAAGGGAAAGACAAGAGGTTTGCTCTTCTTTCTTCACTTTTGCCTTTTCCTTTTTCCTTTTACCTTAATTCTGTCCCGGCTCGTATTCGTCTTTGCGTGCGGGAAGCTTGTCGAGTTGTGTGCGCGCCAGGCGAAGCGCTGGCGAGAGCGGTTGATATTTGAAGGCTGCCGGACCACCGTGCGAGTTCTGTATCTGCGTAATCAATGCATCCTGACTTTGGCGAAAGCGCCAGACGTTGCCGCGTTGATTGAAGATGACAAAGAGCAGCGTCTCGCCCGTACGTGTTCGCATCTGTCCTACGAGCGCGCTTGCGCCGCCGTCTGTTCTGACGAGCGTGCCCGTCTTCGCTATCACGCTTCCGCGCGAGTTGATGTCCGTGTAGCGCTTCTCCAGCGTGCCTGGATCAATGCCTGCGACGGGCAGTATGTCTGCCACCGATAGCTTGTTTGCGGCAAGCTCGTCGCGGAGCGCGCGGAAAATCTTCATCATGGCGTGCGGCGTCACACGATTGACTCCAAGCCCGCTCGTTGAAGCAAGCCTTATATCCGTCGCGCTCAAGCCAAGCTCTTTCATCAGAAAATTCTGAACGCCGCTTGCGCCGCCAAGATTGTCGCCAATGCGCTCGGCCATAAAATTGTTCGAGTAGCAGAGAAGAACCTTCAGTATGTCAACCAGCCTGCTAGAACGATGAACCAGGAGCGGCTTAGCATTCTGCGGAACGGAATCAACATAGACCGCTCCCATCACCGCAACGCTCGGCACGCTCTGAAGGCTCTGCGTGTCGCCAACAATCGAACGCTCTTCGAGCCACGCGCGCGAGGCTGCGGCAGGACGACGCGACGCGTCCAGCGTGTCGTAGAGTTGATCGCCTGAGCGCTGCGCGGACCAGTCGAAGTTCATTGTAAAGCTGGGCGCAACGATAAGATTTCCTGTGACTGTTCGTATGCCCTGCCTGTTCAACTCGCGCGCAATCATCACAGCGTGCTCGTAGTGAAACGATGGGTCGCTGCCTGAGACAATCAGGTCGCCCGTGATCGTCCCCGTAGCGGGATCGAAAGTCCCGCTCGTCCAGACTGCTGTTGCGAAGCGGTGGTCCACTCCAAATGTCTTTAGCGCGGCGAGCGAAGTTCCGAGTTTAACTGCTGAAGCAGGATTGAACCCCTGGTTCGACTCGTTCTCCATCACAACTTTTCCGTCCAGCGTTTCGACCAACAGCCCCTGCGTGATGATTACGGGCGCGGGCGGAGCAATGTCCGGCGCTGCTGGTTGCGCGACGGCGGTTGAAGCGGAAACAGGTTGCGTGGATGGCTGCGCGCCTTGGCGCTCGCCGACGACAGGCCGCGTAAGAATGGTCGGGTGCGTGTTGTTGGGCGCGGGCTGTTCAGCACTGGTCGCTTGACCGAGCGCGCTCGTTTGGACTAATGCGAGAAGTATAAGGAGAGAGGATAGGATGACTAATCTTGTCGGGTTGAAACTCTTTCTCATTCTTTTCTCCATCAACAGTTCTTCCAACTGCGAGCAACTCGGATGATAACACGAGTCGCGGCTTCCTCAGTTCAAAAAAATTGTCGGGAGACGTTGACACGCTCCGCTTCGATGCCGACTGCCTTCAAACTGGATGCACGCCCTCGAAACTTCTGAAACTATTAATCGAATTCATTTCCCAACTACGTTGACAACGCTGCAATCACGCTCCTAAAATCTCGATAGCGTTAATAAGAAACTCGTGCGACGAGATAGACAGCCCGTTACTATTGAAAACATAAAGGCCACGCGCCGCGCACGCGCTCGTGAAATCCAATCGCGGCTCGCGGAGTTTCGCTCTCTGTTGGAGACTGCTTCGGACGAGCGGCTCTGGGAAGAGTTGGTCTTCTGCATCTTCACCGCAGGAGCGAGCGCGCGAATGGGCCTGCGCTCCGTTGAAGCCATCAGCCATCTGTTGATGGACGGCAGCCACGCGGAGTTGACAAAAGCTTTGCAGGGAGTCCATCGCTACCCGGTGGCTCGTCCCGGTTACATCGTTGTGACGCGCGATTACCTGCGCGAAGATTGCGGGATGCGCTTGCGCGAGCGGCTGATGAGTTTCGATGATCCAATCGCTCGACGCGACTGGCTTGCGCGCGAGCGTAGAATCAAAGGGCTTGGCTATAAAGAGTCCAGCCACTTCTTGCGCAACATAGGCTTTCGCGGCTACGCGATTCTTGACAAGCACATACTGCGAAGTCTGGCGGAACTCGGCGAAATCGTCTCGCCCGACCCGCCCGCGACTCGCACACGTTACCTTGAAACCGAAGAGCGTCTGCGTCAATTCTCGCGCCGCATCGGAGTTGATTTCGACGAGCTTGACCTGGTCCTTTGGTCAATGAAGACAGGAGAAATTTTGAAATAAAGCAGAATTCAGAATCCAGAAGTCAGAATGGGAAAGGGCCGCAGAGCCGAATTTACAGATTTTCTTTTCTTCTGAATTCTGTATTCTGACTCCTGAATTATGCTTTTCACAGGTGTTCCCCATGCGAGTAAGTAATCTCGAAAGCAAGCTGAGTCGGTTCGTGGTTAGAGGTCTGGTTGCTCTGGCTGTTTGTGTTGCGTTTTCAAGCCTGCCCGCAACAGTCGTCGTCGCTGGAGAGAGTGCGCGCAGCCGGGCAGATCGCGCTCTGCGTGAGGGCGAGTTCGAGCTTGCGGAGAAACTTTTCCACGAGTTGCTCTTGAAAGACTCGCACGACAACGCGGCGCGGCTCGGACTGAGCTACACGCTCTACAAGCTCAGAAAACTGGTTGATGCTTACGATCACGCCGCGCGTGTTCTTGCCAACGACCCGCTCTCGCCGCGCGCTCACGCAATCCTCGGAACTGTAATCTTAGCTAGCGGCGACTTTCGCATGTCCATAGAAGAGTTTCGTACCGCGCTCAGTATCAAAGATGACGAAGCTCTGGCGATTGCAGGACTCGGCATGGTGGATTTCTACGAGAATCGCCTTGCCTCTGGTTTAGAACGCTTGCGTCGTGCAGTCGCGCTCAGCCCGAACGAACCAGATTTCACCTTCGATCTTGCTCAGGCCGCAGCGCGATCAGAGCGTTACAAAGAGGCTGCGAGCGCTTACGAGCGCTTTCTGATGATAGCGCCGCACACGGACGAGGACCGCCGCGCGCGCATTCGAGGCTTAATAGATTTCCTGCGCTACCTTGGAAATCAAAGCGGTCTGTATGAAACAAGCGGCGCAAGTGGTACTAGCGTTAGCTTCGATCTGCCGAACGACCGCCCGATCATAAATGTTCGCGTAAACGGGCGCAAAGAGCCTCTGCGCTTTGTCCTGGACACAGGCTCCGGCATCTCCGTCATCTCTGAAGACACTGCGAAGCGTCTGGGCCTTCACCCTGTAGCGCGCGGCGGCATGGCTCGCGCCGTCGGCGGAAAGTTCGAGATAGTTTATGGCTTTCTTGATTCGTTGGAGATAGGAGACGTGCGCGTTGAGCGCGTTCCCGTTTACATACGCCACTTCTTTAACGACGAGTTTCCGGTTGACGGTTACATTGGTCTTGCGGCCATAGGCAAGTACATCTCGACGGTTGACTACGGCGCGCAAACCTTCTCGCTCAAACGACAACACTCTATAAATGATTTCCCAGCGCCCGGCCCTTCGGCAATAGAGATTCCAATACGCACAACGTCGAGCGGTTTCTTAAGCGGCGAAGTTCAACTCGAAGGCGTCCAGAAGCCTTTCAACTTCATAATAGACACGGGCGCGAGCATATCGGTCGTCTCCGAGAAGATGATGGAGATTGAGGAAATAAATAGTTTCAAGAATTCGACGCGGATGCGAGTTTACGGCGCAGCAGGAATAGCCGATGGCGTGCAGACTCTGGTTCTCCCGCGCTTACTTTTGGGCAAGCAGGCGCGCGAGAAGCTGGACGTTGCCGTTCTGGACCTTGAGCCTGTTAACGAGACGGCTGGCTTCATTCAATCCGGCATCATCGGGGGAAATTTTCTGAAGAACTTCCGCGTCACCTTCGACTTCAAGCGCTCCGTCATCTGGCTTGAGCCGCTGGCTGCGACCGCCTCATCAATCGAGAGAGAAACGCAGACGGGCGTGACGAAGCGGTTATGAAACAGAGCCTATACCTCGAAACATCTGTCGTAGGCGCTTACCTTGATAACGGCGAGCCGTTTCGTCGTGACCTGACGATTCGCTGGTGGGAACACGAGATGCCGGAGTATCGCGCGGTGGTTTCGCCTCTGGTCCTGCGCGAGCTTGAGCGCGTGACGGAGCCGCATCGCACGGGCTACTTGAAACTCGCAAGCCAGCTTGAGCAGGTTGAATTGACGGATGAAGCTGCTATCCTTGCAGAGGGCTACATCGCGCGCGGCATCTTTCATCGCAAGTACATTGCGGACGCCCTGCACGTAGCGGTTGCCTCGTTTCACAAGATAGATTATTTGGTAACATGGAACTTCGGTCATCTAGCGAACGTCCGACGCCAGGCGCGCGTGCGACTCTTCAACACAGCCGCAGGCTTCTTCGTTCCAATGATCGTCACACCGGAGTTTCTGGTTTCGGAAGCAACGGAGAGAACAGTGATGAGTGATGAGTAATGAGTGATAAGTTAAAAGCTCATTCCTGCTCATCACTAATTACTCATCACTCATCACTTTTATGTATCGCAAGCCAAGATTTCTTGAAGTGCTGCACGCCATACGCGAAGAGATGTCGCGCGAGGCCGATTATGATGTAGATTTGTTCACTGAGATGATTCGTTCCAACTCGCGCCCGACGCAGAGCGCAGAGCGCAACATCAGAGGCTTCAAGAGTCGCGCGCCGCGAGAGGAAAAATTGGTGAAAGAAGCGCCGCAGCGCACGAGGCGCAAAC
>QHXM01000053.1 GCA_003222945.1 Acidobacteriota bacterium
TCCCGCATGAGTATGAAAAAATGTGTGGTCGCGCTGTTCGGCTCGTCCGGCCTTGCCATAGAGACTATCCCTCGCTCGTGCTTGATGTAGCTTGGCTCGTCAGGCACTTTTCGCGCAGCGCGCTTTGCCGTC
Source organism: Acidobacteriota bacterium (assembly GCA_003222945.1). Taxonomy (GTDB): domain Bacteria; phylum Acidobacteriota; class Blastocatellia; order Pyrinomonadales; family Pyrinomonadaceae; genus QHXM01. Next base: position 133 of record QHXM01000053.1, read on the forward strand.
TCAAAATTCCACTTCCCTCCAGTAGCAAGATTGCCGCCCTGAATCACAAAGTCTTTGACGACGCGGCTGAAAGTCGTAGTGTCGTACAAGCCTGTCGCGGCGAGGTTCAGAAAGTTTCGCGCGTTTTCCGGCGCGGCCTCTGCTAGCATCTCTATCTCTATCACTCCCGCATCGGTCTCAAGCTTGACGCACTGCTTCGCCATCTTCTCCGCACTCGCCCCGTCGAAAGGCTCAGGCGACTGAGATGCAGAAGCAGCGGGTCGCTCATTACTCTTCTTCGGCTGCTCCTGAACATTCTGCGCACACACAGCAATAGAAAACGCAAAGAAACACACAGATGCAACAGCAACGAGCATCAGCCTCCCTCTTTCATCCCTCATCCCTCTGCCCTCATCCCTGCCTTTCATATTCCCTTCTCGGCCATCTCGATTGCGCGAAACAGTGCGCGCGCCTTGTTTATAGTCTCTTCATACTCGCGCTCAGGCACGGAATCCGCGACGAGTCCCGCGCCCGCCTGCACGAAGGCTCTGCCATTTCGCATCACGATTGTGCGAATCGCTATGCATGAATCAAGATTCTGCGCGTAATCCATGTAACAAATCGCGCCAGCATAGACGCCGCGCGCCTCAGGCTCAAGCTCGCGTATGATCTGCATCGCGCGAACCTTGGGCGCGCCCGTGACCGTTCCAGCAGGAAAGCAGGAGGCGAGCGCGTCGAAGCGATCAAGCGCGTCGCGCAGGCGAGCGCGCAGACTCGTCACGAGATGCTGAACGTGCGAGTAGCGCTCGACGATCATAAGGTCTTCAACTTCTACAGAGCCGTAGTCTGCGACTCTTCCCAAATCATTTCGGCCCAGATCAACCAGCATCATGTGCTCTGCGACTTCCTTCTCGTCTGTACGCATCTCTTCGCCGAGCAACCAGTCCTCAGCCTCTGTTGCGCCGCGCCTTTGCGTGCCCGCAATCGGACGATAATCAAGGCGCTGTCCACGGCAGCGCACCAGCATTTCGGGCGATGCGCCGATTATCGCTTCGTCGCCTAACTGAAAGAAGTACATGTAAGGCGAAGGGTTCGTCGCGCGAAGCGCACGATAAATACTTACTGGGTCGGCTGCGACTTTTTTATTAAACCGCTGCGACAGCACAACCTGATAGCAATCGCCCGCAGCTATATATTCCTGAACCTTTCGCACAGCATCCTCGAAACCTTTCCGCGTCCAGTTCGATTCAAACGACGCTCGCTCTGCTTTATGCTCGGTTCGATGTGCAGGCGGAGTTATGCTCTTCAATAAAAGCTCTTCGATGCGCGCGGTCTCTTCAATCGCTTTTTCGTAAAGCTTGCGCAAGCGGTCCGTGTCCCCCTCAGCCTCTTCAGTTAAAACAACCGAAGTAATCTCTATCGTCTGTCGCACGCGGTCAAACGCTAACACGTTTCGGTAGAACATCCACACGGCATCATCAGTATCAAGATTATCGCCGTACTCTTTCTCAAGAACAGGCTCGAACCATCGCGCGGCTTCGTAAGCAAGATAGCCAACAGCGCCGCCCGAAAGTGGAGCAAGGCTACCGCGTCTTGCAAGCTTACGTTCACGGAAATACTCGCGCGCAAAATGAGTCGCGCGAACATTCTTGTGCATCTTCCACTTTCCATCTCTCTCAACCAGCGTGTCGTTGCCCACACCGCGCACAACCATCTCAGGATTCGCGCCCAAGAAAGAGTAGCGCGCAACGCGCTCGCCGCCCTCGATTGATTCGAGCAGGAATGCGTAACGCGCGCCTTCGGCCAAGCGAAGAAATGCGCCCACAGGCGTCTGCAAATCCGCCAGCACGCTTCTTACAACAGGCACAACGTTGCCGCGCTTCGCCTCGCGCAGGAAATCCTCAAACGTTGCCGGTTGTAGATTAAGCATGATTTGTTCAATTAAGAATGGAAGAAGAAAGGTGCGCTCTTCTCCACTCTGTACATCGCCGACGGACTGAAATCATAGTAGGCCGAGAGCAGAGGCAGTTGGCCGAGAGGGACTAAAAGCGTTCTGATTTTACTGCCTACCGCCTACTGCTCTCGGCCTCCTGATTCTTATCCGCCGAGCATTCGCCCGGAGGATAGCCATTGACCTCCGTCAACAACCAGGATAGCGCCGTTGATAAAACTCGCGGCGTCTGAACAGAGAAAGATAGCAGCCTGCTCTATGTCCTTGATTCGCCCGAAGCGGCCAAGCGGTATGTTGCGTCGCAGCTTCTCCTTTACTTCGAGCGGCACGAGCCGCGACATGCCTTCAGTATCTTCAATCGGACCGGGAGCAATTGCATTGACTCGAATGCCGTAGCGCCCCCATTCGACCGCGAGATGACGTGTGAGAGCGTCAACGCCAGCTTTGGCTGCTGAGACATGCAACTGCAAAGGGGTGCCGACATAATGAAGCGTCGCGCTGATGTTTAGAATCTGCCCGCGATTCCTTTTCAACTCATTGAAAGCCGCGCGACAGACGTTGAATGTTCCTTTCAAATCAATGTCAACGACTGTGCCGAATCCGTTCGACGACAACTCTTCTGCTGGACACAGAAAGTTTCCCGCCGCGCCGTTCACCACCAGGTCAATCTTTCCGAATCGCTCAGTGGTTGCGGCAATGGCCTTTTCAACCTCTTCTATATTTCGCACGTCAGCCGCAACAGCCATCGCTTCACCGCCGCGAGCGCGAATAGCTTCAGCTGCAGGTTCAAGATGCTCCAACTTGCGGCTGACAAGAGCCACCGCCGCGCCGCTTTCTGCGAGAGCGCCAGCAACGCCGCCTGTGATACCCGTCCCTCCGCCTGTTACGAAAGCGACGCGACCTGAAAGAACGTTATCAACGAAAAATTTATCGCTCATTTAACTTCAATCAACTTCCCGCGATGTAGGGGCGAGATTGAACAATGTAGAGTTGGCCTTTCATGTAAGCCCATTCTATGTCCTGGTCGCGGTTACCGAATACGCGCTTGATTTCGTCGGCTGCGCGAACCAGACGGCGTATCACATCATCAGTCAAAACGGCGCGCTCGCCCGTTATAGGAATCTCTTTTACTCCGCCCTTCTCGTCAAACGTTAGAAGGCTGTCTTCTTCCGAGCGCGTCAGGACCTGAACGGAATCGCCGCGCGTGTGATAGACAATCTGCTCTGCAATCTTTTTGCCTTCGACGACTTTTATTCCAAGACCGCGCTTTGCGCTGATGTAGATAGCATCGCGGTCCTCTTTGTCGTAAGGGTCTGTGGTTATCATCACGCCTGAGCTTTCCGAATTGATGCCCTCTTGAATAAGAACGGCCATGAAGACTTTGGTGTGGTCAATGCCTGCTCGCTCGCGCGCTTCATATGCCTCAAAATTCCAGACCGAAGACCAGACAGACTTGATAGCATCAATCAACTCGGCATCGCCTTTGACGTTCGGCATGGTTGTGTAAAGACCTGCGCCGTTGAAGTTCGGAAGGTCCTCGCTGTTCGTAGAGCTTCTGACGAAAACGCCCTTTCCGGCAAATTCCGCGTGATAGCGGCGCAAGACTTCAGCGCGAAGCCCGTCGCTCATCTTTCCCTGCTTGATTCGCTCTCTGAGTTCAGTAAGTTTCTCGCGGCGATAGGCCGGGTCATGCACGAACTTCTTGTCGTCTAGCAGTTCATAGATAGTGTCGTCAATCTTGTTCTCTTTGATGAACTGGTCGTAGTAGTAGAAAGGAATCGTGAAGCCGTTGGGCACGACGAAACCCTTGAGACTATAGTGCATCACTTCGCCAAGGTTGGCAGACTTAGTTCCGTAAGCGAGGACAGACTCTGCGCGCTGCTCGTTCAAACCAGCGAGCTTTGTGACGGAGAGATTGAAGCGCGTCTTCATGGAATTAAGCTGCTGGATTTCTCGCTTCTGATATTCATCCAGAGCTTTAAGGTCAGCGCGCTTGATCGCGTAGGAATCTTTCTTCGTCTCAAACACAACCCACCAGCCGTCGAACTGCTTGAAGACATCCTGCGCGTTTCGTATGTAAGCGTTCGGCACGCCCCAGGATTTCGCAAGCAGGTTAATGTGCGAAAGCGGAGTAGAAGGTTTCGTAGTTATGATTCCGGCGACGGGCGGGAGCGTGACCGGGACTTCGTTCAGGATAAGAATCTCGTTCGAGCCTATCTCAACATGGTCGTCCAGCTTTTCTATAATGTGTATGCGACCGATTCCCTTCGTGACGTTCAAAGGTTGATAGTCCTGCTCCTTCGAGATGTCTCTTTGAAGAACGCGTTGTAAACCTTCGATTGATGCGGAGAGTTCTTCCTGACGAGTAGAGTTCGGTTTGTAAGCGACCGGCGCGAAGAAAGTTTTGCCGAGTATGTCGGCAGTGAGCTTTATTAGCTCTGCGGGGATTTGATCGCCTTCCCAAAATTCAAATGTCCAACGCTTGACCGGAGTCTGGTAGGCGAGCGTGCCGAGTATGAAGCGGCGGTTAGGGTTTATGTAATTGTTCTGATAGAAATCCTGCCCGCGCTCAAGCGATAGATATGTGCTGTTGACGAAATCTTTGTGAAAGGTGTAGCGCTTGGCATTGATGTAATAGATTTTATTATTGTCCTTGCGATCAATGACGAAGAGAACGTGCGGAAGCGGATAGGGCGTGTCCGCATCATAGTTGCGCGAGATAGAATCGAACTCTTCGCGCGTGCGAATCGCAGGCAAAGAGCGCACGCCCGGCGATTGCGCTTTTGTTTCAGATGAATTGGGAAATGCCGTGAGCATTACGGCCATTGCAAAAATCAACTTTGAAGCTTTAGTGAAACTCATATTACTTTCCTTCCTCAACGAGCCTACGGCTCTCTCGCTTTAATAATTCTACCAGATTATCTATGTGGCGACGCTCTGTTAAGAAGCTGTTGATGTTGACGCGAAGGGCGCGGCGCGACTTCAGCACGGTCGTAGAAATCCAAGCCTCGCGGCTGCGCTCGACTCTCTGCTGAAGCTTCTTCTGAATCGAATCCTGCGTCGCGTCGTCGAGTCGTCGCACTTCAAGGGGAAGAAAACGGAAACAGCAGACGGCAGTTTCGACTTCGCCCACGCGCTCGAAATCTTTTAGATTGTCAATGCAAGCGGCTAGATAATTCGCCAACTCTATCTGTCGCTCAATAACTTCGGCGTAGCCGCGCGTGCCCATGAATTTCAGAGCCATCCAGATTTTCAGCGCGTTGAAACGGCGCGTGCCGAGTTGTCCGTAGCGAAAGAAATCGTATTCAACATCTTCGCCTCCGCGCTCTTCGCTCAAATATTCAGGCGTAATGTCAAACGCATCTCGGAGAACGCGCCCTCCGCCGCGCACTAGCACTGCGCCGCAGGCGAAGGGAACGAACATCCATTTGTGCGGATCGAAAGTTATGGAGTCTGCGCGCTCTATCCCTAGCAATAAATGTTTATGCTTTTCCGAAAGCGCGAGCGCGCCGCCGTAGGCTGCGTCAACGTGAAACCAGCACGAAGTCTCGCCAGCGATCTCCGCCAACTCTTCGAGCGGGTCAACGATGCCCGTTGAAGTTGCGCCAGCCGCGCCAGCTATGCAGCAAGGAATCTTTCCCGCTTCCTTATCGGACGCGATTGCCTCGCGTAGTAAATCTGTGCGGATATGAAAGCGCTCATCCGTCTCAATCTTTCGCAGGCCGAAGCGTCCAAGCCCGAGTATGTCAACGCTCTTTATGAGCGAGTAGTGACACTGTTCGGATGCGTAAACGACCATGTCGCCCGTTGCCGCGCGAACACCATGATCGCGCACATCTCTTTGAGCATTGTCGCGCGCACATTTCAAGCCTATTAGATTTGCTTCCGAGCCTCCGCTCGTCAGCGTTCCGAAACTCTCTTGCCCGTATCCGACCAACTGACAGAGCCAGCGAAGAACGCGCGCCTCCACTATGCTTGCAGAAGGCGAGTTGCGCCACGCCGCACCGTTCTGGTTAATGACGGAAGCGAGCGCGTCCGCCCAGACTGCAATCGGCAGAGGTGTGGGATTGAACAGCCCGTAATAGCGCGGGCTTGGAATCTGCATGGCGTTCGGCGCAATCTCTCTTTCAAAGCGAGCAAGAATCTCATCAGCGCTGATTCCGTTTGCGGGGAGCGGCTCGTCGAATAATTTTTCAAGTTCACCGGGCGTCGCGTCTGATGTCACGGGTAATTCGTCAAGCTCGCGCACGTAGTCGCCGATGATTTTCGTAACGGCACGACCCAGCCGCTCATGCTCTTCGCTCAAATGTCTGTTGAGCGCCGGAGCTTCGGATTTTTTGCTTTCAGCCATTGGTATTCGCTAATCTTCAGTCACGAACATTATGGAAAAGAGATTATCGCTCGCAGATAAATTTTCCAGTGCGCTCGAAGAGTATGCGCCGCGCTTCAATATCAATCTGAACGCGCAAGCAGTCGCGCGCTTACGAGAATACTACGAGCAGGTGATTGTCTGGAATACGCGGCTGCACCTGGTCGCTCCGTGCTCGCCTGCCGAGTTTGCGACGCGGCATGTGCTTGAATCGTTGCTTGCGGTTGATTACATCTCGGAAGGAGCGCGCGTCGTGGATGTAGGCGCGGGCGCGGGGCTGCCCGTTATCCCCTGCCTGATTGCACGGCCCGATTTAAGCGCGACGCTGTTTGAATCCTCAAAGAAGAAAGCGATCTTTCTGCGGGAAGCTTTGCGATGTTTGAGCTTGAACGAGAGAGCGGAAGTCGTTGCCGAAAGGTTTGAAAAGATGCCAGCGCCACAAGCGGACTTTATTACCTGCCGCGCTCTGGAGCGGTTGACGGAAATGTTCAAGACTCTTTTTGATTGGTCTCCTACGGCAAGCACGTTGCTAATTTTTGGAGGAGAAGCATTGCGTAAAGAGATCGAGAAATGTTCGCCAGACTTTCAAGCCGTCTGCATTCCTGAATCCGAGCGACGTTTTCTTTTCATAACAAAGCGTCAAGTCTGCTAAATGAAATGAGGCGAGAAACGCTTTCTGCGCATCCCGCCTAATCACTTCTTTTATTTCCTGCAAGCCCTTAACGTATCACGTCAATCGCAATCATCTGCTGCCCGTTGATGACGAACTCTGCGGGCGCCAACTCTTTCTCATAGACCGGCGAGAGAACTGTGGGCGTAAAA
>QHXM01000054.1 GCA_003222945.1 Acidobacteriota bacterium
TAATCCCGCCGCTCGTTGTGCCGGTCGAAGAAATGCCTGTGTCGAGGATTGCGATCATGCCTACGGATTTATCGCCGCTGACCATTGCCGACTGCGCCTGAACTGTACAATCGCCCAGAAGAACGCCGTCGCCTAAGAGCACGCCGTCGCCCAGAAGAACGCCGTCGCCGAGCAACACGCCATCGCCTAAGAGCACGCCGTCGCCCAAGAGTACACCGTCGCTGCAAAAGACTGCGCCGTCGCCTAAGAGCACGCCGTTGCTTGTCACGATGTTGTCGCCAAGCAGTACGCCGTTGGACACCATCGTTTGATCGCCCAGAAGAACTCCGTTCGTCACCATCGTGCCGTCGCCCAGGAGCACGCCCGAAGCATAAATCTTCTGATACTTGGTTATCAGATCAGAGCCTTTGGCGTAAGAGTAGTCGAGCACGACACCTTGCGACCATGGGAACTGGTAGCCGGAAATAGTTGTAGAAGGCGAAGGCGCGCTTGATGTCAAGAGGGGATCGCCCAGGGGAGTTGATGAAGTTAAATCGGTGCGGACCACTTTAGCCAGACGAACTGCGCCTTCGACGTTGATTTCGCCTGCGCCCTGCTCGAATGTGTTAAAGCCGTTGAGTTGCTGAGCGCTGTACATCAGGATGGCCTTGACCATGTTCGGCGTCAATTTCGGGTTGGCCTGAAACATTAAAGCAACTGCGCCTGCGGCAACAGGCGTAGCCATTGACGTGCCGCTCATGTACATCATCTTGCGCGTGTCGGCTGAACTGATACCGGCATCAAGCAAAGGATTCTGCGTAACCAGATAATTGTTGACAGCCTCGGCTGAAATAATCTTGTTGCCGGGAGCTATGATGTCTGGCTTTACTAGATTGTCGTAGTGATTCGTGCCGAGCGAATCTGTCCAATAGCTGCGCGTCGGTCCACGCGAACTATAGGTTGTAACTGTGTCGTCGGAGCGACTGTCTGTTCCGAATGTATTAGCAGCGCCGACCGTCAACGCGGAAGGCTCGTTGCCGGGGGAGTGAATCATTCCGTATTGCTTTTGCCCGGTGGAGTCTTTGCCATTGTTGCCTGCGGCTGCGGCGACGACTATTCCTGAGTCAACTAGACGACGAACGCCCTGACAAACGGGATCATCCGTATAGGACGAAACGGCGGGCATTCCCAGACTCATGTTGACGACGCGAATGTTCTTTGAAGAGCAGTTTGCGAGTATCCAATCTATTGCTGCCAGAAGATTAGAAGCAGAGCCTGTGCCCGTTGAATCCAGCACGCGAAGGTTTATGATGCTCGCGTTCGAGGCGATGCCCGTGTAAGCGCCCTGCGAGATGCTTCCGTTTCCTGCTGCGATTGCAGCGACGTGAGTGCCGTGACCGTATGGATCATCCGTGCGGCCTTCGGTCGTAAAATCCTGGTTATAGGTAATGCGAGAATTATTGTTATTGTCCTTAAACGCCTGGTGATTCGGATCAATGCCTGAGTCAACTATGGCAATGCCGATGCCTGTGCCGTCGAGCGTAAGGCTTGGCGTCGCGGCGCGTGCAGCATCCGTGCCTGTCGTCAGCGTGACGTGGCCTGTTGCTTTAACCTGTGCATCGAGCGAGATGTATGCTATATCGGTGCGGCTTGAAAGAGCGTTTACGGCTGCGGCGGGCAAATCAACCGCGCGCATGTTCAATTTTGAATACTGGCGTTTGATAGTTCCACCGTTATTCTTAATGATATTGTCAAGCGTCGAACTCCACGAACTGGCAGCGCGCATGATGACGGAGACTTTTGAGCCAGACGGCAAGCTTTTCACTTGCTTGCTCAGGTCCGCCGAAACTTTGACTCTAGTAGAGCCGGACGTGGCGGCGTTGGCCGTGTCGCCGACCATTATCCCTGCTGACATGGAGAGAATCAGCGAGAGATTTATTAGCCACGCGACGATTCGTGAATGTTTAGGGGTTTTCATTAACAACTGTTTCCTCAGTAAATTTTTCAACTCTGCCTAGCTTGACAGCTATCAAAAGACACGCGCTGCCCGCGCTCCCTTTTGCAGCAGCCGTGCCACATGAGCTTTCAAGCGGAATTTGCAAATTTGCTCAGGTTTTCGAGGTTTTCGGGTTTCGATGCTGAAGATGGGAAGAGTCAGGTCAGTCAGACTGAGAGCATCGGTCAATCAAGTTGAAAGAACGTCGGTCAGACGCGTGAAAGAAGATGTCGAAGGTTATCTCGTTGCCGGAAGAGATAGAAAACTATCGTGACCGCATGTGGCGGCGCGAGCCTGACGCGCGCGTTGAAGATGCGAGCGGGGCGGAGAGGTTTGTTGAAGATGTGGGCTTCTGCGCCACCATGACGGACGCGCGTCGTCCAGGCCCTTCGCTCTACATAGCCGTCTGCGGAAGGCGCGACGCACACATGCCGCGCAACGTTCAGAAAGACCCTGAGAGCAGTCTCACATGGGTGCTCAAAGACGAAGTGATGCGGCGAGGCCGTGTCTATTACGCCAAGCTCGCAAAGGGACGCGCGACGTTCATAGCCCCGCGTCTAGTCCGGCACTTCAATGCGCTCTGGGGCGTCGTGCGAAAGCGAGAGGCTGAACTGCTGTCGCCTGATGCACGCGCAATCCTGAAAGTCCTGCGGCGCGAATGGGAGATGGCTACATGCGACCTACGCGAGAGTTCGCGTGTGACGGAGCGCGCACGGTTCACGCGCGCTATGGATGAACTGCAAAGAACTATGAAGGTTGTGCCCGGAGAAGTCGTCTATGAACCCTGGTTCACGTACATCTGGACTCTGGCCGAAGGACGTTTCAGCCAGGAGCTATCCGTGAAAGTCAAACGCGAAGTCGCGTTGCGCGAGATAGCACGCGCCTTTCTACACGGAGCGGGCATGACCGTGCGCGGCGAGCTTGCAAAGGTCACAGGTCTTTCGCGCGTAGATGCAGGAAAAGGAAATCAGGCTTTAGTTAAAGAGGGATACGCGGAACGGTTGGCGGTGGGAGTTTATATGAAAAGGGAAATGGGGAAGAGGTGAAAGGTTAAAGGGAAAAGAAAGCGCGGTGATAATATCGTCTTCCCTTTAACCCTTTCGCTTTCCCCTTTTCACCGTCTGTTCTCATATTCCTTCTCCATCCATTCCTCGCAATGCTGTGAGGAGTGCGCGGCGTTCCTCCTGTGCTGCTCTTATGCGTTCGAGGAGTTGCGGGTCGGTTGAGATGGTCGCGCTTATCTCTATCGTTTGAAGGTCTGTGATTGGTTTGCCTGTGAGCGAGCCGTTCAAAGCGCATTGCAGAGCGTCCCAAGGAAATTGAAAGGCCGCCTGCATGTCTTCATCATCAATGAAAACGCGCCAGCGGCCATCATCCATGCAAACCAGAGTAATACGCGTGGATGTTTTCACTAGGGTTTCTTATTACTAATCAAACTCTACAACTAAATCCTTCTCACAAAAGTCGAATTTGACGGCCTCGGATTCCTCGCCGTTATCGAACACGGCTTTGAAAAACCAGTGGCATTTCCCGTTATCCGTTGATTTGTCCCACACCATCTCTTCTGTCGCGCCTGCGGGGATGCCGTCGCCAATATCGAACTGTCCCCACTCATTCGACCCGTCTTCGCGCACCAGGACTTTCTTGATGGCGTTCTTCGTGTTGTTGTGGATTTTGAATTTGTAGTCAGGAAGGGTTCGAGCATTGGCAATACCAAAGCTCAGTAGTGCGAACGCTAACGTAAGCAGGGTTATTTTCCTGAAGTTACTTTGAAATTTCACGAGGGTTCTCCTTCTTAATTTTTACAAAAACTGTAATGTGCTCAGTTGATAAATTACTGAACAGGTAAATCTCAATCGGACATCTTTCGCCAGAAGTGGCAGAGGAGTGATGAGGCCCGAAAGGACCAAACGACCGAGAGATAATAAACGTTGAGTTAACTTTGGGCAACTGGAAAATTCAATGTTGAGCTTAATGAGAAGAATTATCATTCCTCTTTGGTCAACGTCAGCTTGCCCGTTTCACGCAGAGCCTTTTCAGATTCTTCCAGAGCCTGCTGCTCCATTCGCACAGCTTCGAGCGCCATAGGAATTTGCTCGTGCGTTGTGCTCAGGCGATGAAGCGCCATGTTCGTTTCAGCCCACGTTGCGCCGCGACTCGCTGCGGCTTCGATCATCTGAAGGCGCGCTTCAGCCTCGGCGCGTCGCTCTGTCCCTTCGGTCTTAATCTGCTCAAGATGCTCGCGGTCCGTTCGTAACTCTTTCTGCAAGGATGTCGTGTCCGCGCCCTGAATGTAGGCGACGCGGTTCAGGCGACGCTCGACCAGAAGAAGTTCGCGCTTGGCGTTCGCAATGACGCGCGAGGCCGTTATGCGCGAGGCGAGCGTTTCCCTGTAGGCGTCTGCGAGCGAAGGGTTCTTCGCGTCAATATCTTTGAGCGCCTGACGCTCGGACGGCGTCAACTCGGACATGAACCAGGGAATCTCGTCCGCCGTCACGCCGTCCGATGCTATGCGGTCGCGCACGCGTTGTGCCCAGTGGCGACGGTAATAGAGTAGAAAGAGCATGACGGCGAAACCAATAACAGAGCCGACGGCGAGCGAGGTGAGCGCGAAGAGAAAGTTGAGCGCAGCTTCCGGCATGGACGAGAAGTATTTAGTCAGAAAATAGATCGGAGCGGGCAGCGCGCACAGCAGGAATGCAAGCCAGGGTGCCCAACGAAGCACCTGCGCCATCATGCGCTCTCCCTGCGTGACCTTGCCGCTTCTCTCTCTCTCGCTCATGAACCACCCGTTTCCAAGAATGGTTACAGGCAAACCCCTCTTGCCTCAAACACATCCTACGCATCGCATAAGTTATAAAAGCTCGCGCGAGTTGAATCATAACCCAGTCGCATTATTGTTCGCCAGCCTCTCGTAGAAACGTAATAGATTGACTGTTTGGCACATTCTCAGCCCTGTAATATCATGGCAGAAGATGTTAGCACGCGAAGCCGGAGGAGAAGCGATGAGTAGCTCAAACAGAGGACGCCGAACTCTTATCTTAACCGCCGCGTTCTTTTGCATGGCCGTCGGACTGAAAGCTAACGCACAGCAGCGCGCCGAGCAATCAAACGATGAGGAGCTTGTTAAAGTTCAAAAGCAGCGCAACGGCGTCCGCACCGTCACTATCCCGATCACGGTGCGACAGCGAGGCCAGCGCGCGGCCCAGCAGGAGTTGATGCCAATCGGCAACCTGACCCTGCGCGAGGACGGCGACGTTCAGAACATCCTCTCCATTCGCGCGCTCGGCGTAGAGACGCCCATGATGGTCGAAGTGCTCATACAGGACGACGTGGTCTCCTCCATCGGCAACGAGATTGCGACCATCAAAGAGTTCATCAATCACTTGCCTAGAGAATCGCGCGTCCTCATAGGCTATATCCGTAGCGGCTCGCTCGAAGTCAGGCAAACTTTCACGGCAGACCGCGAGCGGGCCGTATCTGCTCTGCGCATTCCCATAGGTTCTGCGAGTGTCGCTCCTTATAACCCTTACGTTGAGATTATAGAAGGACTGCGCCGCTTTGAAGCTATGCCGAAGGGAAGGCGCGCTCTTCTTGTTGTGTCCGATGGGCTGGATATCTCGCACGGGCTTGATAGCTCGCAGCCTTCGCAGAGCATAGATTTGGAGCGAGCCATAAAGGAAGCGCAGCGTCAGGGCGCGGCAATCTATTCGTTCTACGCGCCGAGCGTGACGTTAGATAGATTCAACAATTCGCGCTTAAGCGCAAACGCGCAAGGGTCGCTCGAACGTCTGTCGGACGAGACGGGCGGGCACGCCTTCTTTCAAGGCACGGGTGCGCCCGTAAGCTTTGACATTTTCCTGAAAGAGCTTGCAGGAACTTTCCAGAGGCAGATTGCTCTGACCTATCTCTCAACACACTCGAACAAGGGATTTCATCGGATAGAGATAAGTTCCGACATGAAGAACATAGTGATAGATCACCCGGCAGGTTATACGCGATAGAGCGTCTCAGTTATGTTATGCGACAGGCTGCTGTTCTTCTGCGCGGCGGCGTTTCATCTCTTTGATCTGAGTCTCAAGAATCTTCAGGTGAAGCTCAAGGAAGATGCGCCCTTCGTTGTTGAGCTTGATGCTCTTGTCGAAATCTTTTCGCGCTGCGGCTTCATCGCCTTGAAGAAGGTAGGTGAAGCCGCGCCCTGCATAAGCCAGAGATGCGCTTGCGCTCGAAGGGTTCAACGAAATCCCTTTATCGAAATCTGTGATGGCGTCTGAGAGGTCGCCTTTGATTAGACGAGCTTCGGCGCGCTTGATGTAGGAGTCCGCGTCATTGGGCGAGACCTTTATGGCTTTGTCGAAATCTGAGATTGCGCCGTCCATGTCAAACTGATTGGCGCGTATGAAGCCGCGATTGTTAAAGGCCTGCGTGATGTCGCGGTTGTTGGAGGTCATCTGCGGGTCAATCTCTATGGCCTTCTCGTAATCCTCAATTGCGCCGTCCAGATTCCCTTTCGCCCTGCGCGCTTTGCCGCGATTCAGGTGGGCTTCGGCCATCTGCGGATTTACCTCAATGGCTTTAGTGAAATCGTTTATAGCGCCGTCAACGTCGCCCTTGCTGAAACGCACCTGGCCTCGCTTCAGAAAATCTTTGGCCGAAAGGTTCTGCGCTTGCGCGGTCAATCCGAGCAGAAGGAAGAGAAGCGAGAACAGGAACAAAGAGAGCCGCCTCATAAAAAAGCCTCCGCAAAAAACCGAAACGAGCCATTAAGGAATTACAGTTCCAGAACGAGAGGCACATTGTCCGCCTCTAAAGGTTTCTTCGTCAAGAGTAAAAGATGAAAGAAAGACAGAAGTCAGGAGTCAGTACCACCTGCGATAGAAGGGATGAGGGATGAAGTAAAACCGAGAAGGTCAATCCTTCTTTCAATTCATTCATCCCTTATCCCTCATCCTTCATCCCTTCTACTGCCCACCCAGCTTGCAACAGGTGGTACTGACCTGTTCTTTCATTGCACCGTTGCAGGAAGCAGCGAGCC
>QHXM01000055.1 GCA_003222945.1 Acidobacteriota bacterium
AAACGTGAACGCGAATGCAAACGCGAACACTTCGGCGAATGCAAACACGAATGCTGCGCCTCCTCCACCGCCGCAGCCTCCGAACACAGCGCAGTTCGTCAACTCGAAAGCCAATCTTGACGGCAAGCTTGCGGAATACTATTCAGACTTCTCCTTCTACTATCCGAAGAGTTGGAAGCTAGACCCGGTGGCTGGCGTCGCGGGAGCTAAAAACTTCGCCAAAATTGATCGTCAGGATTCACCGGACTTTCCGCAGGAGCGATTCGTCGTCAGCTACTACGAAAGCAAGGGGACGCTCGACGCAGACATGTCAAATTTCCCAAGCCTTGTGGAAACTTACGGCTCAAACTTCGCCAAAGGTCTTCCGAATTACAAGAAAGTATCGGAAGGAGAAACGAAAGTCGGACCATACGACGCTTATGAGTTCCGGTTCGAGGGTGAAGCAAAGAATACCGCC
>QHXM01000056.1 GCA_003222945.1 Acidobacteriota bacterium
GAATTCTGTATTCTGCTTTTAATTTAGGGTTGTCATCATGAGAATCGTTCTAGTAGAAGAGCGCGACGGGCAGCAACGCCAGGAGCGCATTTACGATCATCCAACAGTAAAGGTAGGGCGCGATCCTGCCGAATGCAATCTTGTCTTCAACCAGGCGGAGTGGCCTATGGTGTCGCGCCGCCACGCGGAGTTTCGTTTCAAGAACGGACGCTGCCTGCTCGTTGACACCAATTCCAGCTTCGGCACTTTCCTAAACGGTCGGCGCATCGCAGAGCCTGTGGAGCTACAGCCGGGCGCACGTGTGCAGTTCGGCGCGGGTGGTCCGGTCATGATCGTTGCGCGGATCGAAGTGCCTCAGCCGCAACCTCCAGCCAATCTGGCAGAGATGGAGACGCGCCGCGATCTTCCAGAAGCGGCAGGACCGAATGATGCAACAAAGCCGCGCACACCTGAGCAGAGACCGCAGGCCGCGCCGCAACCGCCAATGGGTCAGCCGCAGCCTCCGCAGATGCAGCAGCCCCAGCCGCCGCAAAGACCCGTTGCGCCGCCGCAGCAACCATTCGCACAGCCGCCTTATGGTCAACCGCCTTACGCGCCGCCGCAAGGTCAACCTCCATTCGTGCAACCGCCTCCGCAGCAACGACCCGTGCAGCAGCCTTTCATTCAACCACAGGGCGTGCCGCAGCAACCGCAAGCGCAGCGACCTCCTATGCCTCCGCAACAGCCGATGGCGCAGCCGCCCGTCGCAGCGCCTCCGCCACCTGTGCGTCCACCATCTCCACCCGCTCCGCCCGCTCAAACTCCGCCCGCAGCGAAGCCTCCCGCCGCTCCTGCGCAGCCCGCGACCATTGAGCTTGTGCGAAGCGAGACCGGTAAGCTCGAACGAATTCAACTAACGAAGGACGTGACGCGCCTCGGTCGTGATCCCGGAATGGAAGTGGCGATTGAGGCGGCAGCCGCAGTCGTATCGCGTCGTCACGCGGAGATTCAACTTCGCAATGGTCAATACATGCTCGTTGATCTGGGAAGCTTCAACGGGACGTTGATTAACGAGCAGCGCATCACATCGCCCACGCCGCTCTACAACGGCGACCGCATTCAACTCGGCATGGGTGGACCGGAATTAAAATTCATAGACCCCTCGCATCCAGCGCCAGCCGGAGCGCATAACACAGGCCAGCGCTCTGTTGCCGTACAAAGTGGCGCTCACGCACAAGCCCCAATCCCAATCCCTGTTCCGCCGTCTGGACCGTTCGCAGAAGGCGCGCGCGCGCAAACGATGGTCATAAAGGCTGGCTCTGGTTCGCTTCATCAAGCGCCCGCGACCGGTGGAGCGCAGCCGCAGCTTCTAATGCAGGTTATGTTCGACGGCAAGCCGCAACTCTCGGTTGGCCGCGCGCCAGACAACGACATACACCTTGATGGCCTGCAAATCTCCAATCACCATGCGCGCCTTCTTAACATGAATGGCTCTGTCCTGGTCGAAGACGCAGGCTCAACGAACGGCGTCTATATCAACGGCGCGCGAATAACCGGTCGCCGTCCAATTCAGACGCGCGACATAGTTCAGATTGGCCCGTTCGTTCTTCAAGCAGATGCGCAACGCGGTATCGCTGTCTTCGACACACGCTCTAAAACGCGCATTGACGTGATTGATATAACGAAGGTCGTGCCGAACCGTTCAGGCGGCGGGATGATTAAGCTACTCGACGACGTTGACCTGACGATTCAGCCGAACGAGTTCGTCGGACTCCTTGGACCATCGGGCGCGGGCAAATCAACCTTGATGGATTCTCTGAACGGGATGCGCCCCGCAACGAGCGGGCGCGTGCTCATAAATAATCTGGACCTTTACCAGCATCTTGATTCCATCAAGCAATCAATCGGCTACGTTCCGCAGGACGACATCATTCACCGCGAGTTGACCGTCTATCGCACGCTCTATTATGTCGCGCGCCTGCGTCTCTCGCGCGACGTGTCAACGCAGGAGATTGACCAGATTATAAACGAAGTGATGGACGTGACGGGGCTTTCGGAGCGCCGTGATGTTCCAGTCTCGCAGCTATCGGGCGGACAACGTAAGCGCGTCTCCATCGCCGTCGAGTTGATAACGAAGCCTTCGGTCATATTTTTAGACGAGCCGACTTCTGGACTAGACCCTGCGACGGAAGAGAAGATCATGAAGCTCTTTCGCCAGATTGCCGAAAGCGGTCGCACTGTAATCCTCACGACGCACGCGATGGAGAACGTGCGACTCTTCGACAAGATAGTCGTGATGATGCGCGGCAAACTTGTCTGGTACGGCGAGCCGAAAGAGGCCCTTGAGCATGTCGGAGCAAGTAGTTTCAAAGACCTCTACGACAAGCTCGAAGACCCGGTTGAAGAGCGAATCAGCAAACTTCCACCTCTGCCGCCGAACGCAACGAAGGAGCAGAAGCTTGGCTTTAAGCTTCAGAAGGAGCAGATAGCCGAACAGGTAGCGGAAGAGTGGAAGAAGCGTTTTCAGAAGACGCCTCAGTATCAACGCAACATCGTTCAGCCGCTCGCGGGTCTCAAGGGTCAGCCTGCGGCTCCGCCTGTGACCGCGCGCAGGCCCACCGTAACAGATTCACTGAGACAGTGGGCGACATTAGCGCGCCGCTACATGGAGGTCTTATCGCGCGACAAGTTCAATCTTCTAATCCTGTTCGGGCAAGCTCCTATTATTGGATTCCTGACTTACCTGGTCGTAGGCAGTAATCAGCCGCGCGACTTTCCTTACTTCATGCTCGCGCTTGTAGCCATCTGGTTCGGAACATCCGTTTCGGCGCGCGAGATAATACGCGAGCGCCCCGTCTATAACCGCGAGCGCATGGTGAATCTTGGCCTCTTGCCTTACGTAGGCTCGAAGCTTCTGGTCCTGTCAATAATCGTTGGCCTGCAATGCGTACTGCTGTTCGGGACATTGAAGCTCTTCCACTACATGGGACTGCCCGGTTGGAAACTGCCGCCTGATAGCCCTTCGGAATCCCTGGCGCAACTTCTGACGATGATACTGACGGGCATGGTCGGAATCGGTCTTGGCCTGTTCGTCTCTGCTGTTGTGAAAACTTCGGAGATGGCTACGAGTCTTGTTCCGCTCATACTGATTCCGCAGATACTCTTCTCCGGCCTTGTCGGTGTGCCGCAGGGAGTCTCAAAGGTCATAGGCGTAGCGATGCCCGCGACGTGGTCGTTCGACGAGATGAAGCGGTTGTCGAAACTGGACACTGTGAGCGAGGAAGGATCAGACCCTCTGGGGCCTAATCAGGGCAGGGGACTGAAAAAATCTATTGAAGCTAAGAACGATGAGAACATCGAGCAGTCTAAGACCGACATCAAGAACTATAAGAAAGAGGCCGAGGACAATTCCGAAAAGTTCCGCAAGGACATGGACAAGTATCAGGATGACTTGCAGGCGTCAATGCGCGGCGCAGGCTCGCAGCCGAAAAAGCCTGAGATGCCGAAGCTCAAGCCAGCGCCTGAGCCTAAAGAGGCCGTAAAGCAGCCGGAGGATTTAAGCAGCTACGTTGACTTCCTGCACCCATGGGGCGGACGCCTTAGCGACGCGCTCATCCTTCTTGCCATGTTCTTCGGCCTGCTCGGCACGACTCTGATTGCGCTTCGCTCGCAAGACATTGGATGAGAAAAGGCAAAAGGAAAAAGGTAAAAGGCAAAAGTGGAAGACAAGCCATGCGCTATTTGCTTTTCACTTTTTCCTTTTACTTTTTCCTTTTGCCTTCCCTTCGCTTGACCATTCGGCTCAAGTCACGTTATTAACTTGGAAGTGTTTCAACGTTCAAGCGTCCCGAGCCGACGCTCTATTTTTTGAAGGCGTGTTGTTTTGAAGAAGCGTTTGAAGATGACATTACGAATCGCGCTCGTTTTATCTGCGAGTTGTTTGTTGACGGCAAGCAATATGAGCGCGAGCGGCGCATACAATCTTTCTTCTTCCTTTGCTCAGGAAACTTTTCCCGCTCCGCCCGCCGACCGGACCTTGATCTATCTGGCCGATGGGAAGAACGCGCTCACGCCTCTGGCATTCGAGACAGGCGCGACACCTCTGCGCCTCGAAGCGGTTGCGACAAGCGATAAGGTGAGCTACGTGGAATTGAAAGGAGAGCGCGCCGCAACCATAATCACTACGGACGAGCCGCGCTTCTATCTCTTCCTGCCGGATAAGGCGGACGCGAAGCCGCCGTTTCTTGTGCGCTTAAGTGAAAAGAAAGGTGCGCGGCGCGTCTCTGCTATGGCGCAGAAAGGCTATAAAGGGTTTGCAATCCCTGCCGAAGAGATTGTCAAGCCGCATTACAGAATCTTAGCGCGCGATGGCGGGATGCAGTTCATGGAGATTCGTATGCGCGAGCCGCTCGCGGTTGGCGAATATGCAATCATAGGCACAGACCTTCAGCACATAGCAACCTTTCGTTTAGTTCCGCAGACTAATCGTTAGAGATTTCTGATTTAGAGATAAAGGAATAATATGAACTCCTCCAGGCAGCCCGGCAATAAGAGCACGAACAGATTTTGGACGCCCGCGCGTGTGGCTTTGACTTTAGTTCTGTTTGCGCTTCTTTCAACCTTCGGCATCTCAAGCTGCAACAGCACTGACAAGTCTGCTGGTGCAAACGCAAACGCTCCGCAGATCAGCATGAAGGTGAACGGGGCGGATTCTGCATCACAACCGGCGAATGCCCCGCCTCAGCCCATGTTGCCCGCGAGCGCCCTTGATGCTCCGCTCAAGACAATTGATGGCAAAGATTTCAAAATATCAGAGTTGAAGGGCAAAGCCATGGTGATAGATTTGTGGGCAACATGGTGTGGGCCGTGTCGTAGTGAAGTCCCAGAGCTTGTTCGGATGCAGAATGAATATGGACCGCGTGGTTTCGAGGTCGTAGGTCTGGACATTTCTCCCGACAGAGACACGGCACAGGACGTGAATGACTTCGTCAAAGAGTTCAAGGTCAATTATAAAGTTGCTTTCGCAAAAGAAGAGATTGCGCTTTCGATGATGCAGGGCGGTAACATTCCTCAAAGCCTCGTAGTCTCGCGCGATGGCAAAATTGTCAAACACTTCATAGGCTTCAGCGCGGAAAGAACTCCGGCCATGATGCGCCAGGCGATTGAACAGGCACTGCAATAAGGCAAAAGATAAAAGGTAAAAGGCAAAAGGAAGATAAGAGACACGCCCTTCTTCACTTTTACCTTTTTACTTTTTTCTTTTTGCCTTACTTCTCTCTCGCTTCGTCTAAATCTTCTTTGCCTTCCGTTTCTAATTCACGCGCTTCGCGTTCCAAATCTTTATCCTGCAATCCTTGAGCGACGCGCTTCTTTGCTCTGCCTTCTATCTGCTTCATCTCTGCTTCCACGCGGGCTTCTACCTCGTCAATCGGCGCAGGCTCAGCCTCTTCGTCCTGCGTTCTCACCTTGTCCTTGTCAATCTCCACCTGTTTCAAGCCTCCCAGACAAATTGATAACTTATTGATTGCAGGCAATCGTCGCATCATTCAATGCTGACGGTCAAACGGATTGCGGATTTCGGATTGTGGACGGGCGGATTGAAAAAGCCGAGACTAAGTTTTTATCAATCCGCAATCCGAATTCCGCAATCCGCAATGAATTGGTCGTCTTGGGGTATAATAGTTTCCAATCCAGGGGTGAAGACCGAAAAAGCTTACAAAGAGGAAAATTTTAGATGCCTACAATCTTTAATTGTTCGATGTGCTCTGCGCCGCTCGACATGGCAACAGCGAATGGAGCGACTATACGTTGCCCTTATTGTGGAAACACTTCGATCCTGCCGGAAGAGTTGCGAAGCGGCGTGCCGCAGGCCGCGACGAGCGAATCTATTGGCGAAGGGTTCGTTCCGATGATTGACCACGCTTTGAAGCTTGCCCAAATTGCGCAACTTGCAAAGGCTGGAAACAAGATCGCTGCCATAAAACTTTACCGCGAAACTTTCGGCGGCAGATTGGAAGATGCAAAAAATGCCGTCGAGCAGATGGAGACAGGCCAGCCAATCGTCTTCAACCAGACAAGCTTTCAGGGCGCGCACGCTCAAGCGCAGACTTTTCCGCAACAGTTTCAACCCGCTCAGTTCGTCTCTCCGCAAGCTGTCAAGCGAGCCAAAAGGGGCGCTGGCGTCGCGTTGTTGGTTATCATACTGATTCCCCTCAGCCTCGCCATCTTCGGCATCGTCAGAGCATTCAGAGCAGTCTCGAACATTTCTGTTACAACTACGTCGTCCACATCCGGCAGTTCGTCATCCTCAACGCCCGGCTTCGCAACCTCTGCGCTTGAGTTCGGAAGCGAAGGCATAGGCGCTGGTCAGTTCAAGGACGCGCGCAGCGTAGCCATTGACGGGCAGGAGCGAATTTATGTTGGCGATTACTCGGACGGGCGCGTGCAGGTATTCGATGCGCAGGGCAAGTTCATAACGCAGTGGACCGTTGACCCGAAGAAGCCTCTGCGCAATCTAGCGGCTGATCGCAAAGGGATTGTCTATGCCGCTCAAGGTGGCGCGATTCTTCGTTACGACGGCGCAACCGGAAATCTTCTGGGCGAAGTGGCAAAGCCAGCATCCGGTCAGCACGAATACTACACGGACGCTTTCGTTGCGCTCGATGGCAGCCTCTACGCAATCGGCAGCAATTCAAACATCATCCACATAGGCGCGGACGGCGAAGTCAAAAACATAATCAAGGTCGCTGAGAAGGTTGGCAGCGATGTTGATTTCGACAAATTGGCGGTTGACGGCACTGGCAACATCTATGCAATCGAAAGACGCGAAGAGAGCGTTTACAAGTTTGCGCCCGACGGAAGATACGTCAACAAGTTCGGCGGCAAGGGTCACGAGGCTGGGCAGCTAAGCAATCCTCAGAACATAGCTGTTGACGGCCAGGGGCACGTCTATGTAGCCGACCCGGGGCGCGGCATAGAGGTCTTCGACTCAAACGGTCGCTACATCAACTCCTTCGGCAACATTGTAGTCTTCGGCATAGCCGTCAACGACCGCAACGAAATCCTCGCAGCCGAGCGCAACCGCAATATGGTTGTTAAGTACGCGCTTAGTAAATAAAGAAGGGCGGCCATCAAAACCAAAGTATAGATAGTCAAGAAAGATTCAAACAGGGATGGACAGGATAGACAGGATGAAAAAGAAAGCGACCAACTAGCTTCTGTCTTTCTCCTTTCATCCTGTTCATCCTGTCTATCCCTGTTAATTTCTTACGGTAACATTCGCTATCATTACGCTCATGCGCTTGTCCAACCTTCTCACTCGTGATAATTTCCGTTTCAAAGAGGAGCAGGCTGAAGCAGTGAATTTTGAACTGACGGAAGAGCAGCGAATGGTGCAGGCTTCTGTGCGCGAGTTCGTCGCAGGAGAGATTGCTCCGCGCGCACACGAATATGACGAGCAGGCTCGTTTCCCGCGCGAGCAGTTGAAGGGGCTTGCCGAGCTTGGACTCTTAGGAATGATTATTCCAGAAGAGTGGGGCGGCGCGGGCTTCGACACTGTCGCTTACGCCGTCGCGCTCGAAGAGATTGCGCGTGCGGATGCTTCCGTCTGCGTCATCGTAGGCGTCACAAACTCAGTCGTCTGCTATCCGATCTTAAGCTTCGGCACTGAAGAGCAGAAAAAGAAATACCTTGTGCCTCTGGCTCGCGGTGAGATACTCGGAGCGTTCTGTCTTTCAGAGCCGCAGGCAGGCTCGGACGCCACGAACTTAAAGACGCGAGCGGTACGCGACGGCGATTCTTACGTCATCAACGGCACGAAGTCTTGGGTCTCAAGCGGAGGTGAAGCAAACACCTACATCGTTATGGCTGTGACAAGCCGCGAAGATAACAAGAATAAAGTGACGGCATTCATCGTCGAAGGCACGACGCCGGGGCTGACGGTCTCAAGCATCGAACACAAGATGGGTCAGCGCGCTTCGCAGATGTTCGCGTGCCCGCTGCAAATGTTTTGGGCGGCGAAGGCAACGGTCTGCGCGTGGCCTTCAACAGTCTCGACAACGGGCGCATTGGCATAGGCGCACTCTCAACCGGAATTGCACAGGGCGCGCTTGATGAAGCGCTGCAATATGCGAAGGAGCGGTACGCATTCGGCCAGGCAATCGCAGAGTTTCAGGCGATTCAATTCAAGCTCGCAAACATGGCAACGGAAACGGACGCCGCAAGGTTGTTGACTCTTCGCGCAGCCGCCATGAAAGATGCCGGGCACAAACAGACAGGCTTCTACGCCGCTATGGCAAAGCTCTTCGCGTCCGAGACAGCAAACCGTGTCTGCGCCGACGCAGTTCAAATACACGGTGGCAACGGCTACTCGCGCGACTACGCTGTAGAGCGCATGTACCGCGATGCGCGCGTCACAACGATTTACGAAGGGACAAGCGAGATTCAACGAATCGTTATTTCAAGAGAAATCTTAAAGAAGGGATGAAGGATGAGGGCGGAGGGATGACCGACGGGCAGAGGGATGAGGGCTGAGGGATGAATGAAAAGAGCTTTCGGCTCTTCCTTCATCCCTCAGCCCTCTTCCTTCATCCCTTATCTCATCCCTCCGCCCTCATCCCTTAACGACATTGCCTGATAGAAAAGAAGCTTGGGAACTGCTTTGCGAGTACACGAAGGGCGATAGCTTGCGTAAACACGCTCTGGCTGTAGAGGCCGCAATGCGGGCGTGCGCTCGGCGCTATGGTGGACCGGACGCTGATGTTGACGAGTGGGGAATCGTCGGCCTTCTTCATGATTTCGATTACGAGATGTTCCCGTCTGCCGACGAGCATCCCTTCAAGGGCGCAAACATAATGTGCGGGCGCGGTTATTCTGACAGAATCATCCGCGCGATTATGGGGCACGCGACCTACACGGGCGTTCCGCGCGACACAGAGATGGCGCGTGCGCTCTTTGCAACCGACGAGTTGTGCGGCTTTCTTGTAGCGTGCGCGCTCGTTCGTCCATCGCGCAGCCTTGATGATATGGAAGTCTCTTCCGTGAAGAAGAAGTTGAAAGACAAAGCGTTCGCGCGAACAGTCAACCGCGATGACATTCGTCAGGGCGTTGCAGAACTTAGCGTTGACTTGGACGAGCATATACGTTTCGTGATTGATGCTCTTCGTCCTATTCAGAAAGAGATTGGGCTGAACACGATTCACGAAGATCAAAACTGAAATCGCGGCCACCTCTCATTCACACGCGGCTTCGAGCCGGATGAAGAGATTAAGCTTCTATAACTCTCCAACCGTTTTAACGCTTTTCCTATCCTGTATCGCAACACTGAGACCGTTTAAACGGTTGAATACGATTGTTATGAGCTTTGCCAGCCACCCGTCTCGAAGCCGTGTGTGAATAAGATGGCGGACTAGCTTTGAATTATGCTGACGCGTGTATGAAGCCGCTTGCGCACATGCGGAAGTTTCACTTATTCTGTCAACATCTCAATCTACAAAACATGACGAGGGGAAGAAGCGAGTAATGTGTAGTGAATGATGAAAGGCTGCAGCCTTCTAATCATCACTCATCACTCATCACTCACCACTCCGATATGGTTACTAGAAACGCGCTGCTATATTTGTCCCGCCGCGAAGGGTTGAAGGACTTTGCAACGCGCTTTAGATTTTTCAAGAAGATGACGACCCGCTTCGTCGCGGGCGAGGACATAGAAGAGGCAATCGCGGCTATACGCGAGTTAAACGCCAAAGGCTGCACGGCATCTTTCGATCACCTGAACGAGTCGGTCGCAAACGCCTCGGAGACCGAAGAAGAGGTTCGTGAATACTTACAGATTCTATCCCGCATTGACGAAACAGGTATAAGCTCGAACGTCTCAATTAAACTGACGCAGTTCGGTCTTGAGATTGATAAGGAACTCGCTTATAAAAACGCGCGGCGCATAGTTGAAGACGCAGCGCGTCGCGGCAACTTCGTTCGCATAGACATGGAAGCCTCTAACGTGACGCAGGCGACGTTAGATGTATTCAAGCGCCTGCGCTCGGAGTTTGGCTTAAACGACGTTGGCATTGTCTTACAGTCATATCTCAGACGAACCTTCGACGACGTTCAGGACATTTTGAAAATCCCTGCGCGCATACGCATCTGCAAGGGCGCTTACAACGAGTCGCCCGAAGTTGCTTTCCCTGACAAAAAGGATGTTGATGAAAACTACGTTCGCGTGATGAAGGCTCTGCTCTCTTCGGGCATCTATCATGGTATAGCGACGCACGATCCCAAAATGATTGATGCTACGATTGATTACGCCAAGCGTGAAGGAATCGGAAAAGAAGCTTTCGAGTTTCAGATGCTCTACGGCGTGCGCCGCGACCTTCAAATGCAGTTGGCGCGTGACGGCTACAACATGAGAGTCTATGTGCCATACGGCAAGCACTGGTATCCTTATTTCATGCGGCGGCTCGCGGAACGCCCCGCGAATATCTGGTTCATTCTGAAAAATATGTTCAAAGGATGAGGGAATTGGGGATTTTGGATTTTGGGTTTTGGATTGAAAAGAAGGACGGTAAAGAGCATGAGACTGCCTACTGTTTTCCTCAATCCTCAATCCTCAATCCAAAATCCAAAATCGGCTGATGGACGTTTCGTGGACATGGATTGTCTGGACCGTGCTGGGCGTGATTCTGATTATAGCGGAGGTGTTCACGCCCGGCTTCGTCCTGTTGTGGTTCGGAATAGGTGCGCTTGCAGCCGCGCTCGCAAGCCTAGCCGGAATCTCAAGCCTGCCTCTTCAATTTCTAATCTTCGCGCTCGTGTCAGTCGCGCTCACCGCAGCCTCGCGCACAATCTTCTCCAGCTACTTCTCACGCGAGCCGGAGGGAAGCGATCTGAAGACAGGCGCTCAGGCGCTGCCCGGAAAAGTCGGCATTGTGGTCTCATCGAGTCAGGGGCGAAAGCTCTGGACGAATAAAAGGCAAAAAGAAAAGTAAAAAGGCAAAAGTGAAGATAAAAGAGTCACTCTTCTTTCTTCACTTTTGCCTTTTACCTTTTGCCTTTTGCCTTCCTACGGCGTTGCCGTCACTGTGAAGCGTGCGGCTGGAATAACGGTTTGAAGATCATAGTTGCTGATGGTCAGGTCCGCTAGACGCTGGCCGCGAAGTTTCGTCACGATGTGGAAGGGAAGCATCATGCAGCTAACTCTGCGGTAATCGCTTCTGTCTTCTTCAATCATCGTCTGGCTCTTGTAGCGCGTCGTGACCTTGTCTATCAGAAACGTCTGCTTGTTAATCCAGTAGCGAACCGTGTCGTCCGAGTTGAACTTGACTTCGACAACATAATCGTTGCCTTCGTCGCGCTGGCGTGCTGTGACGAGTTGCCGCTCGATTGCAAGGTTGATGGTGTTAAATCCCATCATGGCCCACTGGCGCGAGGCCGCAATCTCGCTCACGCGAATCTCGTTGCCCATATACATTCCGCCGCCCTGCGTGCCTGTGTAAACCAGAAACGTCGGACCAGCGCCCATTCCCATGTTGCCACCCAAGGGGCTTATGTCCAGACGACGCCGCAGGTCTTTGTCCTGATAGTCCGTGATGCCTACTTTAACTTCTACTATACCCGCAACGGTTGTTGCGCCAGCGGAAGCAAAGGCGGCGGCGTTGACGAAGCCTTCGGCGCGAGCCGTCACATATTGAAGTCCGGCGTATTCGCTGCCGCCGTGCGCGACCCGCGTAACACTCAAAAGTTCACGACCCGTCAGGTCGTCTGCTTTGCCTAAGCGCGTCGTGACCGGGATTGCTAGAAGGGCTGCGATGAGACAACATGCAGCCAGAAGGATTATTCTTGTTTTCACTAAACGTCGAAGCATAGTGTTCGGATTCTCCTTAATTTTATTGTGCGCGGCTTCATCTCACCGAGAAGAAGGCAAAAAGAGATTTTCAATTCGTTATTCAAAATTTTGGACGCGCGGGATGTTACTGTTGGAAGTCTCAGATGTCAATTATTATATTTTGGGCGCAGGTGCGAAAGTTACGGCAATGGCTCTGTAGGAGGTTCTGTGTTGTTCAGATCGTTCAAGGTCGAGTCTTCTTCCATCGGCGGAAGCTCGATTGTTATCCGGTCGGAAGAGGCTTGTTGAAGCTCGTCGCCCGTGAAGCGCGCCAGTACGACCGTGATGTTGTCTTCGCCGCCGCGCTCGTTCGCCTCTTCAACGAGTTGGCTACTGGCTGCGGCCAGATCATCTTCCGATTGCTGTATTATCCTGAGCATATCTTCAGAGCGGAGCTTACCTGAAAGTCCGTCGCTGCACATCAAGAGAATATCGCCCTGCCGTAAGCGAAGCCTTCCCGTTACGGGCGTCAATTCGCTCTGCGCGCCGAGCGCCTGAAGTATGACATTGCGAAACATGTGTGTCTCTGCTTCAGCTTCACTAATCTGCCCGACATCTACAAGCTGCTGCACGAGCGATTGATCTTTCGTTGCGAGCTTTATGTGGTCGCCGCGAAGAACATAAGCGCGGCTGTCGCCGACTTGAACCAGGTCGAGCATATCGTCCTTGATCGCAGCGCCCGTGAAGGTCGCGCCCATTCCGGCGCAGCGCGTGTCCTCCTGGCTGCGGTGATGAATTGCAAGGTTCGCATAGATGGTCGCGTGGCGCAGGTAATCAACCAGCGATTTTTCATCATCGCTTGAAGCAGCTTCTTCTTCGCTCTCAACCAACATCTCGCGCACGGTTTCGACAGCCATGCGGCTCGCAACATCGCCAGCGAGCGCGCCGCCCATCCCGTCAGAGACAACCAACACCAAGCCCTTCTCGCCAAGTTTGAAATGGTGCAACTCTTCGGGCGGCTCTGCGCCGTCCGAGCCGGTCCATGTCTTTCCGCTCGTCAAATCGAGTATGAGGAAGTTGTCTTCATTCCCGCGCCTTACTCGACCAACGTCGGATTTTGCGTGAAGGTCAATAATCATAAGAAATAAGTTTCAAGTTCAAGGTTTCAAGT
>QHXM01000057.1 GCA_003222945.1 Acidobacteriota bacterium
ATGTAAAGCAGGACCACCAAGACGAAAATCAAACGGCTGATGTAGAATATAATAGTCTCAATCCACGCCTCTGCTTCCGAGAGAAGTTCCATATTATATTCAAACCTGCTGTAGAATCTGACCTTCACCTCGTCGCTGAAAGACGATAGCTTGGCGTAGTTATCTAATCGCTCCTTAACAAGCTGGTTCTGACGCTCTTTAATGCGTCTGCCGAACGCCGCCGTGTAGGGGATGCGGCTAACGAAACCAAACTTCTCTTGGGGCTGACCGCTCTGGGGATGGTCGGAGGTGGCCTGCGCTTCCTCCTGCATCGGCGGTGCTTGTTCATCCTGTAGATCGATGGTCTGCTCGGACATGGGACCGGCCTCCCGCTTTTGAAAGGTTCATTAATTTACGCGGCAACTCTATCGATTTCCCTTTACAATCTCTGCATTCCCCGAATAGAAGTAGGACTGCGCCTGCTGCCAAATGTAGAAGCCATCCTAACGTTTCACACTCATTTCAAAATCTGATTTTCAAGAAATGAAAGGCCCTCGAGAAAACGAAGCGTGTTGAAAGAAATACCGCTAAAGCGATGCCAAATTAGACGGCAAGAGTGAGCGCGTAAGAAAACAACACTACAGCAACGGCAAGATATGCCTATCAGAAACGAGTGTCAAGTTTTTTCGCGAAACCTGATTCATTGCGCAAGGGCTTTCATTCATAAGCTAACGCCTCGACGGCATCTTGTCTTGCTGCGCGCAGCGCCGGATAGAGCGCGCCGATTGTTCCTCCGATTAATCCTACGGCGAAGGCTATGATGATCCACTTCGGCTCTATCTCGACTGTGAGAGAGGTTGTGCGCATCACGGCGAAGCGCACTAGAAGAGTCAGTAGGATTCCTACGGTCACGCCGAGCAGGCTTACGAGTATGGCCTCTTTTTCAATCACCCACGCGATCGTACCTTTCGACATGCCGAGGGATTTTAGAATTCCAATCTGCTTAGTCCTCTCCGTCACGGTCGTGTACATAGCGAGCAGCACGACGAGCATACTGATGGAGGCGGCAATCGCAACGACGACTTTGATGAAGATGTCTAAAGCGGGCACGCCCGAAGCGTAAAGCTCTGGCAGGTCTTTTGTGAAGATGATCTGGTCCGAAGGAAACTGCTCGCGTATGCGCGCGGCAACCTGAACCTGCTCGTCCGGGTTGTTGCAGGCGACGAGCACTGCGCTGCAATGATCCTGGCTACCCAACTGCTCCTGCATGGTCGAGAGCGGTATCTTTATGCGTGCGCCGCCCGGTGGTTCATAAACGCCTACGATGCGAAAAGGGCGGTCATAGAGTTGAACTGTGCCGCCTACACTTGTCTTGCGCTCCTCGGTCCAGACTGAATCAACTATGGCCTGGTCGCCGCAGTTCGGCGTAGAAGTTGGACCGCAGGGCGTAAACGCTGTTCCGTCTTTAATCGTTAGACCGGCAAGGGGCGCATACTCATCAAACGTGATGCCGTCAACGACGCGGCTGCCGAAGCCCGTGTCGCTACCGACCAATTGCTGGCCTATGGGCACTGCCATGCGAACGCCCTGAATGCGCGCAAGCTCCTGAGCGCGCGAGACCGGATAAGCGAAAGGTTGCGTGCCGCTCATTGAGAACGTGCCGGAAGCGCGGACCATTATCTCTGCGCCTATATTTGCTTCACGCCGACCGCGCTCGCGCAAGAGTCCGTGCGCTAAACCGACTGTGAAGACAATAAGCAGAACCCCTACGCCGATGCCAAAGATGCTGACGATTGTGCGCGCGGGTCTGTGCGACATGTTTGAGAGTACAAGGCTGTCCATAATCTTTCTCAAGCGCGGGCTTCGGTCCATAAGGCTGCGCGTAGCGTTCGGCACAGCGCGCCAGACTAAAACCAAAAGCCCGATTCCGGTCCAGACGAGTGTTCCGGCTTTGCGAACCAGCGCGAGCGTTATGCCCGTTGCCGCCGCGTAGCCCAAGGTCTGCAAGATAATTTCGTTGCCAGCTTCATAGACACCAATCGTCGCGGGCACGAAGCCGAAGACGAAGTTGATTATCTTCGTCAGCGATTCAATCACCAAAGCCGCTGGAACAGTTGGCTTGTAGCCAAGCATTCTTAGCGTAACATAGACCTCTATGACGCTCGTCGCGTGCGTTAGAAGATTGAAACCGCACATCGCAAAGAACGAGCCGGGGCGATGCGAATAGAAATCGTAAACGTGCGTCTCTAAATCCCAGATATGATCGCGCCTGGATGTCAGAAACTTCGGATGAATACCGAAGCGGCCAAGCGCGTCAATCATCCACGTCAACAACATCACTCTTCGGCTAGCGGCCCAGACAGAGAGGATGAGTCCGAGCGACGCGCCCACAGCTATCCCGAAAAGAGAGTAGCGGACCAGAGGCGGCAGATTAAACGAGAGCAACATCACGATTGCGCCGCTTAAGACGAAGACGATGACGGAGAGATTGTAGAGAATGTTATCAACGACGAGAGCCGATACGCCGTGAACAAGCGGAACGCGGCGGCGCAGGAGCGCGACCTTCGTTGCCTCTCCTAAAAGCGGACCTGTGAAGGTTAAGAAACTGACGGCCTCGCCACCCAATCGGACCGCAAGCGCGTGCTTGAAACTGAACCGGCGATGAAGGGGGTCAATCGCCGCACGCATTGCGAGCGTTCTGATGACGTGGCGCGAGCCGCTTATGGCGAGCAGTATGAAGAATCCGAAGCCAATTTTGAGGAGCGCATCGAAGATGGGCTGCACACCTACGCGGCGGATCACGTAGATTAGGAGCGCAAGACCTAAGATGAAGGCTACGCCCTGAAGCCAGATGATGTTGCGCTTGAAACTACTTGAGCCGGATTGGTCCGGCTCTTCAACTTCGGCAGGCATCAACTCGTCATCGAGCCGCGCGGGGCTTAATTGTTCATCAGTAGTAGTCAAGGCGCTATCGCCACTCCTTCAGCAACCGGTGAGGCTTTCTCGCCTCCGCCGCTTAAAACCTCTTTGATTACTGGTCCGGGAAACTGGCGGAATCCTCTCTCCCAGAGAATTTTCACAGGAACTTGTCCGTTCTTTATCTGCCCTGTAAGCGCAAGCACTGTGGGCATAAAACTCAAACTGTCATACGGCTCTTCAACAACCTGCCCGCGCGGAATCCCGGTCCTCTCGCCTCCCGCGAACATCAACGTCGAGTGCGTAGAGATGCGCAGGAATGAGCCGTGATTCCCGCCCGGATTAAAGCCGCGCACGTCAAAGTTCCAGTGATTGTTGGCTACGACGAGCATGTCCGCTTCCACAAGCTCGCGCCGCCTGCGATGAAAGCGTCGAAGTTTCCGCTCGTCATCGGAAAGCCCTGGCACATCCGTGTCGAATGCCTCATTGTGATGGCGCGCAAGCTGCTCGTTTAGGCCAATGATGCCATTAGAGTATTCGGTTTTATGCGTTGCGCGCAACCACTCAAGGTCCGTGTGCCAATCGTCCAGCCAACTGATGCGCGCACCTTCGGGAACATTTAGCTGCGGGTCTTCAAAGAGTTTCAGAGGAAGAAGAGCGCGCCATCCGACGCGCTCGAAATGAATCGAGCCGTTTTCATCCTCTCTTAAATTCTTGATTGGAAGATAGCGAAGGCTTAAATGGCCCGCTTCGTCCTCGCGTGAGAGAATTAGAGCTTGATTCTCCTGTCCATCATAAATCCACACGACATCGCTCGTCGGGCGCAAATCTTTTTCCACTAACGGCGCAATCAACTCGGAGGGTATGCGAACGGCAATGAAGTTAATGGGATGAGATGAGACTTCTGCCTGCACGTTGTTTCTGACAGCGACGTTGTGAAGAAGCGAGAAGTAATCAACGTGCTGGAAACTCCTTTGAAGATCGAGCGAGCCGTCAGCCGCGAGCGTCGGACCAACGGAAGCCAAACCCACGACGTAATTCTGAAGCTCGTAGATATTGTTTCGCACTCCCATCGCGCCCTTCGCAATCACGTCTTCGATTTTAATGCGCCTGGGATCGAAAGTATCTCTGCGAAGAGCAAGAAGGTTGGAGAGACTGCGCGCATACTCAGAATATTTCCGCTCATTATCTACCGACGCGTTGTAACGGGCGACGAGTCGCTTTACATCGTTCGGGTCAATGGAATCGGAATTATCTTTCGGCCTCTTCTTCTCCTCAAGCGCTTTCAACGCGTCATGCTCTTTCGCAATCTCACGATGAAGCGCCGATAGCTCTTCATTCAACTGCGACAATTTATCTCCCCACTCAGCGCGACGACGATCAAGCGTCTTAAAGAAAGCGTCCATCATCGCGCGACGCATCTCAACGGATAGGTCTTTGCGCTGAAGTTGCTGCAAGAGAATATGCAGAACGTTCAGGTCGCTATCGCGCAGGTGAATTGATGAGCGCTCGTTGCCGTCAAAGTCCACGAGCGCGGTCGGATAGTCCGTGCTCTGTCCCTTTAGATAGTAAGACTCAGGCGTGGTCGTCGTAATCAGCGGGACGAACGGGTTCACACCTTTGATTGCGTAATCCATCATCAAACGCCGCTTTGTGATTACGTGATGGCCTCCGCCTTCTGCGCTCCCCAGCAGCTTGACCAGATTGAAGCCCTGACTATAAACCTTCTCGTCCGTGTTGAAGCCATGATCCGATACGATTACAAGAGCGGTATCAGAGGCGAGCGGACTCTTCTGAATTGCGGTCCAGACGCGCCCAACCGTCGCGTCCAGAGCTTGCAACACGTGTAGATGTGTTTCGCGGTCGCGGTTGTGATGCGCTGCGTGATCGAAGTCCAGGATGTAAAGATCAAGATAGCGATACGCCGGATTATTCAATCGCTCGATCAGATCGCGCTCCAATTGATCGGACAGAGTGTTGCGAACTTCAAACCCTGTGGTCCACTCATCCAAAAGCTCGCGCGGGCTTTTCAGAAAACGGTTCTCCGCCGCCGATTGAAATGTCCGCCAGTGCATTCCGCGCTGGTAGAGTTGAAAGCTTGCGAAACGCTCCTGGGGCGCGTAAGCGTCAATGAGAAGCGGCAAGCCCGCCTCGTCCAGAGTCTCTGTGCCGGGCATATCAATGCTGAGTCCGGCTATGTTCCGCATGTAGAAGGGAGAGAAGTTCAGGTAATCGTAAGCGTGAAGGGTGAGCCGGTCGAACTCAACGTTGCCTTTAATCTGTAGATGCTGGCCTGTGTCGAGCATTGACCATGAGGGAGCGGAAAGGCTCATGCCTCTGACATAAAAGTTCTCGACGCGCGTGCCGCGCTCGTAGAAAACATGCTCAATCCAAGGGAGCAGGCTCATGCCCGTCTGCGGATCGCGCTCGCGCACAAAGCTGTCAACGATGTCCGGCTGCAACCCATCAACTTTGAGAATCACAACCCGCTTCGTCTGAGCGAAAGCGATTGATTGACATAGGAGAAGTAGGCAGTAGGCAGTAGGGAGTAGGCAGCGAAGAGTTCGCTTCTTACTGCCAACTGCCAACTGCCTATTGCCTACTTTGCAATTACTGATTTTCATTGACCAAGCTCAAAATCACTTTCGCGTCTTCGGGAGCGATGCGCTGCTCTTCTTTGATTGCGAGCCGTAGATATTCGGCGCTCTGCTCGCGCCAACGCGCTTCCAGTTTCGCGTCACGATAGATATTCAGAAGCTCCTTCTTCGCCGTCTCGTTGTTAATACGATAAAGACTGTTCAGACAAAGCTTGCGCGTCTCTTCATCTTCAGTGCGCGCGAAAACCTGCGCTGATGTGGAAGCGATTTTATCGTCCGCAGCAGAGCCGTGCTCGGCTATGAAGCGTAGCGAGCGGCGCACGTCCTCTATGTTCCAGACGACCTCTATCTGCGGCGTGGATTTTACAACGCGGCGAAGGAATCCTGCGTGGAAATCAAGCTGCCGTTTGATGTCTAGCTGCGAGAGAAGCTCAGGCGTCGCTTTCTCTCTGTGCGTGTAGATACCGAAGCTCAGAACATTCGCAAGGCGAAGAAGCGGTCGCTCTACGCTCCCGTGCTTAATTGATACCATCTCTTCGCGTCGGTCGCGCTCAATGCGCGCTGGCAATCCATCAGGGCGTCTTGCATAAGCGACGAGCGCGCCGTATTGCTCACGCGCCAACTTCGCTTCCGTCTCCATTCCATTTTCGAGCGGATTCAATGATACGCGCTCCAGCCTTCGGCTTATATCGTCTCGCAACTCCGGGTCAAAGGACGCGCTTAAACCGAGCAGCAGTTTCAACTGAGAGTAGGTCCTGAGCCTGGACATCTGATTCAAATCAAGCCCGCGCCTGCTCGTTACGAAATCATAGACGACTCGGCCAAAGAAATATGGAATGTTTGCGAAGCTTGAGAGCGAGAGCAGGTCGCGCGCGACATCCTGTAGAACGCGATGAGACATCTCGCGGCGCTTCGGGTTCAACTGGTCGCGGAAATCAACGAGCAGGATTGGAATCTTTGGAAAGTCTAATCCGTAGAGCGCAAGCGGAATCATCTCGACGGCGTGCGCGCCAGTCGTATCCGGCGCGACCACGCGATTATCAGCGTCGAAGTAACGCGTTATGGTGTAGCCCTTCCAGTCTGGCAGCCGGTTATCGGTCCAGGGGTTTTGGATATTAAGGAAACGACTGTCGAAGTGACGCCCCTGGTTCTTTTCAAGATCGGGGCGCGCAACCCATAGTAGCGCGTGCGTGGCGCTTCCATCAGGCATCTCAAGCGGCTCGAAGTAGAGCGATTCTTTTTCTGCACGCTGGCGCAGCAACTCCCAGTTGTGCCCGCGTGTGTCGCGCACAGCAGTGGTCTGCTTCTCATAAACTTTTTGGAAGTTTATGTCGTCAACGATTCCGCCAAACATTTTGTCCGAGAGCAGAAGACGAGCCTGAATCTCAGCCGTCTCGGCGGGAGTGAAAACGGATTGAGTGCCTGTCTCCGATTCATAGAGCGAGAGTAGAGCGAGCGCGCGTGCGACGTGAGCCTTGCGGTAATCGCTCAAGTTCTGGCGAAAGGTGTGCGTCGAAGCTTTCAATGGTATGCCGTATGAATCGAGCAGTAGATATTGCAGCCCGGTCCATAAGAATCTGTTCCAGACTTCGCGGTCCGCAGCCGCCAAATCCATTATGGGCGGCGGCGCATCATTGCCTGCACTTCTTTTATCGCGGACGCGGCTGTAGAGAAAGGGAATTGCCGTACCGAAGATGGTCAGCAACTCTGCGCCGCCAGCGAGGTTGAGTCGTTCGAGACGGAAAAGCTGTTTCGTTTTCTCAGTGACTTCAGAAGGATTCTCAGCAGTAGTGGCGCACGACTGAGCGAAAGAGACGGACTGTGGAAGGGACGAGAAAGTTAGAAGTAGAGTTAAAAGAAGCGCGGCAAGTCGCGCGCTCTTAAAAGAAGAAGCAGACCTCATCTTTATACAGCCCCTTGAAAGCCCCCTCGAAAAGTTACATCTGGAGCAAAAACTTTGCGCCCGCCTGTAAAAAACGCAGCGTCAATAAGACGTTCAAGTGACAATCATGTTAGCCAGCAATCAGCTTGGCAATCATTATGCCGTTCTCTTGAATTCTACTTGCTTCTATGAAAGACTTTGATCGACTCACTAAAGTTACCAGAAAATCTCTGAAAGCGACAAAAGCTGAGCCGCGATCTTAATGTCAAAAATCGGGGCTTGCGAATTCCCGTGTGACACTTCATGGACCGCCACAGACAGAAAAAGCGAGGATTGATTTCAGGTCTCGGATGCGATGGTCACGAAAATTAGTTGCCACAAGCCGAGAGTAAAAAAGGGCAACGTTAGCAGAGTCACAGCTATCTGTTAAAAAACAGCAATGGGCAAGACTAAATGCCGCAATAGTGAATGATGAGCGGAAAGACAACTGCTTTTCAATTCATCATTCATCGTTGCGGCGTTCATCGTTTGTTCTAGCGCGAGGGATTCGCCTGCGTGCTGCTGTGGGGCGTGGCTGGTTGATTTGTGTTTGCGTTCTCATTCGCGTTTGCTTCAGCCACAGGCGCTTCGGGCGAGACCCAGCCAGCGCGTTGCAGAAGCGTTAGGCCGTAACGAATCGGCACGGCGAAGTTCGAGGCAGTGCTTTCTGTAAAGATTGCGTAGCTGATTCCGACCACGCGACCCGATTGGCCGAACAAGGGCGCACCCGACCCGCCCTCAGCCGTGCGCGCATCGAAGACAACCTTGTGCGGATCAAAATCTGTGATGTTGCCCTGAGTCGTCAGAGGCTGCACGCGATTCTTCTCAGACAAGCAACCCAGAAGAGTTTCGAGCGATGAGCCACAGCGAGCGCGTATCATGTAGGCTTCGGCATCGTCTCTCAGTGCAAGAAGACGGTCCGGCCCGTTCGGGTATCCCATCAGAACGACGGTCTTGCCAATGGTCACGGCGTCGGAGTTTTTATCGAGCGGCAGCACGGGGATGTCCGTCGGTGCGTCTTTAGAATCAAAAATGCAGACTGCAACATCGTCCTGCTGCGATGTTGTTTTGAATTTGAGAGGTATGGGCTGCGTGTGGTCCGGGAAGTAGGCGATCAATTTCTTCAGGCGCGGCTGGCCTCCGACGCTGCTGCCTAGCATCTGCGCGCGTTCGTCCGCCTGCCAGGGCTGCGCCACGTGCCGGTTGGTCAGAACATAACCGCCGCCAACGTAGAAGCCTGAGCCTACGGCTTCAAACTCTGCGATTGCGCCTTTGCCTTCCGGCGTGAGTTGAACGCGGTCGTCGCTCGATTGAACGACAGTGCCGTCAGGGTTTGTTTGAACTTCAGGATAACGAAGGGGACGGCCAGTGCCGGATTCAACGAAGAAGTAAGTTCCGAGAATCATGCAGACGCCGGCGCCGAAATCGTTGCGAAGTTTCGGCGCGAGCGAGAGACTGTCGAGAATGTTCTTGTTATTCTTATCAATGTCCTTTATCTGAGAGCTTAACAGTTTGTTCTGCGATTCGGCCTGATCAAGCTGCGCTCTTTGATCTTCAAGTACGCGTCGG
>QHXM01000215.1 GCA_003222945.1 Acidobacteriota bacterium
ATCTCTTTGTCCGGGACTATGGATGATAAGAAGGAAATTCTCACCAAGAGTAGTGAATTCATCAAATCCTGCCTATCTTCCGGCTGGACCATACAGCAAGAGGTTCAGCCGGCGCACCTTGCGCCCGCCGCAAGCAACGATCCTAACACTTCGACTGAAACCATCATGGCCGAGCAGTTGATCGTCTCTGCCGATGAGAACGGAAAGCACTTCAAGATCAAAGGTGGGCGCTATAAGAAGCATGGGGTTTCCTGCTATGCCGAGTACCTCCAAACGCTTGGAATCTCTGAAGACCTAAAGCCGGGCGCATACGATTTCAAGAAAAGAGTCGTGGTCCAGACGACACGAAACGGTGAAGGTAAATCCAGCAGCAAGGTTATCGCCCTTGCCTAATGCTCTAATCATTCAAATCTTTTAGGAGACAAGTATGAACGTCCATGACTTTAAGGCCGCATTGAACGATGAAGATAAAGAGATGTTCAATCGCCTTGATAGTGCCGGTTGGGTTGTAGAACTGGATAATTTTCAGTTGACTTTGAGAAACTGCGACCTGAACACCATTCACGCTCGCTCCGATACAGAGAAAGAGTTCATAAATCAAGCTCGCAAAGTCTATGAAAAATATTGCACAGAGACCACACCAGAGACAGAGACCGAAGAGATAAATCCCTCTACGGCCTCCGCTCGTCATCTAAAGAAAGCGCACGAAGCGGACCTGCGCACAGGACTCATTAAACTATTTGAATCCGAAAAGATTCACTACAAGCTCGACGTGGAATGGGAGCAAGGCGCGGTCGAGTTCGTCACTGAAGACGCAGCGTATGAACTTCTACATACGCCTTCGGCAGAAGGGATTGTTAAAGCAAGCGAGCGCCTAACCTCTTATCTCGCTCTCGCCGATAACACCAGCCCGGCCATGACCGGAACAATTCTAGTCTGCTGTGTGGACAATCTTGAAGAGTTGCAGGAGATTGCAGAAATTCAAGACATTAGCGTGACAACACTTGAGCGCATGAACCTGACCGAATCTTCCGACGAGGTTACAACTCAAAATATTTTAAGTGAGCCGCCTAAGCCCGACTCAATTGTTTCTCATGCAGTCCCCTTGAGGCAGGAGATCACGCTCTCGCGCATACGCACTGACGGCGGCACGCAGCCGCGCGCTCAGCTAAACTTTCTAACCATCGACGAATATGCGGAAGCCATGCAGGAGGGTGCGAAATTCCCTCCAGTAACACTATTTTACGATGGCTCAGAATACTGGCTTGCCGACGGCTTTCATCGTGTCGCAGCCGCGCGCAAAGCAGGGCGTGAGACGATTGATTGCGAAGTCACGCAGGGAACAAGGCGCGACGCCGTCCTCTACTCTTTAGGCGCAAACGCCACCCATGGTCTTCCGCGCACAAACGAAGACAAGCGCCGCGCAGTCAAGATGCTACTTGAAGATAAGGAGTGGGCGGAGTGGTCCGATAGCCTCATCGCACAGAAGACTTCCACGTCGCAGCCTTTCGTCTCAAAGCTCCGCCGCGAGTTATTCCCTGAGAGCGCAGCGCGCACGGTCCGCCGAGGTGCTGATAACATTGTCAGAGACACTGCAAGGATCGGAGCGAGAGATAAAGATTCTACTGAAGAGACCTCCCCGCTCTTTGAGAAGCCAGAAGGATTAGCCGTTTCGGATTCAGGCGAAGATGTAGAGACGGAAGAATCAAAGACAGATGCTCCGCCTTCGCAGGATGCTGAGCAAACCGAGCCTCCTAAAGAACAAGCGAAAGCTAAAATAGTCGAGGACGGCATCGCACTCACCGCCGATCCTCAGCCTCCTGCGCATAACGAACCGGTCTCCGCCGAGCAGGAGAAGGCGTGGGAGAAAGCTCAGATCGAGATTAAAATCCAGATCATGCGCGCAGACGGCCATCTCGAAGGTCGCCGCGTTATGATTATCGCCCACGAAGAGGGCGGCCTACCTCTGACGAAGATAGAGCGCAGCACGGATTCTGTACTTCCCGGCCTTAACGCCCTTTTGAGCCTTATCAACACGCTAAAGGCCGAACTCCCTCTTCGCCTCTCCAAAAAGACAGACGCAACGAAACCTTCACAAAAGCCTGCGACTGCCACGAAGAAGAAGCCTACGCGCGCCACGAAGAAAGCGGCGACGAAGAAACCAGCCGCTCGTAAGTCCACTAAGAAGCAATCCACCAAAGTAGAAGGGGCTAAATAGCTATGGCAAAGATAATTCTGACCGGCGACGGTCAATCATTCGACGTTGAAGACGAGATCGCTAAAGATGATGGCCTCCTAAGATCAGTCGTCAAATCCATCTCTCCGGCATATACGACTCCGATCTTCAGGCGCGAGACGAAAGGTGACATCTTAACAGTCCACGTCTCCAAGCAGGCGGGCACAAAGGGCGCGGGCGCTCTTGACACCCTCATCAATGCGCCTGAGACCATTAACCCTGTCGAAGCTATGCGAGAGCGCATGGACACGCTCGCTCGCAAGCGACGGCTATCTGTGAAGACCGCAATCAAGATGGAAGGCGAAGTGCGTGCGGCGATCACGGCTAGTCAGGTCGAGCAAGGCATCACGACGCGCGCCATCTCCATCCTCTTGAGTTCAGAAGGAGTCGCAAGCGACTACATTCCCATAGGTTTCTAAGATGTCGAAGCAGTTCTATAACGAGCTTTTCTCTCAACTCTTCCCTGAAGAGTGGATGGCATTTATGAAGGCGCGTGTTCTGGAAAGAGTAGGTACACCCCTTATAGAGGTCTTCGCAGAAAATCAAGCTGAAGTCATTAAGGTGATGAACGACGCCCCGCCATTTGACAAGTTCTGCGACCTGATGGAGAGAGACTATTTCCCCGTGCCTGATTTTTGGATAGAGAATGACGTTGACGAGGAGATGGAGTTTCTCTTTCAAGAGATTCCCATCAATCCTTTAATCGAAGCGTGGCAATTACACGAAGAACCGCATCAGCTTATGCTTGGACTCCTCGCCGTTAAAGTCCTCGCAGGCGAATTGGACGAGGCCGAAAAGTGTGGAGACGATTGCGATCTTACCGCTCTTTACGCTCTGGCCTGCAACGATCTCTACCGCATAGATTTCAGACGATTGAAAACCGTCTCGAAGTGCGCGCCTCTACCCCTCAAGCATTTGCCTCTCGCCTTGGCTGTCTCGGAAAAATCAACCGGCAACATCTGGATTGATATGGATTATGAGAATTACGGCAGCACAGGTGTCTCGTGGTCCGTAAAGAACGTGCGTCTGGTGACAAAACTCTGGCATGAAGCCAATGCCATGATGGATAAGGTTGTCGAGTTGACCCTCTGGCTTAAAGCTGACTTGAGGCGCATGAGGGAGATGAGCGTGCTCTGGAGAAAGGCGGCGATTCTATGAAGCGACGTGCGCGCGACTTCTTCGCACCTCCGGGCACACAGGCCGCTCTCTTCATGGGCGCAAGGCTTTGCCAGTTCCAATATCAGCAAGGCTCTGAGATTCGCTCGAAACATGTCACACCGTCAACTATCCGACTTGCCTTTAATGAAGAACCTCTCGACACGGGCTGGCTTGCGCGCGGAGTAGTGCGCTGGGGGATGACTCCTGCTGGAGTCTTCGCCGTAGGCTATTACGCGCCAGCGGTCTATAAGCTTTCTATTGAATTCGACAAGGGTCGAGCGCGAAGACTTCGCGTCCCCATGCCAGCAATCGTCTTCGCCGGGATCGGCCACAACTATTATGTCTGGGCGATGAAGGAGAATAGGCCGAATCCGAAAGCTGCGCTCTTCTACGCGCCCCTTCCTAACCTGAACGAACTAGGTCTCATCTGTTTCGGCAATAACGCTCACCCGGACGTGAGGGATGGTGGTTTCGCTACATCATGGCAGATGTTCTGGGACGCGCCCTTTAGCGGTCATCATGCGAAGAGTAGAAGCCGCAGAGCGCCTGCGGACGTGCGAACTCATCTCTTGCAACTCTCGAATGCGCGCGCAACCAAATTTCCACTCTCAGCGCTTCTTCCGATGGACGTGACGCTTGGCGATGCTGTCGAAAGGCTCATCTATAGGGAAAGGAGGCGCTAATGACTATTATTCGCACTTTCAAACTATACGGCCATTTAATAGCCGGTGAAGAGCGGGAGGGCGTGCGTGGCGCACTCTACAACTATGTGCTGGCCGGAAACGGCCTCTTCATCCGCGCCGAGCGTGAGGGCTTAAAGGTTTGCTTTCCCGTTCAAAACTTTGAAGTGAAGAATCTGCCGGACGTGTCACCGAGCTTCGAGATGCAAATGGAGCGCGTGCCTTCCCTATTAGTCAGTGAGATGATCTCAATGGCGCGCCACTGGGCCAGGGAGGGTCGTGAAGACCTTTTCCATTTCATAAGGGAGCGGGATGCCTGGGAGGTGCACGAGCCTCATCAGGTGAGAATGGGAGGAAGTTGTAGGCCGCTGCATGATGGACCGGATTCTACCCATGAGCGAGCGTTCATCGAAGCCCATTCTCATCATCGTATGCAGGCTTACTTTTCAAGTATAGATAACGCGGACGAGACGGGATTCAGAATCTATGCCGTCTTGGGAGACATACCCCGCGAGCCGAAGATTCGAGTGAGAGTCGGAGTGTACGGAAACTTCTGGGAGATACCGGCTGAGTGGGTTTTCGAGTTGCCAGATGGGTTGAGTGAAAATAATGCTTGACAACCATTTTGACAACATCGCGGCAGCGATTCGCGGCGCGCGCGAGACAGCCGAAGAGATGGTGCGGCTCGACAAGGCGCTCAGGGAAGAGCTAGACAACTTTGAGGCGCATCTGCAAACGATCATCAGCTATTCAAAAATAGTTGAGTCGCCGGAAGCGGAGAAATTCTTGCGAAGAGTTGAGCGCCTGCGAGAGTTGCGTAACATGGCGGAGCTTGGCTCTTTGAGTATCGAAGTCGCGCGCGGAATGGATGAGACGTGGAGGCGTTTACCAAAATGAAAATGGTCGCTATCACGCTTCGCTATGTCACAGGCACGGTCAAAGACCGCACTGTCTGCGCGGAGTGTCTGGAGCATATCAGGCGCTTTCCCCAAGTGAAGAGTGTCGAGAATCTGACTGAGATCGAGACGGATGAGCCTTGCCAGTCAATGCGGCATGGCAAGTGGAAGAAATAAATGAGCGTTGACCTTTCATTCACTAAAGCTGCCCGCGTCATGGCTGATCGCGGAGGCTCTATCCGCTTCGCGCTCGTCGGCTGCGGCGGCACGGGAAGCTTTCTTGCTCCTTTAATCGCACGACTCTCTTCTGAACTCATCCGGCAAGGCCGCGACGTGGACGTGCTCTTCATAGACCACGACCGCGTGGAAGATGTGAACATACCACGCCAGAACTTCTGCCACGCCGAAGTGGGACTCCATAAATGCTCGACGCTCGCCGCGCGCTTTCAGTCAGCATGGAACGTGCCCATCCGTGCTATCTGCGAGAGGTTTGACCCCAATATGCTCGAAGACGACTGGGGCAAAGGGATACGAGTCAGAAGTTCCGGCAAACTTAACATACTGATCGGATGTGTTGACAACTCAAAAGCGCGACGGGTCATGCAGCGCACGCTCCACAATAATATACATTTCCTGGACCATAATATCTGGTGGCTCGATTGCGGCAACTCCGAAGAGTCGGGTCAAGTCTTACTAGGCTCTGCGCCCGACGCAGAATATATGATGAGCGCTTTCAAATCAGAGAAGGTCTGTAAGGCTCTGCCCTCCCCTGCTCTTCAAGCTCCCGATCTACTGAAGACAAAGCCGGAAGAGAAGAATAAATCCCGTCTCTCCTGCGCTGAACTCGTAATGCTGAACTCTCAGAGTCTAACAATTAACCAAGATGTGGCCGCAGTCGCTTCGCGCTACCTCTTAAGAATGACGACCGGAAAAGCCCTTAGATATTTTGCGACATACTTTGATCAGGAGAGCGGACAATCACTTTCAAAATACGTGACGCCGGAGGAAGTGGCGCGCGTCATCAAGCGACCCGTTGAGCATGTGATGACACTTAAGACGATGAAGTCGAGTGATTTTGTGCGCGGTCGAAGGCGCGTAGCTTAAAACTTCTCATGAGCGGAAAACGAGTAAAAGTTGTAGTCAAGTATCGCCGCGACGGGCGCTACAACTCCGCGCGCGCCCGTGTGCCTGTAGAGATCAGAGACTTCCTTCGAGCCGAATGTGGCGACCGTCTCGTCTTTGAGGAAGGCTCAAAGGAATCTCTTGAGCGCGCGGCAAAGCACAATCGTGGCTACTTCGTTGTTTACCTCGCGCCTAAGGTCAAGAAAGCTTCAGAGCGGGAGAGTGTGCCAGAAACCGTAGAAGATCATTCTATTGATGAGAGTCGAATGCCTTTCTGTATGGATTCAACCGAACAATTATCCGAAGAATCTGACGGCCCACAACCGGAAGGTCTCCAAGCCCTGGAGGAAGCTGTCAGAAGGAAATTTCAGGGGGGCAACATAAATGGTTAGATTATTTCATGCTGTTTATCGAAAGCTTTATCGAACAGCCCATGTCTCGTCTTTTCATGGCATCCTGAAGAAAGGGGATTATAACTGAAGAGTTAACGTATAGATAAAAAAAGGGTGGGGAGCAGATTCGCGCACTTAGCGGATATGCTCCCCACTTAAAATATTTTAAGACGTTCAGTGGAACTACCGCCCGCCCCTTAGATCTACAGATCAAAAGTTATTTCCACAACTTGCGCAATCTCACGCTCCATTTCATGCTCTTGAGTAAGAGTCAATTCTGCGCCTTCATGCTCGGAGGTTGAAGAAGGCATGACGCTTTGCAATAGTTCCCTATCCATCTGCTCCGTCATTGGCCTAACGGCGTCGGCGATGGCGGCGTCGATCCGTGAAACAGGCTCCAGATTAGCCAGAGTATCATTGCTATTAACACGAGGGCCACTAATATCGAGAGGATGCAGCCCGGGTGCTCGCTCACCGAGTCCATCAGAGAGAGCAGTAAAGGTCTGTTGGGTTCCTCCTGTAATCTCTCTAGTGCTGCGCAGGTCTGGCGGTTGGATCGCTCCAGCGCCGCTTTCTCGGACTTGACTGTATTCAATTCCTTCAAGGCAAGGTCTTTCTCTCTCTGGGCCTTCTCCATATTCTGGTAGGCGGTGTGGGACTGTTTCTTCCAGT
>QHXM01000216.1 GCA_003222945.1 Acidobacteriota bacterium
CGTGGAGGATCGCCTCATTCTGAAATTTAAGGATACAGGTTTAGGCATGACTGAAGACGTGCGCGAGCGAATCTTCGAGCCTTTCTACACCACGAAGGGCGTGCACGGTACGGGTCTCGGCCTGGCCGTCTCTTACGGCATAATCGAACGGCACGAAGGACGTTTCAGCGTCGAATCAGAGCCGGGTCAGGGCACAACGTTTGAGATTGATCTGCCCGCAGTTGATTCTGCTTCAAAGACTGAAA
This sequence comes from Acidobacteriota bacterium, assembly GCA_003222945.1. GTDB lineage: Bacteria > Acidobacteriota > Blastocatellia > Pyrinomonadales > Pyrinomonadaceae > QHXM01. Next base: position 246 of record QHXM01000216.1, read on the forward strand.
AGAAGGTGGTCGTCTTACACAAAGCGCCTTCGATGAACATACTCGTCGTTGACGATGAAGAGTTCGTGCGCGAGACTCTCGCTGACATGCTCATGATGCTCGGCCACACGGTAGAGTCTGCGAGCGGAGGGCGCGAGGCGCTTCAGAAGCTTTCAAGGGGAGACTTCGATCTGGTCTTCACGGACCTCTCTATGCCGGAGATGGACGGCTGGGAACTTGCGCGCGAGATTCATCGTCAGCGACCCGATACGAACGTCATACTGATAACAGGTCACGGCGCGGCCACACCCGTTGCTCCCGACGATAAAAACATCATCAATGGTATCGTTGGCAAGCCCTTCGACTTCGATCAGGTCACGGAGCTATTAGCCGAGACGCGGAGACACGGCGACGCCGTGACGCGGTGAAAGCGGACAGGGTTTGCCCACGCCCCTGCAAGCTTAGTTCACAAACCATTTTCGATGACAGAACATCACAAAGAGCGACAACATCTATAGGCGAAGAGGTTTCATCTCTTCACAGAGATGCTTTATCTCTAATCGTAGAAGTTTCATCTCTGAATGGAGAAGTTACATCTCTGCTCGTAGAAGCTTCATCTTTGCTTGTAGAAGCTTCATTTCTAGGTAGAGATGTAGCTTCTCTGACCAGAGATGAAGCTTCTCTATTGAGCGACAAAGCAGCGCAACGGAGCGATCTGCCACTTTCAAGCTGCTAATCCTTGACAATTCTTAATTGAGGCAGTCTGTCTTTCATTTTGCGCCGCGTCTCCACGCCTATTTTTCCCCTCGCTGTTACGCGGTGGACGGACCATTTCTACGACATCTCTTTCGACAGCTATCATCATCGTAGGTATGCGCTCTTTTTCAAGCCCGCGCGCGACTAACGAGATTGATTGATGACAGAGGCGCGAGGCAGGAATGAGCAGAGCCGCCTGAACTTCGTAACGCTTCACGCGCTCAATTAATTTCGGCAACAACTCTTCAACAATGCGCGATGCATCTGGAATGTGGCCGCAGAAACTCCACCAGACCTGATTAAGCTGACCTATGATGCCGTTGCCTTCAAACTCCAGTAGGCGATCAACAGGCACTTGCGCGTTTCTATCCTCGACAGCAGCCGAAGTGTCCCAGCCGCGCGCACAGTAGAGCAAATCTTCCGCTTCGACCTCTCGCGGAATTTCACGAAAGCGCGTGTCGCCGCCGACAATCTCAGTGTCGAAAGAGTCCGTGCCGTTGATGTAAGCGCCCGCAGAAGAGATGAGCGCCAGATTCATCATAGGCAGCGCGCGGCGTGCAGGAGTGAAAGGCGCGTGCTTGTTCTCAACAAATGGGTAACCCTCACCCACTTCGCTTCGAGGGCTGCCGCGCGTGCGACCCTGCTGCCACTCATCATAACGCCTGCGCCACTCGTCAACTCTTTCAATTATCTCCATTAAGAAATTCCTTTCTTGAATGCAGAGAGAGCATTAAAACTATTCCTGACCTCTAACCTATAGCCTCTGACCTCTGCGCACGATAACCAGCAACGCGACAGCCGCCGCGATGATCGCCACGCCCAGCGCCGCCACAGAATAACCGTGAAGGCTGTTAAAGCTAATTTTCAGAGGGTCATCTACAGGCACATCATCAATCGGTTTCACCATAGCGGCGCGAAGCGCGAGCATACGCGCAGCAATCACCCACTGCCCAACGGCTGTCATAACCGCCATAAGTGTGAGCGAGACGGTTTCCACAAAGAATGCGCGCCGCGCAACGCTTTTGCGAAAAAGAAGCGCGCCCGCCAGTAGCAAGAGAGCGATGATAAGGCCGCCCGTGTTTATGACCGAGAGCACGCGCGTCACTATCGTTCCCGCAGCTTCATTCGCATAAACGACATTGCGCGAGCGAAGAACGCTGAAAGCTGCGGGCGCAACCGCAGCGCTGAAGAAGACTGCGCCGCCGAGCCAGAGCGCAATGAGCAGAACGCGCACGTCTCGCACAACGGTGAAGAGCACGCCGCTTCGTTCAACCGATTCCGCGCGCCGCGCTGCCGAGACATTCGCTTTGCTTTCTCCAACCCCCACGCTCATCAATCGTACTCCATCACTTCCTGCAAAAGTCTTATGACGGGAAACTCTATCTCAGGCTGCGCCAACTCGCGCGGGTCAGGAACAGTCAAGAGCCACGCTAGCGCGCGATCAAGCTGCCTCTGGTAATCTTCAAGATCAAGCGACATGAAACATCTAACGCCCAGTCGCTCGAATTTCTCTTTCGCCATTTGGTACATTCGGCGAGCCGCGCCCGGTCTTCCAATCTCAAGATGATGAAATGCCACAGCCGATTGAATCATCGCCTGTAGGAAAAGTTTTTCAGCCGCCCCGACCTCGCCCATCCAACGATCTTCCCAGGCATCGTGCGCCGCGTGAAACTCTCGCTCGTTGAAGAGGTCAATGCCAGCGATGTACTCGATGGGATAGGCCGCAACGTGCGCTTCAGTGTAAGCCGGTTGCTCATTATGATTTCCTGTAAACATTAACGGCATCATGCAGCGCAGCCGCAGTCAAAGACAAACTGCCAACTTCCTTCATTCATCGCTCATCATTCAGCGCTTACTCTTCTTCCCAATCTTTCTTCAACAACAACTCTTCAATCCTGTAACCGTGCAGCATGTCGTGAAGCGCGAGGTGGCGAAGCATTGTCAGGACTGAATATTGGGCGTACTCTTCATGCTCAGCCTCGCGCAGCCATTCATCTTCCGTCAAATCTCTCAACTGCTCGACGAGCCGCTCGCGGTCGCGCTTGTATCTCTCCAACGCCTCGTCCAGATCAATCGAAAGCAACGCGCCGTCCTCCATAGCCTCGTCCGGGTTGTACGCCTCAATGCGCGGGCGCGCTTCATTCAACATCAGTTCCAGCCGCTTGAAGAAAACCGGATGCACCTCCGCAAGATGACACGCGTGCTCATGCGCGGACCACTTGCGCGGCTGCGGTCGTCGCTTCAGAACTTCCGTCGGAATTTCTCGCACCAGCGGAACAATTATCGCAGGAGCATTTTCGAGCGTGATGATGATTGATTCAGGAGTGTTCATGCGATTTCTTCAATACCTCTCGCTATATCTGTTACCCATTCCAAAGACTTTTCGGAAAAAACAACTTTGCACTTTGATTGTTTCCAAAAGGCATTTTTTACAACGAATTTAGCAGTTATCTTTCCATTCTGGATTTTTGGATTCCAGACTGCGTCCCCCCAACATTCATAAACGTAATAGACCATGCCAAGAATTGAAGTGCCAGCGTCAATGACTGTATCCCCCTCAAAATTCACAGTACGTTGACCTAAACTTGGAAGCATCTTTATATGACTACCTATCTTTATAACAATCTCAGGCATGTTAATGGCTTTAAGTTCAACTTCTCTAATCTTCTCTCCTTTTACGAAAAGCCGCCACGATTCCAGAGATACCTTTCTTAGCCCGCGATTTACAATTCCTACATAAGCTAAAAAGCCATAGCGCCTAGTTGGTTGTCCTTCAAATTCTTTCGACGGTAGCATAAACCACCATTGATAGACTTCTGGATGAATAGGCTTTACATCAAGCTTAGGCTTATCCCTTAAATTGAATTTCAAAAGCATTAAGCCATTGACGATACCAAGAAAAAGAGCTGACATTTCCAAGGCTAACTTCAAGTTCGCTTTTAGAAACTCATAGATACTTTCCATATTTATTTGAAACCGCGAGGTTCAGCGGAATAACTTTCATTCAATCTTGCTGCAATTACTTTCGCTGCCGTCGCGCCTGCGCCCACTGCGCCGCTGATGGTTGGTGCGAGAGGGTTGGAAACGTCGCCGATGGCAAAGACGTTTTGTGCGCTGGTCTCCTGCTCGCCCGTGACGATGATGTAGCCGCGCTCGTCCATGTGCAACTGTTCGCGGAACAAGTCTGTGTTCGGCTCAACGCCTATGCGGACGAGCACGCCTTTGACGGCCATCTGGAAAGGCTTGATTGCCCCGCTGCGCTCAATCTCCACGCCCTCGACTTCAGTCTCTCCGATGATGCGTCGCACGAGCGCGTCCGTGAAGACCGTGATGCAATGCTCTCCTCGAATTCGCTCGACGAACTCAGGACGCGCGCGAAGTTTATGCCCACGATGAACGATTGTTACGGTCGGGCAAACTTCAGAAAGAAGCAGAGCGTTCTCTGCGGCAGCGTCGCCTCCGCCGACGATGCAGACATCCATTCCTGCAAACGAGTCGCGGTCGCGCGCGCCCGATTCCATCACGCCGCGCCCCGCAAGTTCCATTTCACCCGGAACGTCCAACTTTTTCCGGCGCACGCCCGTTGCAATGATGATGCTGATTGACCGCAACTCTTCGCCGCTTCGTAGCGCGATGCGTTTCGTTTTCAAGTCAACGCTCTCAATCTCAACATCGGTCCACAGGTCAAACTCTGCATCCTTGACCTGCTCCGCAAACAGGTCGCGCATCTCGCGCCCATTCTCTGCACGCACGCCCAAATAATTCTCAATCGGGTTATAGACGCGTAGAAGCTGCCCGCCGATCTCAGCATTCTGTTCGAGCAAGAGCGTATCCAACCCAAGCTCGTCGCACCACAATGCTGCCGACAATCCGGCTGCGCCAGCGCCAATGATGATAACGTCGTGCATAAGAGCGATTGTCAGTTGTCCGTTGTCAGTTGTTCGCTAATAGTGGCCCTATTTTATCTCACCGACCTCAAATGCTAACAGTTGAGAATTAACAACTGACCACTGACAACGGACAATCGACTATTTCTTTCTAGCAACTATCTCCGCCGTTCTTCGTTGATGACCTTCTTCGCCTGGCTTTCCTTCGTAATCATGCAGGATTTCCCAGCCGCGAAATTCCGCGCGGAGTTCGCTGGGTTGAAGAAGGAATGCAGGGTTCATAGGTTTTATGTCTAAGGAATCATCAACCGTATGAATCGCCGCGATTGCCAGCCCGCCCGGTTTCACACTAGCGCGAATCTTCTGAAAGAGGTCGCGTTGAAGATAGTAGAAGACGCAGATTAAATCGTAAGCTCCGGGTTCAATCTCAAACTCGCCGCGTTCAAGGTCGGCAACGCGCCAGTCAACTTCAACGCTGCGCACGCGCGCTGTAGCCTTTGCTATCTCAATGCCAACGTGAGATGCGTCAACGGCCACGACTTGCCAGCCGCGCTCTGCCAGAAAGATCGCGTGGCGTCCCGTTCCGCAAGCCAGGTCTAGCGCGCGGCCAGGCTTCAATTCACGAGCCACGCGAACAAGAAGCGGCATAGGCTCTTTTATGATTTGCTCGCCGCGACTGTAGCGCTCGTTCCAATCAGCCACCTTGCGCCGCTCCGACGTTGACTACGTCAGCCGTCTTCAACTCTGCGCGTATCTCATCGGCAACGACTTCCGGCGTTAGCTTGGAAGCTGAAGGCATTGCGGTCCGGTCCAGAAATTTTACAGCCGATGTCATCTCGCTACGGTCGAGCGTCCAGCGCCCGGGCGCGCTGCTGCCGTTTGCGTCGCGCTGTTCAAGCTCATTCAATCGTGCGACGAGCTGAGTGAAGTCGCGGCGCTCAATCTGCGGTCGCACCGTCGTTTCAGCCCATGAGTAGTAAGGATAGTCAATGCGGTAGCCCCAGCCGTTCATCATCGGAAGCGCGATTAGAAAAACTCGCCCGCGCGCGTTTGATGAGATGGCTGTGAAGGGCGCGGCGTGTCTTGTCGGGCTGAAGCCTTGCGAGCCATAGAGTCCTGGCGCGAGCGTAATTAACGAAAGCCCCGTCGCTTCATCTTCTTCAACGCGGGAATCGCCGCGAGCGAAACTCTCAAGCGCAGCTTCGATTCTCTGCCAGACATCGCGCCAGAGAAATTCATAATCACCGATGCGCGTTATCACGCGCTCGACTTCCGGCAGCACGAGTTCGTAAGAGCGAGCTTCGTCCGCTTCCTCTTTGCCCGCTAGATGACGCGCGAGCGGCGAGCCTGCATCTTCGCCGGGAATCGCGGCGTCAGAGCCTTGAATGACGATGCTTGCGCGCACGCCGTCCTTGCTTGAATACTCTGAAAAGTCTCCGGCTTCTGCTGCTGCTATAAGGCGCTCGCGCAACTCAAGCGCGCGCGTCCCCGCAAGAACGGTCCAGACCGACAGCACGCCGTCCGTGTCGAAGTGATTGTTCGTGACAAGGTCTATGCCTTCGGTCAAACGCTCGCGCTCAGGCGATGCTACGAGGTTTAAGGCGATCTCCGTCGAAGTGTCTGCTTTGACGGAGAGAGGCGTGCGGTTGCCTTCCCAGTGTGAAAAGTGGATGCTGTTCGGGACTGTTCCATCAACCGAAAGCTTTGGAACATTTTCAAGTCCTGAGTTGTAAAACTCGAATCTCATGGGAATCACCTCGAAGAGTTCGTTCAGTTTATGCTGCCAGATTTATTCTGAAGTTTAGCTCATAATCGCGCGAAGAGAAAATTAACGAAGTGCATTGACCGGCCCGTTGACTGCCGGAAACCACAGGATGTATGCTCGCGCGTCAAATCAAACAAAGGGAGAGACCGATAAGCTATGGAAGAGATTACTGCGACAGAGTTGAAGCAACGTCTTGATAACGACGAAGACATACAGATCATTGACGTGCGCGAGCCGAACGAGTACGCAACGGCGCGCATTCCGAATTCCATCCACATTCCTCTTGGTCAAATCCTCAACCGCATGTCTGAGATTGATCCTGCGCGCGAGACGGTCGTCCATTGCAAGATGGGCGGACGCAGCGCACGCGCAATCGAAGCACTCGCGCACGCGGGCTTTCAAGGGAATTTGAAGAACCTTAAGGGCGGCATCACCGCATGGTCCAACGAAGTTGACCCAAGCGTACCGAAGTATTGAATCGAAGAATCAAGAGTGTGATTAAACGTGCGTTGACTTCCGCTTGAGGTTAACGCCCGTTCTTTTTGAACGTTCGTACTCTGATAGATGAAAGCTTCATTCCTTCGGCTTCATCTGAAATCACGAATCAGTATCACATCCCTGCTCGTCGTGCCGCGCGTCATTGCGATCTGTTTGCCATCGCGTGACCAGGCGCTCTGCCAGACGCCGTTCTCTTTGAAATCGGTCAACTGTTTCGGCGCTCCGCCGTCGAGCGGTTGACTCCAGAGATTCGGAACGCCGCGCGCGTCAACGTAAGTGAGGGCGCGTCCGTCGGATGTAAAGTTCACGCCGACATCCAAGTCAAGCGTCTGCGGCACGTCAAAGGTTTTCAGAGGGTCGCCGCCTTCGGATGGTATGAGGATAATTTTCCAGGGTGCGTTAGGCTGTTCATCCTTATTCGTAATCTCAATCAGCTTTCCGTCAGGCGAGAGATTCGACCCCAGCGCAAACTTCTCAGACACACGAACCGGCTCGCCGCTGTCAATCGCAGTCTTCCAGACCTGACGCTTTCCTGTCTTCCAGGAGTCGTAAATAATCCACTGACTGTCAGGTGAGACTCGCGGCCAGTAGTCTTCCGGGCCGTTGGTCAGCTGTTTGAGATTGCCGCCGTCAATGTCCATCCGCCAGATGCTTGGGAAGCCCGGACGATTCGAGGCAAAGAGTATGTAACGACCATCGGGCGAGACTGTCGGTT
>QHXM01000323.1 GCA_003222945.1 Acidobacteriota bacterium
TCACGAACTGATTGCGCTCGATTGATTCCCACAAGAGATAGTTCACCTTCGACATAGAGATGTGCGGCGCGTAGCCTATGTGAATCGCCGCGCGAAGCGATGCGCGAAGAAATGCCATCAGTAGAGCCGCCGGGATGCCTTTGCCGGAAACGTCTGCTATAACAAGCCCGATCTGATCTTCGTAAATGCTTACCCAATCGTAGTAATCGCCCGACACCTCTTCGGTTGAAAAATTGTAGGCGCAGATGTCGAAGCCTTCGAGCTTCGGGTCGTTAGCCGGTAGAAGTTCCAGTTGAACTTGCCGCGCCACCTCAAGCTGCGCTTCCAGCCGCTTCTTCTCAATCAACTGCTCATGAAGCATCACCTTTTCGATGATGATCGCAACCTGCGAGGCTAGAAGCAGCAGCACCTGAAGATCGTCGTCCGTATAAGCGTTCAGTTTATCGCTTTCCAGATCGAAGACGCCTATGACCTCTTCGTTTGAGATGATGGGCGCGACCATCTCAGAGCGCGTCTCTTCTCGCGCGTTGAAATAGAGTGGGTCGCTATGCACGTCCGGCGAGATGACAGGCTCGCCGGAGAGAGCTACGTGGCCTATGATTCCCTCGCCCATCTTCAGGGACAACTCTTTCAGATCGTCTATGTCGTAGCCGCGCACGGCTTCGGTCCGAAAGACGCACCGCTGGTCCGGCTCGGGCTGCGGAGCGCCGACCTTGCTGCATTTGAGCACATAAATCCCGGCGGCATCGTAAGGAATCAAAGAGCCTAGCGTGTCCATCACAAGGTTTATAACCTCTGTGAGGTCGAGCGAGCGGCTAATCTTTTTTGTAATGTCGAGAAGCATACGCAGCTTGTCCGTGACGCTTAGATTAGCGACGGGTGCGAATGCTTCTTTTACCTGTTCAGTCATAATTTGCTGGCACAAGGCCAAAAGAGATTATAAACGATGAAAGGCAGAATTCAGGAGTCCGCAATCCAGAATTCAGAAGAGGATAAGGCGGAAAGCCAGTTTTGAGTTTTGAGTTACGAGCCTTCTGAAAACTCAAAACTGAAAACTCAAAACTACTTTATTTATTCTCACTCTCGGAATTCTGGATTCTGCTTTTCTTCAATCGCCCCTTCAGTCAACAACTCAAACTCAAGCGCAGCAGAAGCCTTGTGATTGAAGAAGTCGTTTACATCCGCAGGCAGTTTGAGTTCGGCAAGCTGCAATCCGCGCGCGGCGAACATCTCCGAGTAGCGCGCAGACGCACGCCGCCCTGCTTCGTCTGCGTCCAAAGCTGCTACTACGCGGAAGCGGGCGAGCGGCGCGAGCCATTCTTCACGGAAGCCGCCAGCGCCCACAAGCCCTACAGCCGTGAAGCCATGAGTCGTGAGCGTCAACGTGTCGGTGAAGCCTTCAACGAGGTAAACGATTTCGCCGCTCTGCAAGCTACTGAGCGCGTCAATGTTGTAAAGCGAAGGCACGCCGCCACGCATATTGTGCCATCGCGGTTCAATACCAGCGGCGGTCGTGCGAGCCTGCAAGTAAACCGCTCGGCCTTCGACATAAAATGGAAAGAGCAGGCGATGGCGATAGAAGGTCAGATGAGCCTGCGCATTGAAAAGCCCGCTCCGCTGCAACTCATCCAGCGCAAAGCCGTCAAGCATCTGCCGCATCACTCTGCGATACGCGCGGCGCGGAAAATAGACTAGACCTGCGCGCCTTATAGTCTTCGCATCAATCCCTCGCCGCGCCAGATAGCTCATGCCTTCAGTCTGTTCCTCTCGCCTGCAAACTTTCAGGAAGCGTTCGCAGATGGCCGTCATTCTCTCAGCATTGAGCGGCTCCTGCTGCTCCCCGACTTCACGATCCGGCGCAGCGCGAAAGGCAAGAGGGAGTTGTCCGCCCGCGCTTATTCCAAGCTCACTCGCCAACTCGCGCACAGCCTTTGAGAACGTGACGCCCCGCATCAACTCGTAAAAGCGTATACAATCGCCGCCCTCGTCGCGCGAGAAGCAATGAAAGAGTCCGCGCTGTAGGTCAATTGAAAGACTCTTGTGGCCTTTGCCGCTGTGCGAATGCGCAGGAATTGGGCAGAGTGTGTGCAGTCGCGCGCCGTTTGCGCGAGCGTCCGGGCAATAACGTAGATAGAAGGAACGATAATCCAGACGCGACTTAACCTCTTCGCTCAACTCGCGCAACCGTTTTAGATTTCGCTCTTTCTGCTCCATCTTCCTTCGGGAGTTACAAGAAATGGAAGAACCTGCGTGAGGCTTTTAGATACTTTTGCCTTTTACCTTTTTACTTTTGCCTTCCGTTCCCGCTCCACTGTTCGCGCTGCTGCACTTCCTCTGGATGGCGCTTCTTGTACTCAGGCCACAGGCGCGAAACCTTTATACGGTATTCCACGAGGTCGCGGCTGACGTTGAAGTGCTGCGCGATCTCTCTGGAAGTTTTGCCTTTCAAAACAAATCTGCGAAGCGCCGCGTAGGGCACGAGCGCGGCTGCTCCGACGGCGTAGGCAGCCTCTTCATCCTCTTCGTTGTAGTCGCGCGAGACAGTCTTGCCGCTCTTGTCTTCTGCCACGATTGCGAGGCGGTTGGCCTTGTGGCCCAGGAAGACGTGGCAGACCTCTTCCATCAATGTAGCGTTGTTGCGCGACGCGCCATGTTTGGGATTCAGTATGACCAGACGCCAGCCGTTCGGCAGCGGGCGCGAAGCAGTCCCGCCGGACCAGGCATTCATGCCCTCGCCCAGAAGATGCTCGCGCGTCTCCTCCGACAGCCCCTTGATCTCGTCGAAGCTTATGACCATCAGCTTGGCGTAGTGCGCGAGCGCAAACGGGTCAAGGGCTTCATCCCCGCGCACACGCGCAAAATCCCGCAGCCCCAGCGCACGCAACTCGTACTGCCGCCCCTTGTACGTCGGTGGGAAGACTGTTTCATCCACGTAATGAATTATACCTTGCTTACTCTCTTTGTGGTCAATTACAGCTAAATTAAACCCTCACGCTCAAGCACATCCCTTACGTCTTGGAATGCAGCCTTAATATTTCCTTTTGGGAAGCGAATTTGCCCTAAACCTTGAATGTTTGAAAACTCCTCGCATCCTTCTTCAAGCAAGATGATTGCTCTAGTGAATCCAAGCTTTCCTTGAAAAAGGCCAGCCTCATGTATCACATTCATTCTTGCCTGAATTTTCCCATCAGCTTGTTCATCCTCAGCCGTCAAAATTAGAAATGCAATAGCAGCATCATTCAGCATCTGCGAAAGCCGAGCAATGTTAGTTATACCAGCGACCGGAATACGGTTGAATTCGTCCCAAGGTAACCCAAGTTTATCCTGAATGAAATCTTTAAGCTCCTTCCATTGTAGCGACCTTCCGTGACCAATAAAGATATTTGTTCCGATCTCTTGGCTCTTACGGAATCGACGCTCTCGCTTAGCGAGATGTGAAGCCGCCCTTTTTGCGATTTTAGATAATTCACCACAGGAGTGAAAAGGAGATTGTAAAGCTCTTATCTCCGCTAACAGCTTCAAATGTGGCGGAGATTTCATTCCTTGACTTAGGGCAGTCATATCCCGCGTGATAGAAGCACCAGAAGGTTGCCAATAGTTTAAGTAATCAGAAGCATCATATGTCTTTAGTTCTTCAGTTTCTGATTTTAGCTTGCTCAGAAAATCATCATTTCTTTCCTCAAGCGTTGAAGTTAAAAGAGAGATAACCTCAGCGCGACTATCATCAAAAAGGTTCTTTGCTTTTTCACTGAACTCTTCAACTGGTTTTAAGTTTGGATTGCCAGCGATTTTATAGATATGCTGTTTTACATCGTCGGGGTTGAATTCTTCCCACTCACCAGTCGTATCACCAAGCATAAACCCTTGCCTCATTAATCCCCATTCTTTACCGAAACGCGCGCCAGCCGGAGGTGGTCGAAGTCCCTCATAATAAACATGAGATTGATAACCTAGCCATGATCCTCCCCATGATTTACCGACATTAGTTACAGACTCTTCAAGTTTGTTCAAGGGATTCTTGATTTCAGGATTATCGGTAGTGACCTCATTACATTTGGGATTGAAAAAAGGAAGGCAAAGTGTGGACAGTGGCGGCTGTCATGGCACGTCACAAACTCCATCATGCTCCGCCTTCCCTACGCTGTCCCCATTGCAGAGGCCAAGCGCGTGATCTCTTTTATCATAGTAGCTACTGGACGCGCGACGGTCGGCGCAAACTTTGGCAGTGCGCCCTGTGTCAGAGGTGTTTGAGCGAGCGCCGAGGCACAGCTTTCTTTAACTTGAAAACTCCTGAACTGGAGATTGCTCGTTCACTGGATGCGATGCTTCGGGGCGATACTCAGACCTCGACAGCACGCACTCGTGGGCATCGGCGCGAGAGCTTGCGTCGGTGGCGCAGCCGTGCCGCTCAATCTGCCCGTGCCGTGGATCGAGACTTCGTCTCAGACCTGAGCATGATAGACCTTGAGTTGGACGAGCAGTGGTCATTCGCTGGAGAGAAGAAAGCTCCATTTGCCGAACAATCGGAGCGAGGCGAGGTCTGGTGGCACAAAGCGATGGTGAGAGAGAGCCGCCTGTTAGTTGAACAGTTCGTCAGCCCACGCACACCGGAAGCTGCCGAACTACTTGTCAACTCAAGCTTTGACCGCTTAGCGCGTGGATGCCTGCCACGAGTCAGCTCGGATGGTTACGATGCTTATACGCAGCCTTTGAGAGAGCAGGTTAAGCTGGTTCATCTCTACCCGTTACGCTGGTCACTCACGAGCAAAGGACGTGCGGGGCGACCACCGAAGCCGAAAACTATTCCCGATCCGGCGCTCCATTACGGGCAAGTGGTGAAGCAGCGAGAAGGCAAGCGCGTGGTGAAAGTGGAGAAGCGACTGGTGCTGGGGCCGGTGGCGACTGAGATGAAAACAATCTCAACTTCACTGCTTGAAAGACAGAACGGCACGGCGCGCTCACGCAATCGCTATCTTGTGCGTAAGACTTATGCGTTCGCCAAGACAGTGCCATATATGGACGATCAATGCGAGGTAGATAAGACCGTTTATAACTTCTGTCGCAAGCATCGTGGACTGAAAGGCGAGACACCTGCCATGAGGCAAGGCATTACAGATCATGTCTGGTCAATAGCCGAGGTGTTGGGCTATCGCAGCGCAGTTCCTTGATTCCCAAATGTAATGAGGTC
>QHXM01000217.1 GCA_003222945.1 Acidobacteriota bacterium
CGCATTTATCTTCGAGCCTTCACGCGCCGCGACATTCGTAATCTTTCCGGGCAGAGGTGAGCGAAGTTCCTGAACCTGATTCTGATCGTTCGTTATTCGAGCAATCAGGGCATTCTCTGTGATATTGCCGCCCGCAGCCAGAACGCTGATTGTCCCGCTCGTCGGCGCTGGAACATCGTAAGGCTGCAATGTCGCGCGAAGCTCTTCTCTTCCACTCTCATCCTGAAAACGCACAAGCTGTACGGCGGCGTTTCTGCGAACTATCGGCTGCGGGTCTTCCAGCAGATTCCAAAGCGCAGCATGAAACTCCTCTACTTTATTATCCTGTCCCATCACCCATGCAGTCGTTTTACGAATCTCTGTAACGCTGCTGCCCGAAAGCGCGACGATCTTCGGATACCAGCGCTTAACGCTCGCATCCCCTTTTTCCATTCGCTCCTCGATCTGCGTCAAAGCCTGCTGAACGTGTCGCACATTCCGTTCATCATTCAGATATTTTTCAATGTCATCATCCGTTAGAGGTCGCCCGAACCAAGTCAGATACCAGGTCAGAAACGGGACGACCACGAAAAGGATTGCGATGATGATGAATGGAAGCGGAGTGCGCCGCCGTTGCGGGACAGCGATTACCTTAGAATCAGACGAACCGTTTGATCTGTCTTCAGCCATTTAAAGCGAGAAATGATTCACCACAGAGGACACAGAGGATTTTATTAGATTTGAAATAACAAGTTCTAAATTTGAAATCTCGAATCTACTATTTTGAAATTTCTAATCTCCCTCTGTGTTCCTCTGTGTCCTCTGTGGTTAAAATGCTCTTAACAAAGCGAACCTTAACGCGAAGGGTAAATCCGGTAAAGCATAAAGTAAACGATCACGCCCGTTACAGAAACATAGAGCCAGAGCGGAAAGGTCCAGCGCCCAATCCGCCTATGCTTCACATCCTGTCGTTTCAGACCGCGCCGCAATGTCACGATTACAAACGGAACGATTACGATTGCCAGGATAGTGTGCGTTATCAGTATGAAGAAATAGACGGGACGAATGAAGCCTTCGCCTCTGAATTTTGTAGGGCCTAAGCCTAGATAGTAAGCTAGAAGCGAATGGTACGTTAGATAAGAGATTAAAAAGATTATGGATGCGACGAAGGCCGCCATCATCATTCTTCGATGCGCGTTAATTCGTCTGCGGCGTATGAGTATGTAGCCCGTGATGAGGAAGAGGCTGCTCGTGCCGTTCAGAAGCGCATTCACGTGCGGAAGGGTAAAGATGAAATCCTTCATGACGGACGCGAGCGCGGCTCTCAACTCTCTTTATGATTTCAGATCACGCGCCGCCGCTTTGCCCTTTTCTGTCAATGCGTAGAAATCCTGCCCTTGTTCTTCCAGCAAACCTTCTTCGACCATTAGCTCGACCGCGTAGAAGACCTCGCGCCTTTCATCGGGATCGTTGCCGCCCGCTTCAAACAACTCGTGAAGGTCGAGCATACCCTTCCCCATACGCTCGAACATGCCAAGTACACGCTCTCTAAAATCGTTCATCAATTGCCCCGTGCGCCCGCTACGAACCTGCTTCTTCCCGCTCACTCATCACTTCAACCATTCTGGCAACGTCGGGTGGAATCCGTCGGCCTCTTGCGTCAACAGCGTCGGCATAACGAACGGGAGCTATCAACGGACGTGTTCCGCCAGCGAGCGCGCCCGTTCGCGCTGCACTAGCGGAAGAAAGCTCGCCAGCCGCAGCCTTTTTCTCTCGTCTGGCGGCTCTCATGGTCATCAAAGGAACGAGTAGAAAAAGCAGCGCCATCAGGCCGCACACGCTTGTGAAGAAGAGGCTGTCGGTACTTATGAAGTTTCCAGCCGAAAAGAAGTTAAGACCGGCGAGTCCGAAAAACAGGAGCGCCATCACGAGGCACACGACGTTTAGAAGCATCCCCTCGCGCTTCATAGAACTTCCCTCCCTCTCAATAGCTTCAGCCATCTGCCTCCCTTATTCCACATCAAATTCAAACAATCATTCAGTTCTTTCTGCCTTCAGTTTTATCTTTGCGGCTCGGACCTAGAACGACTCTAGCAATGGCGCGTAGATAAAAGATAAGTCGCAAAGGATTGAGCAAATCTGTTTGAGTTTTGAAATTCATTTTTACGTCAGTGCTTGCCCTTCGCAGGCTGTGGCTTCTTCTCGGACATCTGCTCGTAGCCGCATCGCTCGCACTGCCATAGCGGAAAAATATCGGACGGGTTCGCGCGGCTTTCATATACGGCGCGGTCCGACGGAATAATTTTGCCGCCGCAGACGGGGCACGCGCGCCCGCGTATGCTCTTACTTTCAACCTCTAAAACCAACTCTTCGTCTTCTGACATAATGATTATATCTCAAGTTCGGGAAATCGAAGTTTGAAGAAGCGCGGCGGACCGGAAGACTGTATGTCGAAAGCATCAACACCTAATGAAGTGAGCGCTCTTGTAAGCGCGCGGTCGCCTTTGCGCCTTTACGACTACGATCTTTGAATCGGAGTCTAAATTTCTCTACAAACCAACGTAGAAGACGCGTTACCAGGTTGCCTTCATCAGAATCCTCGCCCGGCGCTTTGCGAAATTTGTAGAGCGCGACGATGAATCCGCAGAAGAGCATGACGGGCGGAATAAGTAGAACGAAGACTGCGAAGTTGAATCTCTCAGCAAGTCGCGCAGCATCGGGCGAGCCTGCAATTGAAGTCCTGCACATGGCGCATTGAGCAAACACGGGCAAGCTCACGACCGCTAGCGCGAATAGTGCGCCCGTTGTAATCAACAAAAACTTGATTGCTCGCCTACGGTTCATGGCTCCTCCGTCGTCTCTGTCTGCGTGCTGGACTGGAATCTGTAGCGATTATTCTTCGACCTGAAGCTATCCGGGAAGAAGACCATGAGCAGACAGATGCAGACGGCCAGTATTGGAACGAGCGTCAGCACAAGGCTCAGTCGCTCGAATCTCAAGTGCATGAAATAGGCTACGATGAGCGCAGCCTTTATGATCGAGATGCCGAGCAGGATCGTCAGCATCAGTTGAACGTTCAGATGTATGTAGCCCAGATAGACTTCGACTCCGGTCAGAGCCAGAAGCCAGACCCAGACAGAGATGAAGAGCTTGTTGCTCCCGGCAAAATGCTCGTCTCCGTGTTCCACTTCAGCCATCGCCATCTCCTTCACAGGTATTTGGGTCAAACTTAAATCGCGCTCCGCAGGTCTCTCTATAGCAATCTCCACTTGCGACCCGTCAGGATTTACAAGAGCCGAACCGTCAACAAGGCAGAAGGTCACAGCGTCGTCCCCGTAGAAACGATCACAAACTGGACACGTTCTAGCCGCCATCTTTTGACTCCTTCAACTCTCGCGCTCACGCCTTAATCGAGAGCAGATAGATCATAGGGAAGACGAACATCCATACAAGGTCAACGAAGTGCCAGTAGAGTCCGCTTATCTCCACGTCCTCGTGCTTGAGCTTGTTGACGCGCGCCGCGACAACCGCCAGGTATATCGCTCCCGTTGCGACGTGAAACATGTGCAGGCCAGTGATTCCGAAGAACGTCGCGCCAAACAATGGCGAAGCGCCCGGCCACTCTTTAACCCACTCTTTCGGCAAAGAGAAGGGGCTGAGTCCTTCGTTAATCAAATGCCTCCACTCAATAAGGTGAAGCACGATGAAGGTTAGGCCAAAGAGAATGGTCAGAAGAATCCATTTCCTAGTGGCCTTCTTGTCTCCGCGCGCCGAGGCCGAAACGCCCATCACCATAGTCAAGCTCGAAGAGAGCAGACAGAGAGTCATAACTGTGGAGAAGATTATGCTCGGGCTGAATGGAAATGGCGTAGGCCAATTATCCGAAGATGCTCGCACATAAGCGTAGCCCACCAGAAGCGCTGAAAACGTCAGCGAGTCCGAGACGATGAAGAGCCACATGCCCAGCTTTCTGTGGCCCACGCGATAAGGGAGCGTGCCTCCGCTCCACTCGTTTGCAATCAATTGGTCCGCACTTGCCGCTTCCGTACTCAACTTTTTACCTCCAAAGGAAAAGGAGTAAGAACAGGTATATCCAGAGTCCGTCCATGAAATGCCAGTAGAGCGCAACCGAATTCACACGCGCCTGTCGCCTCTCTTCGGCGTGCTCTTCGTAACCCTTGCGCCAGGAGCGCAGCAACAGATAATCCAAACCCAAAACTCCGCCCAATAGATGTAGCCCGTGCGCGCCCGTCAACACATAGAAGAAAGAGCTATGCGGGTTCGACGCGACATAAATCCCCTGCGCCACGAGTTGCCGCCAGGCCATTAGCTGCGACGCCAGGAACGCAAGGCCAAGCATCACCGTCAACATCAGCCAGCGGTTATAAAGAGAACTCTTCCCGCGCTTCAAAGCATATCGCGCAATCTCAAAAGTTATGCTGCTCGCAACAATCAACGCCGTGCTCAACCAAAGTATGCGCGGCATCTCAATCGGTCGCCAGTCGTTAGACGAATTCGCACGCACGATGTATGCGCTCGTCAAAGCTGTGAACGTCATCGTGACGGCAGCGAGCGCGACCCACATGCCGATCTTATATTTCAACGGAGTGAAGCGCGAAGACGATTCATCTCCATGCTTCCCGTGACCGTTTCCGCCTCCGTTAGGCCCGGCGGGACGCTTGCCCTCGCCTAAACCTATCTTTGTTTGGGCGATTTTTTCAGTGCTTGTGACCATTGTGCCCATCACCACTTCCCTCATGCTCACCAAACTCATCCGGGTCTGTCTGCATTACGAAATCATTCGGCGCTCCCGGAACAGAGTATTCATACGCGCCTCTGTAAACCACTGGATGAACGCCAGCGAAGTTGTCGTGCGGCGGCGGCGACGTTGTATCCCACTCAAGCGTCGTAGCCTCCCAGGGATTATTCTCCGTACACTTCTTCCCCTTGAACATGCTCCAGAAAAGATTGAAGAAGAAAATAAACTGCGCCAGGAAAGTTATTATCGCCGCGAAGGTGACGAAGATGACGAGCGGGTGTAGCGATTCGAGGAAGTAGTAAATCTGCTGCCCGTTCTCGGCAAAACGAGAGTAGCGGCGCGGCATACCGACTATGCCCATTATGTGCATCGGTATGAAGATGCAATAGACGCCAACGAAAGTTATCCAGAAATGTATGCGGCCCAAACGTTCGCTCATAAAACGCCCGAATATCTTCGGAAACCAGAAATAGACGCCCGTGAACATTCCGAATATCGCCGCCACACCCATTACCAGATGGAAGTGTCCGAGCACGAAATATGTATCGTGCATAGGAAGGTCCAGCGAAGTCTGCCCTAGCACCAGACCTGTGATTCCACCCGCCACGAATAGCGAGACGAAGCCCAGGGCAAAGAGCATTGGAACTTTGAAACGAATCTTCCCCCCCCAGAGCGTGCCAATCCAGTTGAATGTCTTAACAGCAGAAGGCACGCCGATGGAGAGCGTCAGGATCGAAAACGCCATAGCCGAATAGGGACTCATGCCGCTGATGAACATGTGGTGTCCCCAGACGAAGAATCCTAAGAGGCCGATTGCGAAGATTGCAAAGACCATGGCGCGATAACCGAAGACAGGTTTTCTGGCGAAGGTAGAGAGCACGTGCGAAGTCAATCCCATGCCCGGCAAAATTGCTATGTAAACTTCCGGGTGGCCGAAGAACCAGAACAGATGTTGCCACAAGATGGGCGAGCCTCCCGCGTGCGGCTGTATTACGTCCTTGATGTACAAGCCTGCTGGCACAAAGAAACTCGTTCCAAGATTCCTGTCAAGAAATAGAAGGACACCGCCAGCGAGCAGGACCGGAAACGCCAGAAGCGCAAGCACCGCAGTCGTAAACCAGGCCCAGCAAGTGAGCGGCATACGCATCAAGGACATGCCCTTCGCTCGCATGTTCAAAAGCGTCGTGATGAAATTAAGCGCGCCAAGGAGCGAGCCTACGCAGAAGATCGCAATGCTTATAATCCACAGGTTCATGCCTGTGCCCTGCCCCGGCCCTGCGCTCGCAATCGCGCTCAGTGGCGGGTAAGCGGTCCAACCACCAATCGGCGCTCCTTCCGTGACGAAGAAGGACATCAACAACACTATGAAACCGACGAGCGTGACCCAGAACGAGAGCATGTTGAGCGTTGGGAACGCCATGTCCTCCGCTCCGATTTGAATCGGAAGGAAGTAGTTGCCGAAACCTCCCTGCGGCGCAGTCGTCAGCACGAAGAAGACCATGATAGTGCCGTGAATTGTAAGCAGCGCCAGATACTGATCGGGCTTAATCATCCCAATGATCGGCCAGTTCATGTCAGGCCACGTAAGGCTGAAGCGCATCAGTATGGACAAGGTCATGCCCACCAATACGGCGGCCAGGGCCAGCATCAGATACTGGACGCCTATGACCTTGTGATCCAGGCTGAAGATATATTTTCGTATAAAACTCTTCGGCGGCTCGTGGCGATGTACTACTTCGTGGGCCTCATGCGCTACGTTTGCGTCTGACATTCTCTCACTCCTCAGAAATTGAAGGATGAATTAATACGACTTACCAATCTTCGTACCCTTCTCGTCGTAGATCATTCCAAGCTCATACTTACCTCTTAACTCTTCCAGCTTAGGCTGAAACTGCGTCGGCGGAAGATTCATCAGATCATTCAACTGGTCCTGCGGTAATACTACCAGCGTCCCCTTCATGCTGAAGTGGTTCATGCCGCAGAGTTCCGCGCAGGCTAATTGAAACTGCCCGACCTTCGTCGGCGTAAAGTGAACGTGAATCTCCATGCCCGGCACAAGGTCCTGCTTGAAGCGAAGCTGCGGGACCCAGAAACTGTGCGTTACATCCTTAGAGCGCAGGATCAACTCAGCTGGGCGATTAACGGGAAGCACAAGCGTTGTAGCCGTGATGTCGTCTTTCGCGTTCGGGTCTCTGTCATCAAGGCCGATAAAGTTGTTCTCGTCTTCTTTGATGAGCGTAGGGTCTGTTCGTCCAAACTTATTGTCCTTGCCCGGATACTGAACGTTCCACGAAAACTGCTGCGCGGTGACTCTCGCTTGAAAAGCATCTGCGGGCGCATCGCTGAAATGAAGTTGCGCCCAGACGCGCTGCCCCATCACTGCGAGACTTATGAAGATGACAGCCGTGATGACGGTCCACAAAACCTCAAGACGATTGTTGCCGTGCGTGTAGAGCGCACGCTCGTCTTTGTTCTGGGAATTAGCGCCGTAGCGCCAGACCATCCAGCCTAAGCCAATCTGCGCTGCGACAAAGGCTATGCCTACGACAATGATCGTGATTAAAAACTGCTGGTCAACTCTCGGCCCATGTTCCGTGATGGTGGTCGGAAACCACCACCCGCTTAAAAAGAGCACAACAGAGGCGAGCGTCAAAAGCCAAATGATTACAGCCAGAGCGCGACCCATCAGACCTCCTAAAATAAGTTATGAGTTTTGAATTTTGAGTTTTGAGTTAAAAGAAAACCCCAACTCAAAACTCATAACTCATAACTCATAACTGGTTCAAGACCATCAGTCCAAAAAGCAGTGGCAGGTAGAGCACGGAGGCTAGCAAGAGCCTGCGTGCTTGCTGCCTTGATTTAGAGAGCGCAGCCGTGATGCTGCTTGAAAGGAAAAGCAAGCCTAAGATAATTGCGCCATAAAAATAGACTTTGCCCGATATGCCTATCATCGTCGGAATAAGGCTTACGGGCAGGAGCATCAAAGTGTAAGCGACGATCTGCTGGCCCGTGATTCGTCCTTCAGGCTCTACGACAGGCAGCATACGAATCCCTGCGCGCCCGTAATCTTCTCTGTACATCCAGGCGATTGCCAGAAAGTGCGGGAACTGCCACAGGAAAAGAATTGCGAACAGCACCCACGCGCCCGTCGAGACTTCATTACTAGCAGCGGTCCACCCCATCAAAGGCGGCATCGCACCTGGAAACGCGCCGACAACGGTTGAGAGCGTCGAGCGCGTCTTGAGCGGCGTGTACATGAATAGATAGCCCGCGATGACGGACAATCCAAAGAGCGCTGTCAACGGATTCACCAAGAGAGCTAGATAACTTTCGGCGAAGATTGTCAGTCCTGCGCCAAGAATCAGAGCCTCGAACGGCGCTAATCTTCCAGCCGGAAGCGGCCTCAAAGCAGTGCGCCGCATACGTCCGTCCAACTCGCGCTCGATGTATTGATTGAGCGTTGCGATGCCGGACGAGAGCAACGCTATTCCGAACATAGCGTGCGCGAATCTGACCCAATCAAGCCCACCCTTCGCGCCCAGACAGAATCCTGCGGCTGATGTCAGAACGATCAGAAAAGTGATTCGCGGCTTCGTCAATTCAACGTAGGCCGCGAGCCTTTCGCGCAAAGACAGTTCTATCGTGCGCGCCTGTGCGACAGCGCCACCCGTGTTCAATTCGATTGCTACACTTTTGATTAGAATTTCAGACTTCAATTGCCCCCCTGAAAAACAGTTCGAAATCTTAAATTTGAAATTTCAAACCCCCGGTTATCTAACTTCAACTCGTCTCAGCGCTCAATCTCTGATAACCCTTCGCGGTCTCGCTCGAAGGTTTCAATACTCTGAAGGAGCGAAGCGTCAACACAATCGTTGTAGCGAAGACAAGCGCGCCACACGCTACGTGCGCGACCGTTATCCCAATCATTGGATTGCGCGGCTGCGGTCCACTTGGCGAAGCCTGTCGCGTCAGGTAAGCCGCAACACCAAGACAAAGCTGCACGACTAGAAGCGTTGCCGCAATACCCGCAGGCGTCGTCAAATATGTTTCCAACGCGTGACGCCTGTGCACAGTTATGATCGTGTAACCCAGAAGCATCGTGACCGCAAACGCGCCCGCAACGTGCGTGAGCAGCAGTCCCGTCGGAAGATATTTGTCCCACGTCGCAGAATGTCTGAGCGTCGCACCAATCACAAGTTGAATCAAGATTGTGATGGCTGACGCAACGCACACAAACTTGAGCGGCGTACCTTCCTTCTCTTCAATCTTAGCGTGCGGCTCACTCCACGCTGGCGAAGTGAAAACCGAAAGGGTCACCAGCGTGCAGAAGAGAAGCTGCGCGAGCGTTGCGTGCGCCGCAGAGATAGCAAGCGGAAGCCAGAATATAACCGTCAACCCGCCCAGCAAGCCTTGAGCTATAACCGCGCCTAGTGCTACGAATCCGAGCCGCCGGACCCAAATCCTTTTCTCATATCGCCAGAATAAGACGTTAAGAACAATGATTAGAATTCCGACAGACGCAGCCACCATTCGATGCCCGTGCTCCCAGAAGACATTGCCCGTCATCTCCGGGAACACCTTGCCAAACGAGAGCGGCCAATCCGGTACAGCCAGCCCCGCATCATGGCTTGTGACGAGCGCGCCCGCAACAATCAAAACGAGCGTCGCACCCGTCACAAACAACGTGAAGCGATGTAAACCCTTGTTCATAAAAACAGGACTGAGGACTGAGGACTGAGTAAAAACTTTTCTTCTCTCAGCACTCAGTACTCATCACTTCTTTTCAGTGCTTCATCAGCATCGGCAAATCCATTGCAGGCATGACTTCTAGCGAGCCGTTCTCTACGGATGCTGTTCCTCCTCCGGCATCGAAGCTGAAATCCGTCGTCGCAGTTCCTTTGGCGTCAACTTTCACCTGCGCTGTCTTCTCGCCGTACTTCTCATGCCATGCGGCAAGTGTGTAAGTTCCCGGCGGGACGCCTTTGAGTTCAAACGTTCCGTCATCTTTGGTCACGGCGAAGAACGGATGCTTGATGACGCCTATGTAAGCTTTCATCCAGGGGTGCTGGTTGCACTTGACCGGGATTAAAATTTCGGACCGCTTGAAGCTCTTGACAATCGGACCTGCGCCGCCCGGTTGCGACTCGTTCCATTCCTCGTTGCCGCCGCCGGATTTCGGGAGCACGTGAATGTTGTGGCCGGTCGGATCGCTGTTCGTGACTTTCAACTTTTGATTTGGCTGCAAACCTATTACGTGCGGAACGTAGTGGCAGCCATTCTGGTCAAGCACGACTTCCGTGTCGGGCGTCTTGAAAGTCCAGTCTCCTATCTTGCTGCCGTCTGCAAGCGTTCCGTCTTTGATATAGACGAAAACGTTTTGAAGCTTTCCGTCTTTCGCCACAACCGTTTCGGTCGTCGCATTCGGATTCTTAGACTTGCAATTCGCATCTTGCGACATGTCAATTGGCTGCGGCGCGGGCGCTGTGCCCGTCAGATTAACCTTGCCCGTGACAGTTCCCTCATCGCCTTTAGGCGCGAAGGTTTTAGCGGTCGTTCCATTGTCGCCACTGCTATTATCTTCAGCCGTGTCCTTCTTTCCGCCGCAGGCGAAGCTGAGGGCGAGAAGTGAGACCGTCAATGTCATCGCAAGCCAGAGGCGTGCGCGTTTCTTCAACATCATGTTTGAGTCCTCCAAAACTATAGAGATGAATTCCTGATTACTTTTTCGAGACAAGAATAACTAAGTCCAGTGTGCATTTCAAAAATCGAATGCCGAATAACTTAAAGCTCTCGCGCTCAGGCGTTCATCCTTTGCGCCTCTAGCGTGAACAGTTTTTCTCGCAAAGGCGCAAAGAGAAAAGATAAGAGCGCAAAGTGCTGCTTCATGTTTTCCGAACGCCCGGAGAGCGCGCCTTTCTACTTCCATGACTATTCAAAGCACCGACGCTATTCGCCCTTCGCCGTGCGTGCGCAGTTGAAGGCGGCGTCTGATCTTGTTTCGCAGTAGGCGCAGGCGATGAACCGCTTGTAGCCGACGGTGAACTTGACGTAAGCCTACGCTGCTCGTCCGGCGTCAGAAGGAACATGTAGCGCACGAGAAGTTCCGCGTGGTCCCGATGATAGTTGTTGAATGCTTCTGGCGTCGGACCATTGAAGACCATGCGTTCGCCCTCTTTTCTAAACAAACCGGAAGGCATCGCAGTTCCCGGACTAATCTGCTGCGGGTCTAGCAGCCAGCGATATGTCCACTTAGGTTTCAGACGCTGACTCGCAAGCAGGAAGTTAGGCGCGGTCGCAGTCTTATCATGCGTAGGGTCACCCGTGATATGACACTTCAAACAGGGCGCACCCGGAGAAGTGAACAACTCGCGCGCAAGCATTCGCTCTTGATCTGTCAGCGGTTCAAGCTGCTCGCGTATGTACGGCTCTTGCTGAGAAGAGACAGCCATGAAGAAGTTCACAAGCAGGCGCAACTCGTTCGGTGAGAAGTTGAACGTGGGCATCCTCGCTTTCAGATAAACGCGCACGCCGTTATGGTCCGCCCCGGGCTGCTGCCTGAACTGCACGGCTTCAAGGTCAGAGGTTGTCATCTGCCCGCTCAACCCCGCGTTGCCGGTCTGAGAGTTTTGTTGATTGCTTCCCTGCGCTGCTGCGTTTGCGCCCGGCTGATTATTTCCCTGAGCAGCGTTTGTGTTCGACTGTTTTGCTTGCGGCGCTTGCGTCTTCTGATTGCCGTTTGCGTTTGCGTTCTCTTGATTCGCACCTGACGGATTGTTTGCGCCCCCCGGTTGATTAAACTTCTGGTCAGACAGCGACGGGTCGTGCAGAAACTTCAACAACCAGTCGGGGTCAACGCGTGCACCTTCGCTCGTCAGCTTCGGCGGCAGTTGATCTTTCCAATCTGGATTCTGATAGAGCGG
>QHXM01000076.1 GCA_003222945.1 Acidobacteriota bacterium
GTTCTAGCCGCTCGCACCGAACGCGAAAACGCAGAGTTACAATTAACGGGCGAGCAACGTCTGTATCAAGTCGGACGTTCGACCACGTTCCTGCTCTTCCAGCGACAGAACGCTCTTGCCAACGCGCGCAACCTTGAGCTTCGCGCAGAGACTGACTACAACAAAGCGCTAGCAGACCTGCAACGCGCGACATCAACAACCTTGCGCGCTAATAACATTATCGTCGAGACTCCAACCGTACCTTAAAAGGGATGAGGGATGAGGGATGAGGGATGAAATTTCGTCCCTTTCATCCCTCATCCCTCATCCCTCATCCCTCATGAAGATAACCGCCACCATCATCACCTTCAACGAGGCCGAGAACATTCGTGCTGCGTGCGAGTCCGTCAGTTGGGCGAATGAGATTCTTGTGGTGGATTCGGAATCAACTGACCGGACGCGCGAGATTGCCGCCGAGTGCGGGGCAAGAGTTATAACGCGCGCGTGGCCCGGCTTTGCTGAACAGAAACAGTTTGCGGCTGAGGAGGCGAAGCACGATTGGATTTTCAGTATGGACGCGGACGAGCGCGTATCTGATAAGCTCCGTCATTCAATCGAAGATTTGCTCTACACGAATGAAGCGCAACTGGCAAATGGGTATCGCATAGCGCGGCGCGCGTTCTACATGGGGCGATGGATTCAAGGCGGCGGCTGGTATCCAGATTATCAACTGCGCCTATACAACCGCTCTCATGGACACTGGCAAGGGATGTACATACACGAGTCCGTGAAGATGAAGGAGGGCGCGCGTGTTGAGACTCTTAAAGGCGACATACTCCATTACACAATCCCCACTGCTTCATATCACCAACGAATGATAGGTGAACGCTACGCGCCGCTCGCAGCCCGCCAGATGTTCGAGTCTGGTCGCCGCACATCGCCCGCTCGCATAGCAACGGCAGGCGCAGCCGCATTCGTTCGCAGCTACATTCTCAAAGGCGGCTTTCGTGATGGCCTCGCAGGTTACGCAATCGCCCGCTTCGCCGCACACAACGCTTTTCTGAAACACTTGATGCTTTGGGAAATGCAGAAAAAGCAGTAGGCAGTGGGCAGTTGGTTAAGGGTTGATGAAAGGAATGCTTTATTGATAACCCTTCGCACGAACGAGCTAATACTCGCTGCCTACTGCATTCTGCCTACTGCCTACTGCTTTTCCACCTTTGTTCCCGGAAGCAATCGCCTTGGCGTCGGGCTTGCGACGACTTGCGGTCTCGCCTGTGAGTTGACGACTTCTGCTAGAAGTTGATCTTCCATCTGGCGGTTGTCCCAGATTCGATTGCCCTGGTCCATTATGGCGAAGATGATTATGCCCTGGTCCTGTGTGTAAACGATTCCGGCGAGGCTCGCCATGCCGCCGTCAACTTCGTGCGTGAGCGTTCCTGTCTTTGCTACGACCGCGCCTTCAAGACCCGTGCCAGCAAGACGGCGGCGAAGTGTGCCAGCGTCGTCGCTCGCCACAGCCATTATGTCCGAAGGCTCTAAGCCCTGCCGCTTCGCTTCTTCAATGAGCGCGCGAATCACTGTCAGAAGATCGCGCGGGCTTAGACGGTTGTGCTCGCGCCCTGAGACGGTCGAAATCGTTACTTCGCTTTCGGGAAGCTTCAACTCGTCAACCAGAAACTGCTGCACGCCACTTGCTCCGCCAATGAGCGAGCCAATCTTCTCGGCCATGAAATTACTGGACCGCGCGTTCATATAGAGCAGAATGTCGCTCAAAGGATTCGAGTTGACTGTAAGGATCAACTGGCCGCCTGTTTCCGTTGCGACGGAGATTTTCGGATTTCCAAGCTTCAAAGCTTTAGACAAGCGGTCGGCAGACTCTTCTGGCGAGTTGTCGAAGTTGAAACAGAATTCGGGCGAGACGACGACTTCGCTCAAGCGATCCACCCCGCGCGCTTTCAACTCCTTCGCAATCAAACTTGCGCCCGCATCGCCAAAAGTCGGGTCGCTGCTACTGACGTAGAGCCTGCTTTGCGCCCCTTTCTTTCCGTCAACATCGCCTTCAAGAAAGACGCGAGTCTGGAATCTGTAGTTTGCGCCCAACTTTTTTAGAGCGACCAGAGAGGTTGCGAGTTTTAGAAGCGAGGCGGGATTGAACGTCGCGGCGGCGTTCAAGGATGCAAGCACGCGCTTTCCGTCCAGCGTCTCAATCAAAACACCGTGCGTATCCGGCGATTCGCCGCGAGACGCATACCAAGAAGCAGCGTCGAAAGCTGGCTTAGCCTCAACAGGCTTCTTAGCCTTTTCATTGTGACCCTTTTCCTCTACGACAAGCCCTGCCGCTTCTTCTACTATCACGCGCGCCTTGATGAAGTGTGGGATGGAGGTAAGAATGCCAATGGCTACGAGGCCGCAGGCTATTATCCAATAGATTGGTTGGCGGCGATTCAAAATATTCTCCAGCGCGTTTTACATCTTTCGCAAAAAAAGATGAAGCCGTATGATGCTTAATGTGTAAAGCGCGCGTCAAGCAGAGTGAAAGTTTATTTTAGCGCGCATGAGAACGGAATGATTCTCGAATGAACTCTTATCTCTTATTCATTGAAGGCTTGCTTGGATTGCCCTTGTGGGTGACGTGCCTTTTCGTAGCAATGTTCGGCGCGATCATAGGAAGCTTTCTAAACGTGGTCATTCATCGCCTGCCGCGCGAAGAGTCAATCGTCTTTCCTAATTCTCGCTGCCCTTCGTGCTCTGCCATAATCGGCGCGATGGATAACATTCCGCTTTTGAGCTACGCGATTTTGCGCGGTCGTTGCCGCAACTGTCGCGCGCCTATCTCGTGGCGTTATCCTGCTGTCGAACTTCTGGCGGCACTGCTCTACGCAGGAGTCTTTCTGATTGATGTTTATTTGCGCGGCGGATTAACCTACACGATTCTGTTCGATCTGGTCTTCGTCTCAGCCCTCATCTCGCTCGTCTTCATTGATGCTGAACACATGCTTTTGCCGAACGCCATAACATATCCGGGCATAGTGTTCGCAATATTAGCTCGCATCGCACTCCCCTACCTGGTCGGGCCTTATGCTTTCGATGACCTTCCGTCGCTCTGGTATGGTCATCTTTACGCGTGGCCTATGTGGTCTGCATCGCTTTTTGGCGCTGCGCTCGGCGCGCTCGCGGGCGGCGGAAGTTTATGGCTCATAGGTTGGCTGTGGGAGCGCCTACGCGGCGTTGAGGCGATGGGGTTAGGAGATGTCAAGATGATGTTCATGGTCGGCGCATACCTGGGCTGGCGTTTGACCATCCTGACTATATTCTTAGGAGTTCTTACAGGCTCGATAGCAGGCGTTGGCTTGATGGCGAAGCGGAAAGAGCGAGACATGCAGATGCAACTTCCCTTCGGCATCTTTCTTGGCATAGGCTCAATCCTTGCGCTTCTACTTGGCTCGCGCATAATTGAATGGTACATCTCGAAGTTTTAAGTACCCGATCACTGTGAACAAGCCATTTCAATTGCGGATTTCGGATTGCGGATTGCGGATTAGCGAAGATAAGAGCGTCTCGCTTTTCAATCAGCAATCCGCAATCCAAAATCCGCAATCGAATGTGCCGCTGCCGCATTACGCGGAGGTCGCAGTTCCTGTTCACGTCAACAGGACGTTTACTTACCGCCTGCCCTTCGCGCTCCAACAGGACGCGCGTCTGGGTTCACGCCTTCTTGTTCCCTTCGGGCGCAAACGCATCACGGGTTACATCGTTGCGCTTCTTCAAAGCCTTGACCCGGCAACAGAGCTTACGGACACGGACATAAAGGATGCCGAAGAACTGCTCGATGCAGAGCCATTGCTCACGCCTGAAGTTCTTGAGATAACGCGCTGGGTCGCAGAATATTACGCCGCGCCCTGGGGCGAAGTCTTGAAGGCTTCGCTTCCCGCAGGGCTGAACGCAACGGTCGAACAGATTCTCTCAATCACTTCGGAAGGCCGGGACGAACTCGCGCGCCTGCCGATTAACCGGACCGCAACTGCGCGAGCACGCGCACTGCGTCTAATCGCAGACAATGATGAACTACCTCTGCGCATCATCGCGCGGCACGTAGGCGAGGCTCGCGCTGGCGCAGTCGCGCGCGACATGGAACGCGCCGGATGGATTAAGCTCACGCATCGCGCGCGAAGTGTTCTTGCAAAAGCGAAACGGCGCAAGGCCGTGCGGTTGCTGCCCCTGGAAGAACACGTTTCGCCTGAATCCGCACGCGCGCTTTCAAAAGCTCAACAGAGAATCGTTGAAGCGTTGATTGATGAAGGCGGCGAGATGGGCTTTGCCGATCTTTTGGAAGCAGCGGACGCGAGCGCCTCTACGATTCAGACGCTTGAGAAGCGGCGAATCGTTGAAGTCTTCGTTCGCAACGTCCGCCGCGATCCTCTTGCGACCGCCGAGTTGCCTGAGATTGAAGAATTAGATTTGACTAAGGCGCAAATCTCGGCTCTTAAGGAGATTGAGAAGCCGCTTCATGCGGGCCGCTACAGCGCATTCCTTCTGCATGGCGTCACGGGCAGCGGCAAAACGGAAATCTACATTCGCGCCATGCGCGCAGCGCTCCTTCAAGGCCGCGCCGCAATGATGCTCGTGCCTGAAATCGCATTGACGCCGGTCTTTTCGCGCCGCCTTCGCGCACACTTCGGCGATCAGGTCGCAATCTTTCATTCATCTCTGACAACGGGCGAACGCTTCGACGAATGGAGCAGATTGAAGCGAGGGCTTGCGCGCGTGGTCATTGGCACGCGCTCCGCAGTATTCGCGCCCGTCTCGAATCTTGGTCTCATAGTAATTGACGAAGAGCACGAGACCTCTTATCGCCAGCAGGAGTCGCCCTACTACAACGGGCGCGACGTTGCTGTCGTTCGCGCGAACCGCGAAGGCGCGGTCGTAGTCTTAGGCTCAGCAACGCCCTCGCTGGAATCTTTTCACAACGCTCGAAGCGGCAAGTACAACTACCTGCATCTTCCAACGCGAATCGCAAACAGAGCGATGGCACGCGCAGAGATAGTTGACATGCGCGAAGTCTTTGCGCGTCAAGGTCGTCCAGAGGTTTTCTCCGAAGAGTTACTCGCGGCAATCGAAGAGACTCACGCGCGCGGCGAGCAGTCCATAATTCTTCTGAACCGTCGCGGCTATTCAAGCTTCGTCTTGTGTCGCTCCTGCGGTGAATCCATTCACTGCCCCAACTGCGACGTTACGCTCACATACCATCGCAGCGAGATGAGCATCATCTGTCACTACTGCAACCACCGGCAGCCTTCGCCCTCGCGCTGTCCATCTTGTCAGGGCAAATACATTTATTACGTTGGCGAAGGGACTGAGCAGATTGAAGAGATGTTGCAGAAGCGTTTTCCCACACTTCGCATTGCACGTCTGGACCGGGACACAACTTCGCGCCGTAAACTTTTCGAGCGAGCGATTCTTGAATTCGGCGCGGGCGATCTGGATATGCTCGTCGGCACGCAGATGCTCGCCAAAGGCCACGACTTTCCGAACGTCACGCTGGTAGGCGTAGTCTCAGTTGACGCTGGCCTTGCTCTGCCGGACTTTCGCTCAGCCGAAAGAACTTTCCAGTTGATAACACAGGTCGCAGGCCGCGCAGGTCGCGGAGACCTTGCCGGGCGCGTGCTTATTCAAACATATCACCCGCAGCACTACGCACTGAAACATGCCTGCGCGCAGGATTACGCAGGCTTTTATGAAGAAGAGATACGATACCGCAAGAGCCTGAACTACCCGCCATTCGTCGCTCTCGCATCGCTACTTGTTCATGGCGAAGATTTCACGCGCACGCAAACTACCGCAGCCGAAATCAAGAAAGCGCTGGATGATGCGAACGCTGACCGTGCGTGCAGAATCTTAGGCCCTGCGCCCGCGCCGCTCGCTCGACTTCGGGGCGAGCATCGCATACAGATTCTAATCAAATCACGCAGCCGACCCACCTTGCGCGAAGTGATTGACATGGCGCTCGCAGAACTTTCGGCGCGCAACGTTGATCTGCGCTCGGTAAATCTTGAGATTGACCCTGTTAACCTGATGTGATGATTTCCAGACTCGTATCGGTTAAACTTCGCCGCATGAAATTATCAGAGCTTGCACAAAAGACTGGCGCGCAAATTGAAGGCCACTTTGACGACATAGAGATAACCGGAGCAGCCGGTCTGGACCTTGCTACGCCGGGCCAGGTCACTTTCTTAGCTAACCGAAAATATACTCCGCAGGTTGCCAGGACGCGCGCCTCTGCCATCTACGTTGGCGAGGGCGCAGAGGTCAAAAGAGAGATTGCAATCTTGCGCGCGCGCGATCCATACCTCGCCTACACGCGCGCACTGAGGCTCTTTCATCAAGAACCCGCGTTTACTCCTTTCAGACATACGACAGCCGCCATTGATCCTTCTGCGCGACTTTCTGAAGATGTCTGGATAGGCGCGTGTGTGTTCGTAGGGCGCGATGTTGAGATTGGTGAAAGGGTTCGTATCTATCCGAACGTGACCATCTATGACGGCGTGCACATCGGAGCAGATTCCGTAATACATTCGGGCGCTGTTGTTCGTGAGAACACTTTTGTGGGCGAGCGAGTTGTTATCTACAACAATGCTGTCGTAGGCTCTGACGGGTTCGGTTACGCGAAGGATGAAGAGAATCGTTGGCTTAAGATTCCGCAGACGGGGCGCGTCGTTCTGGAAGACGATGTTGAGGTAGGAGCGTGCGCTTGCGTTGATAAGGCTTCGGTCGGCGAGACTCGCATAGGGCGCGGGACGAAGATTGACAACCTTGTTCAGGTCGGCCACTCATGCACAGTAGGTGAAGATACTTTGCTCTGCGCACAGGTTGGGCTTGCGGGGAGCAGTCACGTCGGCAGCCGCGTTATACTTGCAGGGCAGGTTGGCGTCGGGGGACACTTAACTATAGGCGACGACGCGGTGCTGATGGCGCAGGCAGGGACATTCAAGGACGTTCCTGCCGGGAGCACAATGTCAGGCGGCGTGCCTGCCTTCGACCATCGTGAATCTCTGAAAGTCATGACAATCTTCCCAAAGCTTCCAGAGATGCAGCGCACAATCCGCACACTCGAAGCGCGCCTCAGAGCATTAGAGAAATCTCTTTCAAATACAGAAGAGTCATCCGTCAAAGAGACTGGCATAGAATAGAGCGGTAAGGTAGCCATATATGAAAAGTCTGGAATAGAATAGCTGAGCGTGAGGAACAGTGTAAGCGTCAATGGCTCTCAATCCTAAAGATATTCCGTATCACTATTATTCGCTCGACGAGTATTTCGCACTTGAGCAGGCGAGCGACGCGCGCTTCGAGTATTGGGACGGCGACATCATTTGCATGAGCGGCGGCAGTCGCGCGCACTACATTATCTCTGGCAATGTTTTTTACCGGCTTCGACAGCGGCTTGAAGGCGGCCCCTGTCGGGCTTTCACAGCCGATACAGCCATACTAACGCCAGCGCTCCCACCCTATCGTTACCCGGACGCTAGCGTTGCGTGCAGCGAGTTAAAATTTAAGCATGTCCAGGTTCTTGACGCTCTGGTCAATCCCGTGCTGATCGTCGAAGTGCTTTCGCCGAGCACAGCATCGCTCGACCATAATCAAAAGTTTTCAGCCTACAAGGCTATTGAAACCTTCAGCGATTACCTGCTCATCTCGCAGGACAAGCCGCTTGTAACTCACTACTCGCGGCAGCCGGACGGCAAATGGATGCAAGAGGAGATAACTTCGCTTGATGCTTCTTTGACTTTCGCCTCTATTGGCTGCACGATCAATGTGCGGGAAATTTATGAGGATGTGGATTTTCTGGAAGTAAACCAGGCCGACTGATGTTTTATCCTGAACTCACAGCCGCCTTCACGCGACCAACATTGTCCAGACTCAAAAACTTTAAGTGACAGCGCCGCCGTCAACTATTACGACTTCGCCGTTCATGTAGCTGTTGCGGTCCGAGACCATGAAGGCCGCGAACTCCGCCAACTCTTCCGGTCGCCCCAAACGTCCTTGCGGGACCCAGAACTCGTGCATCTGAAGCCATCGGTCCGGTAGCGCTTGCGCTAAATCCGTGTCAAAGATTCCGGCGGCGATTGCGTTGACGGCTATGCCGAAGGTTGCGGCCTCGCGCGAAAGGCATTTTGTAAAGCCTATCATCGCGGCCTTCGACGTTGCGTAATGAACCGAAGTCGGCAGGGCGCGAATCGCGCCGATTGAAGTGATGTTGAGGATTGAGCCTTTGCGCTGGCGAATCATCTGCTTGTAGATGGGTTTCGTTACGGCGAACAGGCTGTTGACGTTTGTGCCTATGACCTCATCCCACGATCTATCTGTCGTCGTGGCAAAGTTGTCGCCTTTATTGATCGCAGCGTTGTTGACAAGAATATCAATCCCGCCCCAAGCCTCAACCAACTCGCGCGTCAGCTTCTTCAAACCCACACGATCCGTCACGGAGATTTTATAAGAGAGAGCGTGTCGGCCATGCTCTTCAATCTTGCTGCGCGTCTCTTCTGCAAGGTCGTCGCGCGAGTTGTAGTTGAAAGCCACGTCCGCGCCTTCGCGTGCGAAGACTTCGCAGAGCGCATGGCCTATGCCGCGCGTGCCGCCAGTGATGAAGGCTCTCTTTCCTTCCAGCAAAAGGCTCAACTCGGTCAGTCTCCAAAAAAACCCGCTTCGATTAAAAGAGAAGCGGGGACTTGCGTGTTTGTCTTGATCGTTGCGGTTAGATTAAACCTGAATAATTGATTGGCGTCAACAGAGGCTGAAGATTGGTAATTTCAAATAAATGTGCTGTTACTTATTTTTATTCAGATACGAGTAGATTAAAGCGCAAAGATCATTATGATGATCAATATTACCTTCAAGAGATGCGATGAGGGATAACTGTACAGTCTTCCCGTTTGAATGCATAAAAGACTTATCATAACAACCCGCTAAAAGAAGGCTTATACCTTTCCAGCTTCTACAAGAATCGGCCCGTCGCTCGCAAATACGGTCTGCGGAATAAGGGATGTTATCTCTTCGACAATGTGACGTGTCGAATTAGGAATTGCCAGACCAAGCGTGGCCGCGCGCATGGAAGCGTAGTGCTTTGAGTCTTCAAGCATACGACGAACGACAGGTCCAATGTCGGCTGCGCGATTCAGGAGCACGCCCGCGCCGCGCTTTTCAATCAGACGCGCAGCGCCAGCCTCCTGCGGCATAGGCTCTGTGATCGTGTCGGCGATAATGGGGACATGGCAGGCGAAGGCTTCAAAGGTTGTCAGCCCGCCGAGTTTTGAGACCATCACGTGAGCGGCGCTCATCAGTTGCTCGATCTGCTCGGAATAGCCTATGACTTTTATCGGAAACTTCGCGTTTGATGCGACCGCTTCAGCTTCTATTCGCAACTCTTCGTTCTTCCCCGCGAGGAAGATTGCCTGAACGTCCAGTTCACTTTGCGCAAGCTCGCGGAAGATTTGCGGGATGTTCCCGCCCCCCATCCATCCAGCATTCACAAAGACCGTGAACTTGTGCGGGTCAAGGTTAAGAGCGGAACGAGCGGCACGCGCAGCCTGCTCGTCTGAAAACTGAAACTTAGGATGAACAGGCATCCCTGCAATCTTTATTCGTTCGGGCGCGATGCCATAATCAATCAACTGCCGCTCGGCCTCTTCGCTCGCAACCAGATAGAGCCGCACGTCATCGCAAGCCCAGCCGCGCCAGAAGCCATAGCAAGGGTCTGTGACAACCGTTATGAGAGGAATCCTGTCTGCCAGTCCAAGCTCTTTCAGAACGCGTGCTATGAAGTGTTGTGTGAGAGGATGAACGCTTACGACTACGTGCGGACACCAGCGCTCGAAAAGGTCCTTAACGTAACCGACCGTTCTATTGTAGAAGAACTCTCTGGTTTCAGGGCGAAAGCGGTTAATAGCCCAGTAAAGATATTTCATCCAGTGCTGCTTGCGGCGAAGCAGCCAGTTGTATATGCGGACCAACTTTTCCGTTACCGAGTGCGCCTCTTCTATCGCGCGCACAACCCGAACGGCGTAAGACTCGCCTAGAAAAAAGTTCTGCACGCCCGCGACGATTGCAGCGGCAGCCGAGCGGTGGCCTCCGCCCGTGTCCGACGAGATGATTAGAATTTTAGGAACCCTTGCTCTGAGCATTTCCCCTCTGCCGAGCATCTCCTTCATGCTATGCCCCGATTGTAATACCATCCGCCTCCGGCTCACCCAAATTTACATTCTTGCGCGCTTTCTTCATCTCGCGCTCCAATCTCTTAATCTGAATCAAGTGCTTCGGATTGAAAGGCAGACTCGGATAGTAGCAATTCGATTCATGCGTGCAGAAGCAACCGTCGGCTGCTTTTCTTCTACGCTCTTTCATAGCGGGCGAGAGCCAAAGCCGTTGAAAGTTCCAGTCGTAATCGCGCAGGTTTCCGACTGCCTCAAGATTCTCGCATGACGAAAGAGTACCCTCATCGTAAATCACTGCGCCCGCCGTGCCAGCATAACAAGTCAACTGCGCCTTCTGCTCTTCCTTAGTCTTTGCGATCAGCCCGTGCATGTAAATATCAATCGCCGCTTTGAAGAATCCAGCGTCGCCCGTGTAATTGTTCTTTATAGCAGCATGGCGCGAATCGTCGTCAATCATCTGCGCAAGACGAGCATAACGCTCTTGGTCAATATCCAATTCCACAGGGTCTGCTGACGGCGGGCGAATGTAGTTGAAGTTTACCTTGTCTGGTTTCAACTCGTATTTGAGAAAGTCGTACCACTCGAAGATAGTATCCTGATTCGAGTGCATGAAGCAGGTGCAGGTCTGAATATCGAGTCGCGGGTACTGCTTCTTAATCTTCTGAAGTTGCCTGGCAGTATCAGTCGCAATGTCCCATGAACCCGGCTTCTGTCGAATCTTCTCGTGCTGCTCTTTGAGGCCATCTATACCGAGCGCGACCGTGACGTTCAAGTTCGGGCACTCTTCCAAAATACGAACGACATCCGGCATGATTCTTTTCTGAATCTGCCCGTTCGACATCAAGTAGATTGATTCCAGATTGTTGTTCTTATAAAAGACGCGCGCAATCTCCGGCAGGTCTTTGCGCGTAAAAGGCTCGCCGCCCGCAAGGATTAGAACGCCAAGATTGCCGCCGAGAGTTTCAGAGATTCGCTCAATCTCTTCGGTCTTCATCTGCAATTTCTTTCGCGGTCGGTCATCAAGTTCGTCCGTGAAGAAGCAGTGCGTACAGCGCATGTCGCAAACGGAAGTCACAAGTATATTCAAGAGTACGGGGGCGAACGGCTGCCCCATTGCAAGCCGCGCATAACGTTTCAAAAGCTCTCTGGTCGTGTAATCCATTCCTGGGTTTAGATGCTCCCTGCGCTCAATAAAGATACCTGCGCACAGCTACGATTTTCTCACGAAAACCAAACTTAACAGATACGCTAATAATAGTGCGGTGTCAATTGCGTGGGAGATAGAGTAGTGGTCGATTAGAAAAAATTCACCGCAGAGGCGCAGAGATGTCGCTGAGATTACGCAGAGAGAGTCTTTTCTGCGCCCGCTCTTCGTCCTCCGCGCCTCTGCGGTGAACTGCTCTGTTCAGACCTGCTGCCTGGTTTACATCAGCGTCGCGCGCGTAAGAACCGCGTCGGGTATAGGCTCAAGAAATCTGGATACGACCGGAAGCCCGTCTGCTCCCATGCCACGATAGACGCCCATCGGGTAGGTGAAATATAGATGCTCTTTCGCTCGCGTCGCTGCGACATAGAGCAGGCGACGCTCCTCCTCCAGGTCTTCAAACTCGTCCGCTGAGCGTGACGAAGGAAACCAGCCGTCGGTCATCCAGATTACGAAGAGCGTGTTCCATTCAAGCCCTTTCGCCGAGTGAACCGTTGAGAGCGTGACGTAGCCTGTGCCGCGAGTCTCAACTTGCGCTGCGTCCGAAGGGTCAAGTGCAACGTCCGCCAACAACTCCGCTGCGTTCTTGTAACGCTTGGCGATTGATTGCAGGTGCTCAAGATCGCGCTGGCGTCTGGGGTAATCGTCATATCTGGATTTTAGAATCGGACGATAGAGACGAAGAACTGTCGAAAGCTGCGCGTGCGGCGATTTGTGCTCGACGATTGTGCGTAGAACGTGAGCAAGTTTTATCAACTGGTCCTTGTAACTTGCACGCGCCGGAAACTGTTTCAGGCGGTTGAAGAGACTCTCTTTCGCGCGCGTTGTCCTGAACTCTCTTCTTTCAACGCCCAGATGATCCAGTATCTGCTCGACCGTAGCATCGCCGATATGGTCAATGAGTTTGAGCGTGCGAAACCATGAGAGCGTGTCCGAAGGGTTGAGCGCGACGCGAAGGAATGAGAGCGCATCTTTGACGTGAGCGGATTCTGCGAACCTTATGCCGCCGAATTTTCTGAAAGGGATTCCGTGCTTGCTAAGTTCTATCTCAAGATCGAATGAGTGAGAGCTTGCGCGAAAGAGCACGGCTATGTCGTGAAGCGGCACGCCCTCTTCGCGCAACTCTTCAATGCGCTCGGCAACGAAGCGCGACTGCTCGTTCTCGTCGCGTGCGCTTACCAGAAGAGGCGGCACGCCTTCCGCCATGCGCGAGAAAAGGCGTTTCGCGTAGCCCTCGCTCGCACTCGAAATAATCGAGTTTGCTAAATCGAGTATGGGCTGCGTGCTGCGGAAATTCTCTTCCAATTTAATTAACGTCGCTTCTGGAAAGAGTTCAGGAAACTCAAGCATGTTCTTAAAGCTCGCGCCGCGAAATGAATAGATGGCCTGACACTCATCGCCTACCACAGCGACGTTGTCGTGCGCCGCGGTCATCAATCTTACAATCTGCGCCTGCAAACGATTCGTGTCCTGATACTCGTCAACCATTATGTAGCGATACTGCTCCGACAATCGTTCGCACAATTCCTGATTCTCTTCGAGCGCCGAGCATAGGCGCATGAGCAGGTCATCGTAGGTGAGCATCTGGCGCTCGCGCTTGTACTCTTCAAACGCTCTGTATAACTGTTCAAGCTCGCGGCGCTCGTGCGCAAAGTGCGGGTAGTATCTTTTAAGAACTTCATCAATCGTCATCAATTTATTAGCCGCCATGCTGTAGATTGCGCAGATGGTCCGCTTTCTGGGGAAGCGGCGATCCTTGCCCGTGATGCGCAACTGGCGGCGCAACAGGTCAATCAAATCTTCCGTATCGCTTGAATCGAGAATCGTGAATGAACGATGCACGCCTGAAAGCTCCGCATATTTTCTGAGGACCGAATGCGCCATCGAATGAAACGTGCCGCCGGATACGCGCTGGCAGCGAGCGTCTGCGAGTTGAGCCGCGCGAGACAACATGCTGGCCGCAGCCCTTCGCGTAAACGTCAGCAGCAACACTGATTCAGGACGAATGCCGGTCTCAACCAGACGCGCAACTCTGTAAACGAGCGTGCGCGTCTTGCCCGTGCCCGCTCCTGCAACTATCAGAAGCGGACCGTCAATCGTCGTCACAGCCCTGTACTGGGATTCGTTAAGCTCACTTTCGTAATCAATCCGGGTCCCGCGCTCACTTACAGCAGGCACTCGCTTCAAGACGAGTCTGGTTCTACTACTACTACTGCCCGGATTTGCGGCGCGGCCCAGTTCGATATCGCGTTTAAGAGCTTCAAGGTCTGAGAGAAATTCCCTGACGGTTTGATAACGAGCCTTCGGCGCTTTCGCCAGAGCCTTAGACAAGATTCGTTGAAGGTCTAGTGGCAGGTCGGACTTTATTGTGTGCGGGGCTTCGGCTTCAACGTGCAGGATGGCGTGCATAGTGTCAATCCTGTTGGTGGACGCGAACGGATACTTGCATGTCAACATCTCGTAAAGAACTATGCCGAACGAGAAGATGTCGCTCCTTAAATCAACGCGCTGAGCTAGAAGCTGCTCCGGCGACATATAGTTGATTGTCCCCATAACCATGCCGCTCTCGGTCTGTACTTGAATGAGCGTCTTCTCCGTGCTGTTGATTGCAAGGGCTGAATGCTTTCGCTCGACGAGCTTTGCCAGCCCGAAATCAAGAATCTTCGCATAGCCGTCACTGCTGATTATCAAATTCTCAGGCTTCAGGTCACGATGGACTATGCCGT
This sequence comes from Acidobacteriota bacterium, assembly GCA_003222945.1. Taxonomy (GTDB): domain Bacteria; phylum Acidobacteriota; class Blastocatellia; order Pyrinomonadales; family Pyrinomonadaceae; genus QHXM01. The sequence continues at coordinate 14,118 of QHXM01000076.1, forward strand.
GCTCGTGCGCTTTGGCTAAACCTCCTGCGACCTGTATGGCAATCGCCAGAGCGTCTTTCAGGGAGAGCGCGCCCTTTTCAATCTTCCTGCGAAGCGTCTCGCCTTCGACATACTCCATCACCATGTAGGGCTTGCCGTCGGCTTCGCCAATCTCATAGACGGTAAGTATGTGCGGGTGGTTAAGAGCAGAGGCGGCGCGTGCTTCCTGTAGAAAGCGGCGTCGGCGGTCCGCTTGCGCGAGGGCTTCTGGCGTCAGCATCTTTAGAGCGACTATGCGCCCCAATTTCTCATCATGAGCTTTATAGACCGCGCCCATGCCGCCCATACCAAGAGGCTCAAGGATGCGGTAGTGCGCTATGAGCGCTCCTTCTTCGACTGCATCGCCCGAAGGTTTTAATTTTCCTGAGAAGGACATTTGTGCGTTAGCAAAATAAGCAATGAGCGTTAATCGGAAGCATGGCCTGCTTCAAAATCGGGAGACCTTCAGTTTACCACACCCTCTTCAAACAGTTTCATAGTCCGCCGCTGGTCGGTAGTGGGTTAGTATTAGAAATAATCTCACTCACACCTGGCTGAAGCTAGGTGTGAGTGAAAATGCAGCCAACTTCAAATCAACCCACTACTCATATTTCAAACTGAACCACTGCTCAATCTTCTCATCTTGCTGAGGATGTTAATTCTCGGCGATTTGTTCCCTGCGCTTCTGGTTTTTCTGCCTGGTCTTCTTCAGCGACGTAGTCATGCGCTCTATCAGTCCAGTACCTAAGTAGTTGGCTACAAATCCAATGGTAATCGCTCCCCAGAGATCAGCCACCGTGATACGAATTATGAATTGAGTCTCGGCGAGTCTGGCAAGAAGAATCGTGACGGTCGCGCTAAAGATCATTGACCAAAGAGCCGGACGAATGTAACGCCTGAAAATGGTCTTGGTCTCGCGCCAAAGGTCCTTGAATTTATTCGACGACTTTTCCGACGAGTCTGTATTATCTTTCGTCGGCTGAAGGCGACCAAATATAAAGGAGGAGATCAAGCCGCCAATAGCAGCGCCTAAAAGTATCACTGTCTCTGGCGCAGTGATGGGCAGAGTCACGCTTTCCATAGAGTTGAAGGAAGTGTCCTGCCACTTGTCCGGGTCTGTCCAGCAGGTGACCGCAGTAGTCAGCTTATAATCCCCAGGCAGGAAGAAAAGAAATTGTAGCTCCTCAAGGAGTTGAGTTTTGTAAAGAATACGCAGTTGCATGGGGGCTGTGGACGTAACAGCCCGCGGATCGAAACTTTCAGTAAAGCCGTATGACCAGTAGAGAAGCAGGCTCTCACCGGGCTTAATTTCGTATAACCAATTGCATTGGTCCTTCTGCTTTTCCAATTGGTTCTTCTGATTTTCCGGGTCGTTATCCATGTAACCTACAAAATTGCCCGGACTAATTGATGCACGGTACGTCACGTTCATATTAGAGGCGACTATCTCTGGAGGCAGATAAAGAATGGCCGTACAGGGTGTTAGGAAAACCGGCTTATCTGATGTGTTAGTGATGGTGGCTGTGATTCCAAAGCCGGAGCCAGCGGAAATCTGGTGGCGCGATGCGTCCAGATGTATATCAATTAAGTTTCCTTGCTTAGGCTCCTTTTTCAACTGAGGAAGCGCATCAGTTGGAGTTGATTGGCCTCTTAATGTCAGACAGCAGTTGATTAGAATGAGCAAGAGCAGCAGACGGGAGCTTTTCATCGTAAATCTCCTTAGAATAACATGCGAGAATAGTAGGAATTTTCAAACGTGCTTGAGGCCATTGACTACTAGAGAGCGAGAAGGCGGCTAACGATAATTGGCGTTTGATTTCTTGTCAAGAAAATAAAAGGTCCAGTAGTGGGTCAGCTTGCTGTAGGACAAACTAAGGTTTGTCGCTCGCTTTTGACAAACTTCAGTTTGTCATACTCACGCTCCCTTACTGACCCACTACCAAAAGTCCAGCGTCTGGATTCCGCATGTCAAAAACGGTCTTTGTCTTTTGACTCCAGACTCCAGACTACTCTTATGGCGTGGTCGTGACAGTCATCTCATCCGAGTAAGAGCCGACCGGCTCGTCGTTCTTAACATAGCGCAGACGGTAGCGTCGCAGTTCGGGTGCGCCCGCTTGCACAGGAGCGCGTGTGTCAATGTATGGGCTTTGCGTGTCTGTCGCAATAAGCGTCCAGACGGTTTCGCCTGCGCGCTGGCTTTCAACGAGCACGCCGTCATAACCAGCCTTGGTCCAATTTATTCTGACGGTGCTGCCGGGTTCTGCTTTGGCGGTAGCTGTGGGTTTCGCTTGAGTCGCAGGCGTTTGCGCGGGCGTGGCTATAACGCCGAGGTCTGCGCCTATCGTCTCCGTGTAGGAGGGGTGCGCCTTGACGCGCTGCACGATTGAGCGCAGGCGCGGGATTATGCCGGGCGCTACGACTGTTGCAGGTGGCGCGAGCGTTGGAATAGCAGGCAGAGCAGGCTGAGTCGTACCCACCGGTCCATCGCGCAAGACATTCTTATAACTTGTGCGCGCCTGCGATTCGTTGCGTACGGCTTCCGATGCGTTGACGGCGAAGACGAGCATATTGTAATCGTCTGCAAGGGCGGCGACTTCCGCAGCCGTAAAGCCAAGCGTGGGCGCGTATGTCGGGAATTTTAGCTGAAAGTTGTTGAACCAGATGAGCAGGTCGCTGTCTGTACCGGGTAAAAAGTCAGGCATTTCTTCTACTCCTTTACTGTTTGAGTGCCGAGTTGTGTGAAACGCAGGGCGTGAATCGGCCTGTGTTTGTGTTAGGGTGGCGCAAAACCTTGTTTTTGCTGGCGTGTAATTGACGATTGCGAGTTATTGAATGACCGGAGCGAATGATTCCAGAAGTGTAGCGAACGATTGGCTCCAGAGAGCGAACAGTTCGCTCCCTTTCGGCAAGGATTCGCTCCCTGGAGCGAACCATTCGCTCCACTTCTGGAATGGCTGGCAACTGGGAGCGAGCGGTTCGCTCCTTGGAGCCAATCGTTCCAGAACTGTAGCAGACGGTTCGCTCCAGACAGACAACGACTCGCGGAAGATGGGCGGAAACTGATTTGGGAGCGTCGAAAAGGCGTTCCGTGGTAGCTGACGTGGAAGCGAATTCAGCCATATGCCAGGAATATTGCGAGAGCGTGGAAAGCGCCGTCGGCTTAAAAGTTAAGAGAACTTGGTAAAGCGCCGGAAGTATGCTCTGCTTTGAGTGCGTAAGTCAACAGATTTTTGTATTGGTCAGTTTGAGATGTGAGAACGGATATTAACCGCAGAGGACAGAAGGGAAACTATGAACACGGAATGAAAGAAAGACAAGAGTTTTTCAGTTCAGCGTTCATAGTTTCCCTTCTGTCCTTTGTGATGAATGCTTTTCCAAACTGTTTCTCTATCAGGCAACCGGATCGAGAGGACTTCTTACACCATGTCCGCCCCTGTTCAGTACGTGTGTATAGATCATAGTTGTTGAAACGTCCTTATGCCCGAGTAGAGCTTGAATCGTTCTAATGTCGTGACCGTCTTCTAATAGATGAGTGGCGAAGCTATGACGGAATGTGTGGCAACTGCCAGCCTTATTGATTCCGGCCTGACGAATGGCCGCCTTAACGGCGCGCTGCAAGACTGTCTCTGCTATGTGATGGCGCTGCTCTCTGCCTGTTCGCGGGTCACGTGAGCGCCTTCTTGCAGGGAAGACGTACTGCCATATCCAATCACGCTCTGCCTTTGGATATTTACGTGCGAGCGCGTATGGGAGATAAACAGTACCGAAGCCCTCTTCTATATCACGCTCGTGGAGAGTCTTCACGCGTGTTAGATGATTCCTGAGCGGGTCAACCAATGAATCGGGCAGCACGGTCACACGGTCTTTGCCCCCTTTACCGTCCCGCACAGTGATTTGGCGGCTATCGAAATCAATATCTTTAACGCGCAATCGAATACATTCCATAAGGCGCAAGCCTGAGCCATATAGAAGGCTTGCCATCAATGAGGTAGTGCCGGAGAGGCGCAGCAGGACTGCTTTAGTCTCCTGTTTGGTAAATACTACGGGCAAGCGTTTGGGCTTCTGAGCGCGTATAACATCAGTAATCCAGTCTATCTCCTTAACCATCACTTCACGGTATAGGAAGAGTATGGCTGAGAGGGCTTGGTTCTGTGTAGAGGCAGAGACATGGCGCTCGACGGCCAGGTAGGATAAGAAGGAGCGTACATCATTGGCTGCGAGTTTGGCCGGGTGTTGTTTGTTATGAAAAAGGATGTACTGTTTAATCCAGGAGAGGTAAGCTTCTTCTGTGCGAATGCTAAGGTGACGAGTCCTCATCAAGTCGCGCGCATGGTCAAGTAGTTTAGACATGAACAGACCTCCACTTTCTGTTAAGGGTGGAAGCCAGGTGAGGGGCGTAAAAAAGAGGCGTCTAATCTATAGCGGATTCAGGCGCATTAGCAAGAGGAAAATATAAATTGACGCCCAAATATGATAATGGAGTAAGATTAGACGCCCATTTAGGCGTAATTTATTACGCCTTTTAGGATGTCTAATACTAGTTATGCCGCGAGCGGTGTGGTAAAAGGTGAGGCGAATATGCAGGAAAAGCTTAGAGTAATTTGGATGCTTTTGTCTCTTGCCATTTCTCCTATAACGCTAACAGAGAAGATTAAGGGGCAAGAAACACAGGACGCTCTTACCTTCTATAACGAAGGCTTGGAATATTACAGGAGTGGTAAATACAAGGAGGCTGCTGATTCGCTATTCAAAGCCGTCACCGTTAAAGGTACGCGCGCTTTGGTTGCCCCAGGCCCCCAATGGCGAGACGCATTTACTAAATTAGGCATAGCACAAAGCATTATAGGAAATGATACGGGTGCGTTTTTATCATTCATGGTAGTAGTCGAAAATAGATCGGAGGGCGAGAAAACGCAGGTCATTCGTCTTGATACAGATAGCTCTCGTGCATACTTCAACTTGGGTACTGTTTACTACACGTCGCACGGGTTTCCCGGCATGCGCGAATTCAGTATGGAAGCAGCTATCCAATGCTTCAAGCGAGCGATTAGCCTTAAACCTGATTATGAGGAGGCGTATGAATACTTAGGCTATTCCTATGACGCTCAGCATAAATATGAAAAAGCGATTGATGCTTATCAAGAGGCTATCCATCGGACACCAGAGAAGGCCGAGCCATATAATGCATTAGGATTGGCATATCGTTCTTTGAAGCGTTACGCTGAAGCTATTGATGTGCTCAAGAAATCAATCAGTTTGGAATCTGATTTCGTCGCGCCCCACCAACATTTAGGCATGACATATTTTGATATTGGAGACAGGCGATCTGCGATGAAGCAGTATGAGATTCTCAAAAAACTTAGCCCCGAATCGGCAGCAGAGTTACGCGCATACGGAAAAACCAAATCTTCATCCAAGTAGCCGTTTAATTATCAACGCGCAGCATAACAACTCATTGAACCGGACTCGCAATCAGCAAGTCTTTTATCCTTTAAGTTCATTGCTCGCCGGTTAATTCGAGCGTTATGCCGCCTGTGATGGCGTATGTAAAATATGATAGGAGGATTTATGAGACCAGCCGCATCTTACTCAGCACCACGACTCCGATTCTATGCTGATATTATCGAGCCGCTTGCGATGAATCAGGTGTTTGAAATTATTTCCCCTGGTGCAATTTGGCGCATGACAAAGGCAGATTTCTATCGCGTTTTCCCGAACGTTGTTGCTTCAGACAGTTATGTGAACGCGCGGTATTATCATTATCCGAAACCACCAAAGAAGGCAGATCAATTCCGCATGTGATGAAACTGGGGGCGGCATAACAACTCATTCAACCGGAGCGCGAATAGCGGGGCTTTCATCCGCGAGACTTGCGTGTTTCGGCGGTGCGTGCGCGCCCGGTTAATTCGAGCGTTAGGCTGCCTGCTGAGAGGTATCCGTGAGAATACTTAGAAATCCCGGTTCTGTTGCTACTCTAGTCGGTGTTCTTCTGCTCCTATCAGCGTGTTGGTTCTTTCTCTGGACGGCATCATCTGCGAGTCTCAGGTGTGTCCCTTGTAATTGTCGGTATGATTTGAGTGCGGAGAATTCTTACTGCCGATTGCCATCTGTGCTCGCGCTGCTATTTTACGCCTCGTTGATTGGGGCAATAATATCGTTCATTGTGGCATGGCTTCAGCGTAGGCGTGCTAGGAAGACGGCAGCCTAACAAGCTAACTGAGGGTGTCGTGTCAAGCTATTTCTTCACTTCACGCCGTCAGCGGGACTAGCGC